>JBBRSG010000138.1:0-15927 GCA_038245615.1 Chloroflexia bacterium | reverse complement strand
TATCCTCAAACCCAGTATAACACCAAATCTCCTTCAAGACCAGATGTCCGGGCAGAAATTGCGAAACTCACAATCCGTACACCTACCCCGCACCGGAGTCGCATCCGGCAAGGTCTCGCTCTCAATCATCCCCCGCAAAGCCTGTAATTGACTTCGCAACCTTTTCTTTTGGGCCTGACCCACCTCCACCTCCCGCGACTGTTTGGTAGGAATAAAATGCACAAAAGCCCGCCGCACCGGGCGCTCCCACCGCTCCTCAATCAGCAAAGCATACGCCGCCAACTGCATCACATGATTCGGCCCAATCCGATTATGCAAATCATTCTTGAATTCCACCACAATCGCCTCCTCCTCCGTCAACACTACCATATCCAACAACCCCGACAACCCCAACTCCGCCGAAACTAACCGCACCTTAAACAACCGCTCCCCTTGCTTCAGTCCATAACTCCGCAAACTCCGCCGCTCCTCCAAATCTTCCACCCGCCCATGCTCCAACAAACCCTCCGCCATCTTATAAGTCGTAGGCCGAGTTCGCAACAACCCCAAAACATGGGTAAAATACGGAATCCGAGCGCAATACTCAAACTGGCGCAAATCACTCACCGTCAAATTGATACTCATAACCATGAACCTCCTTCTGGCAACCCTTAAAATTTACTCTACAACCTCACCTGACCCGCCTTGAATTTTAACCTTCCGCTTTTCGCCACTCCGGGGCATCGCTGACCCCGCCCGACCCGACCCTAACTGCGGACTCTCTGAACCCGACCCGGCAGGTAAAGCTATCCCCGCTTCCACTTCCCCCGCCTTCACATACTTCCGTGACCGCGCCAAATCCTGGGGCGTAAGCACAAAAAGCTGCAAATTGCCCACCCCGCCCCCCAACCGACGACGACACTTCAGCCACAACTCCTCCTGACGATTGAGCGACAAATCTCCCAGAAAAGCCGAATACTGAATCCGCTTCAACCCATAATCCAGACAAATCTGGGAAATCTTAGTCCGAATCCGGTCATTGCTAATATCGTAAACAAAAAGTGTAATCATCTAAAACCCTCCTTACTAGCAAACTAGCCTCAAATCAACAATAAACTACCCCCAGCTACGCCTAAACGCCCTAACCCCCGTCCCCTCTTACTTCCATCTTCCGCCTTCCATCCTGAACTTCCCCTGACCCTTACCAGCTACACATAAACGCCTCATAATCCCGCCCCAGGTCGCCCCGCACAAAAGTAGCAATATGCCGAGCCTGGCTGTACAAAATATACTGGAGCGACTGCCGCTTCCTCTCATACGGTTCACGACCCTCGCTCAACCGCTCCATAATCTTGCGGGCCAAAAGCTTGCGGGTTTCAGGCGACAATCGTCCTTCCTCATCCTGGCTCAACTCCACCTTGAGATTCAAGAGCGCCACCACCACCCGGTCTACCACCGGCTGACGAAATTCCTCCACCAAATCAAACACCAGACTCGGCTTACCGGGTCGGTCAGTATGGACAAACCCCGCGAAAGGGTCTAGTCCCGCCAACACCAAAGCCTGCTCCACCCGACTGTAAAGCACCCCATAACCATAATTCAACAGACTATTCCCCAAATCAGTCGCCCCTTGCCCCTCTCGCCCAGGCCAATCCGTTTCTACCAGTAAGAGCCGCTTGAACTGCTCCCAATAGAGCCGGGCCGCGTGGCCTTCCATCGCCAGCAGCTGACCGCGCACCGCCTCGATATTCGGGCCATCCAGCCGCGCCAAATCGTCCGCAATCCCCTCCATATCAATCGTGGCCTGCCGCACCGCCGCGAAAAGCTCCGGCATCTTGCTCACTCGATTCTTATTCATATACCGCAAAACATTCAGCTGATTACGGATTTTCCCGGCCGCAAAAGCCTTCCCCAGCGTCAGGCCGCGATGGTCGGTATAGGCCAAAAGCTGCTCACGGCGAGTCTTGACCGTCCCGGTAAGCTGGCCCGAAAAAAGGCTGGCATAGGCCCGCCCGCTATAATCCAGAAAGTGAATCCCAATGCCCCGCCGCACGCACTCCTCTACCGCATCGCTACTCAAGCTTACCCCGCTACTGGTAATCAGCACCTGCCGCAAATCGGTCATCGAAACCTCCTCGACCACCTCGGTTTTGCGCGACACCCGCAACCGCTCACTATGCTTGCCGATATATAACCCCCGCTCGTTCACAATCAGCTCCGAGCGCGGTTTCAGGGCCACCGTCGTTTCGTCATCCAGCATACTATCTACCACTTTAGTCGCCTCGGTCACATTCTTCTTTGCCATAAATTCTACCCGCCTTTCCGGTTTCAAGATTTTCTCAAAAAATATTTCCGTCATGAATCTATTCCCGCCAGCGCGATAAAGTTCGACAACTTAGCTTGAGGCAAATAAAAAAGCCGCCTTTCGGCAGCTTTTCGGGTAAAATTGGGGAAAACTAATCCGTGACTGGTTCGATTGGCTCGACTTTGAGCGAATACCAGCCATTGCCTTTGGTCGTATCTTTGCCGACATTGGTAAGCTGTCCCCACACCAATAGCGGCAAGAGCCGATTCAGCCGCCCCACAAAAGTCACCTCCCCCATAAACCCACTCAACGATACATCCTGCTGCTGCCGATTGCTATAGCTGCGAACCGCATCCCACTCCACCCGGCTTTCGGGCAATAGCACCGCCTGAGCCTCGCTCATCAATTCCCCAAAATCCAGCTCCATTTCAGCCTTGCCGTACTCCCGCGATAAACTGCTGACCCGCTCAATCAGACGCTGCACCAAGACCGGAAATTGAGGATGGCGCAACGGCTTGCCCTCGACAATCAGTCGGGTCGGAGTATGAAAACAAAAGTGAAGCTTGATCAACTTGTCCGCCATACCGCCCACCAGTTCCTCAACTTGGGTCTGTGTCACCGGAATTTCGGGGGCGGCGACACTCCGCTTTCCCGGCTCGAATAGCACCTGTCGCTCCCCCGAAAGCGGATTAAGCGCCACAATCTCGCGCACCCGAATAGTCCCGCGCCGCCACCGCCCCGGCAGATGCTCCGACTTAGCCCCCAGTCCTTCGCGTTCCAGCTCCTGAAGTGCCACCAGCAAATAAGGCAGAAAATTGAGCGACCCGGCAAACAACGTCAAACCGAAAGTCAGGCTATCGCCCGGCTGAAAAATATTCTGTTCCCCCAATGGCGGCTGAATCGTGAAAGGGCGTGGCACATCGCCGCCCCGGCGCCCCTCCTCATCCACCGTCGCCAGCAAAAACGAGACCGGGCAGACCTCGACCAGCGAGCAAGGCCGACAACTCGGCAACTCCTGCCGACTACACCCGACTCGCCGCAAGCTATTAAACAACGCCCCCCGCAAAGCCGCCCCCTTGTGCTGGTTCAACACCACCGGCGACCCCCCCTCACACCGAAACTCGAACCGCTGGGCCGTAAACCCTTTATTCATTTGCATAATAGCCTCTCAATCTAACCGCTGATAAAGGCTGTAACTCCGACTGGAACGCACCAATTGATAGGGCAAAACTATCGAACGTAAAGTCCGTTCCTTGCCCAGCCGAATTTTTTTATCGGAATAAATATCGGCCTTTTCAAAGCTTAATTCCGGCCCGCAGTCATCCAAAACCTGCAAAAGTCCTGGAAATGGCACCGACCCACCCGCGCTGGTAATTGTAACATAACTGACCGGCACGCTTTCCACCTGCTCTGGGAGCGTTACTAATTGGAAAAAGCCGCCCCGTTTACCCAGATAATTCAGCTGCACCAGTAAATCAGCCAGGATAGCGGGGGCATCCTGGGTCAATAGAGTCGGTTGAACCTCAAAGGCCAGCCCTAATCTTCCTTGCAGATGGACATATTCCCGATAGGCAATAGTCGGGCCAAAAGGCCCGGCCCCCTCCTCGGTTTCCCCCTCACTTTCAACCTCCTCTACAATCTCATTTCCATTCTCATCCTTTTTCTTCTCTTCAGCTTTTTTATCGGTTCGCCTAGGCTTCTGGATTTTGGCAAACAGATTAGTAACTAAGGCTCGCTCGGCGGGACGGAGGGCTATATTCATATCGCGTAGCCAATCAAAATCAAGCTTGCCCTGCGCCAGCCCCCGAGTCCGAATGGCGATGTCCAGCAGCGCCATTTTGAGTGTAAAAGGGGTGGGAACCAGCAACGTTTTACCCGCCGAACTGGTAGCCAGGCTACTTTTGAGCGAGAAAAGGCTGCTGGCCTCATACTCAGCCGTTACCCACATACAGGCCTCCTACTTCTTGCCATAGTTCAGCTTGTATGGCTCACTTTTCAAGCTCAGGTCGGTCATAACTTCAGCAAAGTTCGCCAGTGAGTCGAACGGTTTCAACTGGACTACTTCCTGACCTCGTAAGTCATTCAAGCTCTTTGCCACCCGTTTCAGCTGACCGACATACTCTTTATTGAGCGAACTGATTGAGGGCGCGGGTACGACATCGGTGGTGTAAGCTACCACTCCATTGAAGTTCACAATATGCGGAAGTTGGGTATTACGCATCGCGCCATTGGGCTGGAGGAAAGTATAAAGCAAGCTTTCCATCAAAGCCGCGAACCGGGTTGCCCGCTCCCGGTCATCTACCGGATATTCCTGCCGGATGTCGTTAAAGCCAATCCGGGCCACTTCCACCGAAACCACTACCGCATAATTGCCACTGCTGGCAGGCCGATGGAAAATATTTTGGCCCAAGTTCGACGCGTCCTTTTTGGTACTATCGCCTAGCTTGCCGCTATCTTCGACAAACTTGACGTGGAAATAGCTATCAGTCGTGACCTGTTCCGGCACTCCGACCACCCAGCCGAATTCTACCGCCGATTTGCGACCCAGGGCCTTGCTATTAGCTGTAATCAAGATGCCTTCAAGGTCGTCCTGTACGCACTTTTTCAGCATGGAGTCAACCACATCCCGGTCGGGAGTCTGCTTGTTAAAGCTGCCGATAAACTCACTATCGGCTAGAATACGATTGGCGTTGAACTCCTGGCACCCCAGGCACAAGGGTAAACCACGCTGCTTGGCAATTCGTTGCAGGTGTTCGGCCTGAATATGCTTGTACATATCGCCCGAAATAGCATTCACCTGGTGTAAACGTTCATCCTCGCTGCCGATAATATTGACCATCCGGGTCGCAATCTGGTTGCCTTCGCCCCCTTCGTTGTTGAGCGAATGCAGGTCAAGCGTCACCTGTCCACTGATGGTCAGGGAATAAATCTGAGTAGCCATCCTAATATCCTCCTGTAAATATGTCTATTCCTGGTCGCCATTCTCGAGGTCGGTTGTTTCGTCAGCAAGCTTATCCGCCGGTGTAGCCTCGCCTTCTTGCTTTGAGCGTGGGTCTACTGCCGAACCATAAGCCGCCAGCAAGTTACAAATCAGGGCCGACCCATGTTCTTGCACCAGTTCAATAAGCGTGTCAAGGTGCTTCTTTTCGACCCGCTTGCGCTGGTGCAAAGCCTGCCCTTTGGCTTCCCCTTCAAAGCCTTTCTTGCGCTCAAAGACCTGCTCGGTCTCAAGGTTATAAGCTGAAACAAAATCGCTTAGAGCCGTAATAAACTCGCGTTCATATTGGCCCTTGCGTTTCAATTCCTGAATCAACCCGTACTTGGGTTCGTATAAGCGGTCATTCCCGCGAGCTTTGTTGCGTTGCGGAATAACAGTGCTGTGGCGCAAAGCATAAGCTACCTGCAAAAAGCCCGTGTCCTTGATGATTACCGTCAAATCAATCTTTTCGTCCTTCATTATCACCTCCAGATTATTAGTGGTTGGTAAACGCAGATAACGCCCGCGTCTGTCCCATTCTCGCTCGGTTACGCCCATATAAAACCGCCCATAATCGGCATAGAAATCCAGCAAGGCGGTTAAATCCTGTCCGCTCAGAAAATTACGGTAAGTCATTAACATGTCACATTCCTCTGACCGTTCTTCGGCTAAAGGTTTAAGCAAGTTTTCATGCTCCGCGATAATCTCCCGGTACTGTTCTACTTTTTCGGGCGTAGTAATGTCTCTGACCCAGTTGGGTAGTCCAATAAAAGACAGGTTCATGACGGCGGAGCTATTACCTAAATCTTTATAAAAAACCGACCATAAACCCTGCACATAATTTTCCGGGCCACAGGCCTCCGGGTCATCGGAGGCCATTTGTTGGGCCATTATCTCGCTGCGTCTTAGAAAGACCCGGGTATAAGTCAAAGCTGCGTTAATATCCATCTTTACCGATGTAGCACTCCTGAAAGTTTCCTGAAATTCGTTCCAGACCTGCTTATTAACCTCAAGCTCAATATCGGTAGGCGCAAGGACATAGAGCTTACGGTCTTTAGCGCGTGGGTTTTTCGGATTACTTATAATCCGAGGGGCCGCTGCCTCGAATGAACCGATACACTTCAGAAATTCGATTAGCCAAAAGTTAGTCAGATTGCCCATCGTCAGGGTGCTGGATTTGGCGGAATTTTGACCTTTGCCACTGGCGGGATTAAACAGCTGGGAAGCGGTCGCCTCGGCTTTGCCCCTGAAATAGCCCTGTTTAACCCCGGTATTCCACTCCGCTTGCGCCCTTTCAAGCTGATTGGGTGAACTGCAAGTCATTTGTAATATCAGCTTGAGCAAGGCTGGAAAAGCCGTAGCGTTTTCTTCCCACCGGGCAACCATATCGTTATAGCCGATAATAGCCGCCATCTGATTAATCGCCTGGAAAGTAGGCCAATTCGGTTTAGGGCGCATAGTCTTTAGCTCTTGCAGAGCCGGGTGCATCGGGTCAGCATTTTTGCCCTTTAATTCAGGTGGCAAGCCTTTAAGCCTTTCATAGTACTCGCCCACTTTGGTTTTAGTATCCTCGTAGTCGAGTATGAAGACATTTGCAGGCTGCTTACTCCCATTCTTGGGGGTCAAAATAAAAGGAATAAGCCTAAAGAATCCGCAACCATCTATCATTTGCTCGGTCAAAGTGACCGGCAACTGAATAGCATATTTATCGCCTTCATCCTTGATTTTCACCTCTTTAGAACCACCATAACTACTGGCATCCAGCAAAAACCGGAAGGTGCGGGCCAAGCCATAGGCCGCCAGAGTATCGCCCGGCGTATTACTGCTCTTGTCTATATAGTAAATAGATTGGTACATTAACCCCTCCTACAAAGCTTTCTTATGGGCCTCGTAATAGCTAAATGAATTCTGGTCAGCCAGCCGTAAAACCCTGATAATAAGCATGTAAAGTACCAGTTCCAATTCGGTGCTGGCCTTTACAATCATATTAGGTCGTAACTTATCTGTTCCAATCGGGGCGGTCTCTACCAATACCCCTGGGTTGATATTCCAGGGTTGACCTTGCTCGATTATAGATAAAGCTTCGACAAGCGCATTAGCCGCCCCGCTATGCAACTTATATTGACTCAAACTGTCTGCGCCGGGCGAATGATGACGGGCAATAGCGCTGACTACCGGGCGGTATAAATCTTTGCCTAAGGCGTTATAGATAAACTTTTGGGCGATATAAGCCCCTTCCGCCGCGTGGGGCGGACGCTTGTTGCCGGGCTTCTTCTCAAAATCTCGCTGCAAGTCTCGCTGTGAACCCCGGTCAAAATCGGTATGGGCCAGCATGATTTTAGGGTCAGACACCGGCTGCTTAATTTCCGCCTGCCATTTACGACCTACGCCCTGCCAACCCTCGGTCAGCTTTCCAGCATCGTGGAACACAAAAGACAAGCGAATTCCCAGGTCAATTTGTCCGGCTGGCAAATCCGGGCCAAAGGTGGCCTGCAAGCGGCTAACCGCGAAGGCAATTTCATCATCAAATTTAAAGTAGCCGTAAGCCCCATTGACATTTTTTATGTGGTCGGCATAGGTTTCACGTTGATAATTATAGCCGCTGTACTCTCTGGCTTGCCGTTCCACCGGCTTAGACTGGCAAGGTTCGCCCTGGTTAAGGGTAAATTGAAATCCACGCGCTTGGTCGTAACTTACTAGCTGCGGGTTTACGACTACAATTGGCTGCCATTTTGCCTGTTTATCCGCCTCAAGTTTGTTCCACCTATATTGCGTCGGACGACGTTCTATTTCCTGAGTGGTTTCAGTATCCTGAATAGCTTCGGGCCACTTCACGGCCCAATCCAAACCCAACTCCTCGGCTTGCGCCAAAAGCCATTTAAGCTTACCTCGGAAACTACCGTCAAAAACCGAGAAGCTTTCGTAACTATAAGGGTTCTCCATTTCTTCCGGTTTAGGGTGTACCAGAATAGAGCGGGAGTCAGCGTCTCGAATGAGGCTACTCAAATGACCTTCACCCGGAGTATTAATAGCTTCCTCTATCATTCCGGCATGATAGGGGCGGTTTGCCTCAATCTTAGCAAGCGTGTTTTTATCAGCCTCTTCGTGAACCTGTTCAATTAAGAGTTGCTCCATCCCAAACGTTACCGGCTCACTACCAAAACCCTTAATGGTGCTAAAAGTTGAGTCAAACAGGCTGGGTTCTTTTTGCGGCTTGTCATCTTCTGGCTTTTTATCAGCTTGTTTTTTATTAGCCTCGTAAGGTAGTTTGCTTTCGACCTGATAGACCCATACCGTGCCTTCTTCATTGGGGTGACGGGCGCAACGTCCGGCGCGTTGCAGGACGGTATTGGCTGGGGCTAGTTCGGTATGCAAATTCTCGCAGGTTATGTCAACTCCAACCTCAATGACTTGCGTCGCAACCAGAATGGCACTGCCGGTTTTGAGGGCTTCACTTTTCCCGAACAGCTTCAATAACTCTTTCTCTATAGATTTACGGTCGGCCTGCCAAAACCGGGAGTGCAGCATTATTAACTCGGTAGCGGGGTCTTTTGCCGCTTCGAGTTCATCGTAAAGCTGTTGCGCCCGGTCAACCATATTGCAAACCACAATCGAGCGGTGCTGGTGTTTATCTATGACCGCCTGCCCGGTTAAAGGCATCTCAACCATCTGAAAGTAGCGTTTCTTGGTAGCCTGGGCCGGTATCTTCTTCAATTCTTCCGGGGAAACTGTTACCACTACCCCTTCGGTGGTTTTAGCCAGTTTATCCAAAATTGGCTTTGAGAAAGTCGCCGTCATCAGCAAGGTCGGTGTAACGTCCTTGAGGGTTTGTAGCATCCACATCAAAGTCGGTAACGCGGTATCAGGGTCAAACAGATGGGCTTCATCAAATACCAAGTATGAAGAAGCGACAGCCCCGGCATTGAGATTTGCCACCCGTGACGAAAGGGAATAAGGGGTCAATAAAAAGCTGCTCAGAGTCTGGTCAATCGTGGTGAAAAGCATGTGACCGCGCATTTCACGGTCTTCCGGGCGCTCGCCGGTCAAGACGGTGGCCTCCAACTTTTCGCCTTTAGCCTCTAATGCTGCTTTCAAGTTGCTCTCTTGCAGTATTTTTTCGACCTCAGTGTGAAAATTATTCACCAAAATACGCCGCTCTACCGAGTAAATCATTTTGCGCGGGAATTGGGTTGCTGCTAGGTTCTGGCGGGCATAGAGATAGGGAAACAGGGCGGTATTAGTCTTGCCCGCCCCGGTTGGAGCTTGCAAAACTACGCTTTTCCCACTTAAAAGATGTTGGGCAACTTCAATTTGATAGTTATAAGCCTCAACTTTGAAAAACTCCTTAAAGCTGGAGCGCAAGCTTTCGTCACTTAAATCAAACATTTTTACACCTCTATATACTATTCCCACCAACTCGCCAAAGTGCGACAAACTTAATCAGACTCAGTCAATCATCCGCAGCTTGGCGGTGGCCGGGTCTATCGCTACCAGGAGCGGGCGGGCCATGTGACCAAAGGAGCAAATGGCCTGTCCGGGGGCGAGGCCAGGCAACCGCCGCCATAGGCTTTCGTCAATCCCGGCGATAGTCTTTTGCAGCATACTGATGGTCGTGGCATCGTTGATTTTGTGCAGGATATAGTTATTTATGAGGCCCAAAAGCTCACGCGGCAGATGTTGGGGCAACTGGGTCACAAAGACCAGCGACAGCCAACGTTTGCGACCCCGTTTGGCGATTTTGGCTACCTGCTGGAACAATAGCGGCATCCGGCTGATGCGGCTGTCACTCAAAAACTCGTGCGCTTCCTCAATCACAATCATCACTTTGGTCAAAGGAGTGTTTTGCTTTTCGTGGCGGTCATAGGCTGCATCTTGCTGCTGCTGGATGCCGCGCAGAATTTCGGTAATCACCAGATTATTCAATTCCGGCGAATCGGTGTCCGACAAATCCACGATATAGACCCGGCCCGGCTCAAGCATCCTGGTGTAATCCAGCGGTTCAACCTGCTTTCCGGCCTCGTCCTTGTCGCGGTCAAATACATTCAGGCGGCGCAAGCGGTGCAGGCGGCCTAATAGCGCCAGCCAGCTCGCCTCGCTATCGGTCCCCTCTTTTCGGATGCGCTGGGCCAATTTGGACTGGTTGGCCTTGAATTCCGGGGTGTATAAATAGATGTCGTCTTCTGGCTCGTCTTCTTGGCTCTTTTTATCCTTGCTGCCCTTTTGCAATTGCCGCAAATAATAATTTGCTACATCAATCAGGTGTTCCAGCCGCAAGCGGGGATAACCAGTCTCAAACTCATCCAGGTTCAAGGCCTCGGCTTCGTCGGAGGTGCCTTTCTTGGGATAGATATTCAGGTCACGCAACAGCAATTTGGCCCAATCGTAAGCCTTGCGAAAGCGAGTCTCCTGGGCCTCGTTCAAATCCAGAATTTCCTTGAGAAAATAGGGCGACAAATTAGAAAAGCGCAAGCTAAAAGCGCGTTTGCGCGAATAATCCGGGTTCGCCGTCTCGCGGCCTACCAGATGCAGAATAAAGGGCTTTTCGACCCCGGCGGCAGCCAGACCGCGTTTTCCCAGGGCCGCCAGCATCGTCGGGTCTTCGGTCGGTTCGGATAGATAGGTATACTCACCCTCTACGTCCAGCACCACCACCGCGAAGTCGGCTTGCTGGGCTTCGGCAATCAGGCGCGAAACCGTTGTGCTTTTGCCACCGCCCGTCGTCCCTAAAATCCCGGTGTGGCGGGGTAACACCGCCTTGCGGTCGCTGGGGATACCCACCGAAATATTTTCGTGACCACTGGCCCGGCCTAACTTAATGTCCCCTTCGACCTTGAGATAACGGGCGGTTTCGGTCTCGTCCAGCACCCAAACCGGGCTTTTGGGCAAAGGCCGGAAGCGCGGTGGCATCAACTGGCCTTCCACCAGTTCGCCCATCAATTCGACCTGACAGCGCCCGTGATATTGGGGCGTAAAGACCATATTCTTGATGGTAGTCGTGACCACCAACGGCGCGTCGGCCCGCAGACCGTCCGGCTCGGCAAATGGCCCTTTAGTAACGATGCCCAGATAAGTCCGCCTCTGCCCATCGGCCTTATCCTCACTGACGATGCGGACCAGCGATTGGGAAGGGGTCAGCCGAATATTGTCGCGCTCCAGCAAAATGGTGATAGTGCTATCGTCGCTACCGGGGCTATCAAACATCGTCCAGGCAATCGCCCCATAATGAGCGGGGTTGGCCTTGAACTCGCCGCCGACTTCCTGCCCGATCTGAGCGATGCGCTCCATGATGTCTGGGTCCAGGGGCTGGGCGGTTTCGGCAACCATATAGCGCGGGCGGTTTTCGGCTACCCGGTTATACTCCGCCTCATCGCTATCTGTCAGAAAATCAAACCCCTGACGGCCTATTTTTGGCTTTTCCATAAAATTACCTCCTGGTTTCGCGCTCAGTTAAATAGCGGAAAGGTTGTCCGGCTCTGGCATAGCTTTGCTGCACAATCGTGCGGAAACCGGCTGGCTCAAAGCTCACTCGACATAAAGTATCGGCTAAATCCAGCAACATCGGGAAGCCGCGATGCTCTTGCAACACGCTGTCCGCCAGCGCAATCAGGGCCGCTTCCTGGGCGTGGTCTACGTGGGCATAAAAGACGCAGGCCGGGCTGCTGGCCGAAGCCCGGAAGACTCCCCGCACGACCTTCGGCCCGACTTCTTCTACAAACTGCCGCACCTTGCGGGCCATTTCACGGCTATAAATATTGCCATTTGCCCAACGATTCATTGACTCGTAGAGGGTATCTACAATCAAGAATTGTCCGGGTGCAAGGGTGTTCCCCAATGTGCTAATGAGTAATTCACGGGGCGCACTCGGAATATATACAAATTTCTGATGCTCAAGAATTAAAACATTCAACATTTCCAGGCTGCTTGAAACCATAGTCTGTAACCCTACCGTCAGTAATTCACGGGGGACGGGGCTACCGTGACCCATGAGCCAACGACCCGGCCCACTTCGCAGCAAAATCCCGCGCTCGGCATATTCCATCAGGCCGCGCCGCATCAGCTGATTTAACTCATCACGAGTATCATCATAGCCCAAAGCCGCCCGGTTTTGGCGCTCTTCCAGAAGGCTAATCATTTCCTCTACCGGGTCGCCGCCGTCCATGCGGACATCCCGCCGGAAAAGCTGTTTGCGAAATTCGCCGGTCTCGCCGATATAGCTGACCGTGCAAACCCCAATCTGGGCAATCGTCATCAGCAGGGTATCGTGGGCCACGACCGTTCCGTCGGCGGCGACGGTCGCCCCGTTAAACAGGACATTGTGATGGACGGCCTCAAGTTGCTCACGGGTGGCGGCATACAGCCCAGCCCCAGGCGGCGCTTTGGAGCGATTGCGAATCAGCGGCAGTACCCGACGGCGAATTTCCTCGCCGACCCGCTCTTCTTGCTGGACTGAGTCGCGGATTTCCCGGTCAAGCCGGTCGTAAGCCCGCGAAAGGTCATCACCCTCGGCCCAGGTCGCCAGGTCGAGAATTTGTTCCAGCGGTTCAGCCAAATGCGCCGCGATAGTATCCGGCTCGTTTGCCGTCGAGGGGTCGCCCTCATCCGGGTTATGCTTATCATTATTCATGGATATACCCCGCAAGTGACAGCTGCTTGTAGTTATTTATTGGCGAGCCGCCAGGCCATATTTTTGCTTACATGTATTATTCCCACAATCTCAAAAAAGTGCGATAGGTTCTTAATAATGCTCATGTTGATATACTTTTGTGAGAGTAAGCTATACTTCGGCTATCAAAGCAGAGCTTACTCTCACAAGAATTGTGCCGATATTTGCGTTATAATTACCAATCAAACCGCCCTTGCTCAAATGAGTCGTTTCTCTTACGCTTTGGAGGCCGACCCATCGGTTTAGGGCGTACCGCTTCAATACCACCGATTCTGTATGAGTGTATAATGGCATATACCCAATCCTCGCTATAACCAACTATCGCGGCTATAGTAGAGCGTCGAGTATTATTCTCAGCCAGAAAAAGAGTTGTGGCAATAAAACGCCGCGTATCGCTTGGCAGTTTTATTGCCAGCCACTCCAATAGCTCTTTTCGGTCTTTATTGTGTATGATAAACATTTTTTTTCCCTATGTGCTAAAAGTGAACCGCAGGAATAGATTACCTTGCAATTAAGCAAATGTCAAGGTTTTTTAAAAGTCTTACAGATATTATTTTCAAAACCTCCTCTTTTGTGGTATCATTACACAAATGACAGAGTACAAAGATGCTATTGATAAGAAGTTGCCCCGCCGAAGGAGACTGAAATTATGTTCTAAAGGTGTTGTTTAACAACAACCTGAACATTACTAATAAAATT
Organism: Chloroflexia bacterium; assembly: GCA_038245615.1. Lineage (GTDB taxonomy): Bacteria > Chloroflexota > Chloroflexia > Chloroheliales > Chloroheliaceae > 54-19. The sequence goes on along the minus strand of JBBRSG010000138.1, from coordinate 2,304 downwards.
GCCGCGTTGAAGCGGACTTGTATATCCTCAACTGTTCAGCCACTCCATAAAACTTTCTTGACCGCCCGCTTGCTCGACCAGATGGCGGGCGTAGTCTTTGGCGATGGTTTTGGGGAGGCCAAATTCTTCTATGACCACCTTGCGGGCGGCTTCCAGACGGGCGGCGTAACCGGGTTGGCCTTTGGTTGCAGCTTTCACCATCGGCAAGGCCAGCTCAAGCGGGGCTAGTAGTTCGAGGGCCAACTGGTCGGCCCGGCTTTCGGCTTGCCGCACCCGTCCGCTCAAAATATCCCCGGCACTATTGCGCTCCATAAAATGATAATGCGGCTGTAACGACACTCCCGACAATACCGCCTGTAGGCGCTCCGCAGTAGTCGGGCGGCGCTCTCCGTCCAGCACCTCCTCCAGGGCAGGCGACAATTTTTGAGTGGTATGGCGGCGCGGGTGCAAATAGTCCAATAGAAAATGAGCCGCTTCGTGGGCCAAACTGAAAAGCTGTTCGGCGGGAGTATCCAGCTCATCCAGCAACACAAAATTATGCGGTTCACCAAAAGCCACCAGACAGCCTCGCAAGGCTCGGTCAGGCCCGCTCGCCAAACGAGTAAGATTAGGGCTGAAGCCTCGCGCCGACAACCAGCTATGGGCGGTTTTCAGACTCAGCCCCGGCAACCGTTCGATACTCCAAGGCAAAGCCACCAGCGCCGCTAATTCAAAATCGCGCTTATAGCCTCCCACTTTTTCCCAGAACTCCGCCGCTACCTCGGTCAGCCATAGCTCGTTCATGGTTCTTGGGTCTCGTTGGATGACTCAGTGGTTTCGGATTCGGCTTCATCCTCGCTATAATCCCGCGCCGCCATCAAGCCGATGGGCCGGGCAGTTTTGTCAGCTTCGTAGCTCGCTACCTGCCGCAAAAGATTAGCCAGCTTTGCCGGGGCAATCCCGAATTTTTCAGCAATCGCTTGCACCTCCCGCCCAAATGACTGGCTCTCTGCCGGAGTAGGGCGACGGCACAAGGCCAGACGGCTTAACTTCGAGGTCTCAATTTCCAACCGGGTCGCTAACCCCGCTTCATCGGTGTCGGTAGCCTGGCGAAAAGCTTCCAGAGCCGAAGCCATAAAAAACGGCTGGCGGGAAGCTCTGGCGGCGGCTAAACTGAGCAAATGGGCTTGCTCGGCCGGGTCGTTATCGCTCATAAATCGCTCCATGTTGGATTATAAATAACAACAAACTGCTTTTTCTTACTTCTCAGGTGGGGGAGGCTTTCTTGACAAATGACGCTTGAGCCGCACCCGTAGCCGATCTTTATGGTTCTTTACAATCCGTTTTTGCTCGGCTGGCCTGAGCTGGGTAATCTGCAAAATTCGGGCATATTCTTCGGTACGCCGCACTCCTGCCTGAAGCAGATGTAGCAGGGTCTGGTCTAGGGCGGTCTCGGCGATGGCTTCAGCTTCTGACCGAGTTTTGGCCTTCAAGTTTATGATTCTTTCGGTTAGTTCTTCCTGCATCAAAAAATCTTCCTCTATAGTATTATTCCCATCTGCCGTAAAAAGCTCGACACCTTCAAATTTAACCAATCTCTCAAATCTAAACTGGTCGCGGCGTTGTTTAGCCTGGGCATTTCTCACGTCGCCTTCTGCCGACATCTTGAGATAGCCCCATAAACTGCGCTGGGCTGGATTATAGGACTCAGGTTGGGAAGCGTACTTTAAACAGGCATCCGCCGCCGCCTCATCACGGATTGCTGAATCTGCCTTCGGGAATTTTAATTTAAGATGGTTAGAAAGATGATATAAATATTCCTCCGCCAGTTCCGAAGGCGCAACCGGGTCTCCAGCTAACAGACGTTGATGAAAACTAAGTTCGCGATTTCGGTTAGGCCGAGTAGTGAAGTTGGAGGCCATAAAACAAACCTACTTTATAATTATAAATATGTTTGCAGCTTTCGTATTGAGAAATGGAAAAGAGTATGTTAATTTAATCAAAAGTATAGCAAAGTTGAAGCTATATGACAATAGTTTATTTTTCGAGATTGACTCATTTTATTACGTTACTGACCTGAGCTTTAGAAACTAAAGGTGGCCTAGATTATGCAAGCTTTAGTGCTATGACTAAAACTAATAATTCAAAACCGGATTGGCGCGAAAAGCGCCGTTTCCAAGCCCTGGCCCTCAAAAAGAAGGGCTGGAAACAAGCTAAAATTGCCGAAGCCGTCGGGGTCTCCGAAGGCGCGGTCTCACAATGGTTCACAAAAATCGAGCAACGCGGGGAAGCGGCTTTGCATACTCAGCCTAAGTGTGGCGCTCC
>JBBRSG010000137.1:0-16047 GCA_038245615.1 Chloroflexia bacterium | reverse complement strand
GAAATCGAGAATATCGGCAAGCTGGTAAATCCGGTGGTGAGGCTGGACTAACAGGGGGCTAAGTGCTGAGTGCTGAGTAAATACAATCAGAGAGCGGGAAATAATTTTGGATTTAGAGTAATATCACCAACTACTAGACAGATGTACTCGGCACTTAGCACTCAGCACTTTTATCCCCCGACCCCCGCTTCAGCCCGGCCTTTTTCGCGCTGGCGGTAGGCTTTTTCCATGTACTCAAAGGCGCGGTCTACTTCGCCCCAGGCCCGCAGACGTTGCCCATAGCTATGATAAATATCTGCCAGAGTAATCGCCATATTAGAAGCTTCGACAATCGAGAGGGCCTGACGGTAGTAAGCTTCGGCCTGCGATTTTTCGCCGAGGTCGGCTTCAATTTCGGCGGCGGTTTGGTACAAGCGGCCCAACTGGGCCACGCTATCACAGCTCTCAGTCAGCTTCAAGGCTTGATTAGCATAGTCGCGGGCTTCATTTAGACGGTTCTGTTTATGTCGGATAATTGCCAGCGTGACCAGTCCAGCCAGCTCCTGACAATGGTCATTCAGCGAGGTAAGCTGGGAGAGCCTGAGAGCTTCCAGGGCGTGACCTTCGGCACTTTCGTATTGTCCAGTCTGGGCCTGCATATCCGCCAGGGCATTGCGGGTACGCACCATCTGGCGTTGGTCTTCCACCTGCTCATAAATCTGGAAGCTGCGTCCCAGGCTCAAGCAAGCCCGCTGGAAATCACCCTCATCGCCATAGGTAGTGGCCTGAGTATAAAATAATTCGGCCTGACTAATTAGGTCCAAAGCATTATCGGCCTGTTCCAGAGCCGTCCGAAAAGCGCCAATAGCCTGTTCCCAGTCATTGAGAGCGAGATAGCAATTAGCCAGGCTCATCAATAATTTCCACTTAAGATTACCAGCGAGGATTTGTTTAGCCGAATTGATTTTTTCCAGCCCGGTCAGATAGTGGGTCAAAGCGGGCATAATTCGGCGCTGGGCATAGTTAGCCTGACCCAGGGCGCTTTCGATTAAAATCTCCAACTCCAGGTCAGAACCGTCGCTGAGGTACTTTTGGGCTTCCTCAAGCTCTTCGATGGCCCGCCCCGGCTCGTTACGCAAATTATAGAACTTGCCGCCCAAATAATAATAGCGAGCGCGTTCCAGGCTACCCAGCCGGGCTAGATGCAAGGCCACCTGCTGCAAACCTTTCTCGGCCCGCTCGTCCGCCCCGCGTTCCAGATTTACCTGGGCCGTCAAGAGCGCCAGCCGAACTTCCAGAATCCGGGCCTGCTCTTCGTCCAGTTCTCCGCTTAGACCGCTAGTCTGGCGCAGGAAAAAATCCACCGACTTTTCCAGACGGTAGGCCAGATTACTCAAAGTTTCCAGGGTCGGACGGGTTTTGCCCAATTCCAGCGAGGATAGATAGGCCGAAGTGAACAAATCAGCACTCAGGTCGCGTTGTGAAAGTTTTTTCTCATTTCTGGCGCGACGAATACGTTCTCCTAGTATTTCGAGGTCAATCCCAAGAAGCGCGGCTTTTTCGTCGGATGACAAATCGCGCGGCATTGCCATTTTACTCTCCTGTTTATATTTCCGCCTCATGAATTTTTTTATCCTGCTCTGCTATGACTATGGCTACGACAATAGGACGACTATAAGCGGTTAGAGGTTTAATCTATATCCGATGTAGAAGTATTTAAAAGTGGGGGTTAAATCTAGGTAGGCTTATCCTTCAAGAACCCGAGGACCCAACCACGCTGCAATTCAACTTGGTCCAAATAGCTTGCGCTATAATCCCAATTTTAACCCTAAACCAGGCTAGTGTAAATTGGTACTTACGTACTATTTTATTATAGTACCGCTGTAGGTTGAAAATTTTGGATAAAGCTATAAGGAAAAACCAATTTAACTACTTCTGATTTTTCTTTTTAACTTTGCCACAGAGCCGTTTAAGCGGATGTGTTGGTATTGTTCTCATCGGCGAAGGAGAGTCCCTGCTCTTCGAGAGCCTGGCGGAGTTGTTTAAGCGCGTTTGGCCCAATGCCGTGCAGTTTCTTTAGCGCGGCTTCGCTAATTTTAGTTAAATGCTCAAGGCAAGTGTAACCCGCCGCTGCCAACGCCCGGCGGGACGGTTGTGCCAGTCCGCTTGGGAGGTTGCTCTCACCCTGCTCTGATTGCTCGGATTCCATATTCATCCTTCCGGGCTTAGAAGTTAGCTTGATAATCAAGCAGCTATCCAGTAATTCCAGAAAACGTCTTACTTTTTCCCGGCAGACCTAGAATTGGGTTGGGCGGCCCGCCGCACCAATTTCTGTCGCTCTTTATCGGTCATCAGAGAGATCGGGTCTTTCTCAAGTTGTTCCAGTAGCGCGGCATTGGTTTCGGGGGAACCGGGCATGGCGGCAAGCGGGGTCACGATGCGGGGGGCGGGCAGGGCTTCCCCGGCTTGGCGGGCGGCTTCTTCCTCTTTTTTGGTGGGCATTTCGATTTCAATCGGCACTCGCCCTCGCGTCATTACCCAACCCGCGACTGCCCCAACCGCGAACATTCCTACTCCGCGCACAAAGGCTACCAGTAAAAACCGGGCAAACGACTCGAAGTAAACTCCCTGAAACGATAATAGCTCATTGACCAGCCCCAAAAATGCCAGACCGACCCCAACTGTCAGGCCACAAATGCCAGTATACAAAGCCGGGCGTGCGCCAATAAACCTGACCATGTAGGCCGCCCCGAAAAATACCACCAGAAACGGCATCAGCGAGGCCAATCGCTCATCATAGTTGTTGAACAATTGTAGCATGGCGAATTGCAGAAAGATGATCATCGAAAGGATACCCAGCCCCCAAACCAGCGCGGTTTTCAGAAATGGGTCATCCGTGAGCGAATACCTAACTTTCTGGGCTTCGATTTCCGGCTGAGTTTCGGCAACCAAAGGATTTCTTTGGGCTTTTCGGTCATTTTTCAAATTGGTTGGGTTGCGTTTCATCGGTTTTATCAATGCTTTCTAGCTTTGCTTTAGCAATAGTATTTACTATTCAAGATACCCGAGATTATATACCATGTCGGCAAGTCTGGCGGTGGGTTTAGAGGGAAAGTTGGTTAAGTTTAAAGGGACAAAATTGGAAGGCTCATAAAAAGTGGGCGGGATTTAGGGGATATAATAAAGCATCAGGAAAATAATTCAGAAGAAAAAATTGGTCTATTATTTAGTCTACTGTAAGGTATTCTGTAATGTTGGTATGTCATAATACCAATGTGAGAGCAAACCAACGCAAGTAAGTGAGTGGGAAGTGCGCTTTACAAGATGACAGCCGGACTTGAAATTCTAACCCGGTGCTAAACTTGTTGACACGTCTGACTGGCGGAAATCGAACCCGTAGCGGACGACCTTCTTTGGACTAAGGCCCACCACACGAGTTAAATCTCCTTTCGTTGTTCGTTTCGCAACAACGCCAGGCCGTTTCCCCTGGCGTTGTACTATTTTATAGTATACCACATATTATACTAAATATAATACATCATCTTGGCCTGTTTTTGCAATTCGGCTTCCCGCTCGGCGTAGCGTTCACACAAATCTTCCAGGGTTACAGCCTGTAAAATCCCGACGGTTTCATCTTCCACATTTTGCCAGATTGTATTCAAAACCTCGTTTAGCAAGGCCGGTTCGACATCGTGGGCCACTGGAGAAATATCGCCTTCCAGCACCTTCACCACCTCGTAAAGATTCACCTGGCGGGGGGGGTGGGCCAGCACATGCCCACCCTGTGGCCCCCGCAAACTATTGATGAGACCGGCCCGCCGCAAAACAATCAGTAACTGGTTCAGATAGTCTTCCGGTACGTTCAAGTCTTTGGCGATTTCGCGGCTGCGACGGGGACTCTGGGCGTAGTGTTGGGCCAAATCGAAGAGCGCCCGGATACCATACTCCCCTTTACTGGTTATTTTCATCTTGAATCTTAGCCTTCTAATCTTAGCCTTCTAATCTTAGCCTTCTAATCTTAGCCTTCTAATCTTAGCCTTTTAGGTCAGTTGCAATTGTTCGCGGATGTCGGCAAACAAAGCGGTACTTAAATAACGCTCGCCGGTATCTGGCAGAACTACCACAATATTTTTCCCGGCGTTTTCGGGGCGTTTGGCAATTTGGACGGCAGCATAGGCCGCTGCTCCGCAGCTTATCCCGACCAGCAGACCTTCCCGCCGCATTATAGCCTGGGCCATCTCGATGGATTGCTCATTCGTGACCTGAAAAACTTCGTCTACTAATCCCATATCCAGGACATCAGGTTTGAAGCCCGCCCCGATACCCTGAATTTTGTGAGGAGCAGGTGAACCGCCGCTCAACACCGGGCTATTGGTCGGCTCAACCGCAATCACCTTAAAGCTGGGCTTGAGCGGCTTGATGACCTGAGCAACTCCGGTAATCGTTCCGCCAGTTCCAACGCCGCCCACTAAAATATCCACCTCGCCATCGGTATCGTCCCAGATTTCAAGGGCGGTGGTGTTGCGATGAATCTCAGGGTTAGCCGGATTCTTGAACTGTTGGGGCATCCAGGCCTGGGGGGTTTCCGCCAGCAGTTCTTCAGCCTTGCGGATCGCGCCGGGCATCCCTTCCGAACCGGGGGTCAAAACTAGCTCTGCCCCGTAGCCTCGCAACAACAAACGGCGCTCGATGCTCATGGTATCGGGCATAACCAGTTTCAGCTTATAGCCCTTGACGGCGGAAACCCAGGCCAGAGCGATACCGGTATTGCCACTGGTCGGCTCAATAATAATCGTGTCCTGGTTCAATACACCGCGCCGCTCGGCATCCTCAATCATACCGACCCCAATCCGGCACTTGACGCAAAAGCCGGGGTTAAAGGCTTCTAGCTTGGCGATTACGTTGCCGACTGCGCCTTCGGTAACTTTATTCAGCCGCACCAAGGGAGTATTCCCCATCAACTCAATCGCGTTCTGGGCGATTTTGGGCCGGAAATGGCGGCGTTCTTTCGCCGCAAGACCATTTTCACTGGTAATCATGGTTTGTTTCTCCTGTTTACTTGATTTTCAGCTTACAATCCTAAATACCACCCTTAAAAGCATCTTTAATTATTCTTGACTAAGCTGATTATATATCAGAAGTATAACAATGTTTACTAACTTTGTCAATAAAGATTGGTAGATTTGCATTAGCGCCCCATTTAGGGCAAAATTGCTATAACCGCCCCAGCAGAGTGGTTATACTTCCGAGAAATTTTTCGTGTGGAAGTAATTCTGTAGTAAAACCTGATGGGATACCTTTAGATGTACCGATTTTACGCTTCAAGTTCGATTAAATTACGGCTGGCCCTGATTTATTCCCTGATGATTTTGGTGGTCATGGCTAGTTTGAGTTTTATAGTCTACAACTCGGTTATTCGCAACCTGGAAGCCGAAGTTGACCGCGATTTGATGCAGCGCACCGAGCAAGTGCGAGGTTTCTTTGCTCGTAGCGGCTTTATGCCCCAGGATTTGAACGATTTCGCCACCAATTACGGCGTAGGCCAAACTCCCCAAACTGGCGGGACTATTCGGCCCGGCTCGATTAACGAACCGGAAGAATTAGCCGCCGCCCTGACCTATGTTCAGTTGGTAGATTATGAAGGTCGGGTATTGCAGCGGCTTCCCGACCTCAAAGTAATGTCGAAACCAGCCACTCAACAGGAACTCAGCCAGCGCCTGAAAGAGGGCTATGGTTTTAGTTATGTCAAATTGGCTAATGGCGAAAGGGCGCGGGTTTATAGCGTGCCTTTGGAGCGGGTAGATAAAGGCGGTTACATTCAGGCCGTCCGCAGTCTGCAAGAGTTCGAGGCCGTCGGGCGCGGGTTGGTCTGGCCTTTTATATTTTCGGCGTTGGCGGCGATGATATTACTGGGACTGGTCGGTTGGTGGTTGACCAGCCGGATTTTCAGCCCGATTGAGCATATTACCAATACGGCCTATAGCATCGCGGTCAGTGGCAACTTGGAGGAGCGGATTGCTACCAATCCCAAACTGAATGATGAAGTGAGTCGGTTGGGGCGGGCCTTTAACGCCATGCTGGAAAAAATTGAAAAGACCTTTAAGGCCCAAAAGCAATTTATCGCCGATTCATCCCACGAGCTACGCACTCCCCTGACGGTCATTCGAGGCAATATTGACCTGCTCAAGCGCAACCCTGACCCGCAAAACCAGACCGAGTCTTTCCAGGCGATTGAACGCGAAAGCGCCCGAATGCAGCGGTTGGTGCAAGATTTATTGCTGTTGGCCCAGGCCGATGCCCGCCAGACCGTCGAGTTAGTGCCAGTCCAACTGGATGACATTGTTTTGGAAGTGTTTAAGGAAACGCGGGTGCTAGCGACCCCTCGCCGTCAGCAATTCAAGTTGGGTCACTTTGAGCCGGTTACGGTAGAAGGAGACCGTGACCGGCTCAAACGGGCGGTATTGAATCTGGTAGATAATGCCATAAAGTACACCCCGGAAGAAGGCGAAATTACTCTGTCGCTGTATCGGGGCAAACAGTGGGCGCGAGTGGAAGTTCAGGATACCGGGCCGGGTATTCCCGAACAAGACCAGCCTTTGATTTTTGACCGCTTCTATCGAGTGGATAAAGCTCGTACCCGCGCCACGATTGGCGGTAGTGGGCTAGGACTGGCGATAGTCAAGCACATTGTCGAGGCACACGGTGGACGGATTAGCCTCAAAAGCGTTCCCGGCGAAGGCACAACCTTCACTATCTGGCTCAAGACTGACCCCACCGCCCCGCTTGAGGCTGGAGTAGAGGAAACCGGCGAAGAAGTAGAGAATATCGCTGAAAAATGATAGGGTAATCGGGGCGAGAGGATTCGAACCTCCGACTTCTTGCTCCCAAAGCAAGCGCACTACCGGGCTGTGCTACGCCCCGTCAACTAATGACCGGGCAATTATACCACAATCAGCTTGAAATGAAAGTGGTCAGTGGTCAGTAAGATAGTTTTGAGTTTTGAGTTTTGAGTTAAACTGCACCCGCTCATTTTTTTCCGTCTTCCGTCTTCCGTCTTCCAAACCTCAGTCCTCAGTCCTCAGCCTCACTTCTGTATTTCTCTGCCTACGCCCACTTCCCTTTGTAGAAAGAATGTGCTATATTTAGGCTGATAAGGTCAAGTTAGGGAATGAATAAGGTGGCAAATCGTGGCAAACACTCTGGTAATTGTAGAATCGCCTGCCAAAGCAAAAACTATCAGCCGCTATCTAGGTCGAGGTTATAGCGTCCAGGCTTCGATGGGCCACGTCCGGGATTTGCCCGCCAAACGGTTGGGAGTAACCGTCGAGGATGGCTCTTTTCTGCCCGAATATGAGACCCTGGCAGGCCGCTTCAAGATTATCAGTACGATTAGAGCTATGGCGAAAGATGCCGACCAGGTGTTATTGGCAACCGACCCTGACCGCGAGGGCGAGGCGATTGCCTGGCATATTGCTATCGCGGCTGGGCTGAATCAGGGTAAAGCCGGGGTCAGCCGGGTGGAATTTCACGAAATTACCGAGCGGGCGATCAAAACTGCCCTGGCGAACCCCCGTCAACTGGACATGAACCTGATTAACGCCCAGCAAGCCCGCCGGGTGTTGGATCGGCTGATTGGTTATAATCTCAGCCCTTTTGTCCAGCGCAAGGTACAGGCCGGGACGAGTGCCGGGCGAGTGCAGAGTGTGGCTCTGCGAATCGTAGTAGAGCGCGAGCGCGAAATCGAGGCCTTTGTACCCCGCGAATTCTGGACGGTTGAGGCGGATTTAGCCCGCTCGCCATTTTCGGGGCGCAAACCCGATATTTTCCGGGCGGTTCTATGGAATCCAAAAGACAAGGCCAAACAGGAATTTGAGAATGGCGAACAGGCTCAGGCGGTAGTCGCCGACCTGAACCAAGCCACCTGGACAGTAGCCAAAGTCTCCAAAAAAGAGGTTCAGCGTCACCCCAGCCCACCTTTTATCACCAGCACTTTGCAGCAGGAAGCGGCCCGCAAGTTACGCTACAAAACTCAGGAAACGATGCGGATTGCCCAGCAACTCTATGAGGGGATTGGCCTGGGGGCGGAAGGCACAACCGGCCTGATTACCTACATGCGAACCGATAGTACCCAGGTGGCGTATCAGGCCCAAATGGAGGCCCGCGAAACTATCGAGGCTCATTTCGGCAAAGAGTATCTGCCCGAACGTCCGCCGTTTTATACCACAAAGGCCAAAGGCGCACAGGAAGCCCATGAAGCTATTCGCCCTACCAAACCGAACCGCGACCCCGAAAAAATCAAAGGCTTTCTGACCCCGGCTCAATATCAGCTTTATCGGCTTATCTGGCGGCGCTTTATTGCCAGCCAGATGGCTCCCGCCCGTCTCGAACAAACCACCGTCGAGGTGGAGGCGCTAGTCGGAGGTCGGGGGTCAGGGGTCGGGGGGAAATCCTCCCCATGCGGAACTCAAAACTCAAAACTCAAAACTCAAAACTACTTCCCCCCCGACCCCCACTACCTACCTCTTCCGGGCTACTGGTGAACGAGTGCTATTCCCCGGTTTTATGGCGGTCTATCGGGAGGGGCGCGGCGATAGTGATGCCGAAGAAACCGAGGCGGGCGGCCTACCACCTTTGGCAGCTAATGATCCATTGGACTTGCTGAAATTGCTCGCCGAGCAGCACTTCACCGAGCCACCGCCCCGCTATGGCGAAGCCAGCCTGGTCAAAGCTCTGGAAGAACTGGGGATAGGTCGTCCCAGCACCTATGCCACCATCCTTACCACTTTGCGCGATAGGGGATATGTCGTGGAACTGAAAGAGCGCAAGTTTCATCCGACGGCGTTGGGCCGGGCGGTCAATGATTTATTAGTAAAGTCATTTCCCGAATTGCTCGATGTCCAGTTTACCGCCCGGCTGGAAGGCGACCTGGATAACGTCGCCGAAGGGTCGCGCCAGTGGACTCCTTTGGTCGCCGAAGTTTATAGCGCCATGATGGAAAAGCTCACGCAAGCCCGAAAAGAAGTAACCAAAATCGAAGTCCCCGCCGAAACTCTGCCCATTCCCGAAAAGAAAGCGGCCCGCAGCTATCGCGGCAAAACCGCCAGCGCTACCGGCAAAAGCTGGAGTCGTTCTCGTAAACCTGCTGCCACCACTACCGCCAACCTCGAAACCGCCGCCCCATCCCGTCCCAAGACCACTCCGGCCCGCCCCAAAGCGGCCCTGGCCCGCTCTAAACCGACTCTTCCTGACGAAAAGACCGCTACTGCCGTTGCCGATGTTGCTACATGCCCCCTGTGCCAAAAACCGATGGTCAAGCGCAAAGGGCCTTATAGCGAATTCTGGGGTTGCTCTGGCTATCCCACCTGCAAGGGAACTCGCAAGCTTTAGTAGCAGTTCGGATTATCTGACCTCCCTGCGCTTGAAATGTTATAATCTTGCTAAACCGTTTTACCCGGTATTATTAGCCAACTTTCTAAAAATTATAAATAACCAAAACCAGGAGGCAACAAACAATGAAACGGGTTGGATTTATCGGATTGGGAATTATGGGCGGCGGGATGGCGGGCAATTTGCTCAAAAAAGGCTTTGAACTGACCGTCTGGAATCGGGATGCCACCAAATGTCAGCCCCTCGCCGAACAGGGCGCAAAGGTCGCCGAAAGCCCGGCCCAGCTTGCCGCTACCTGCGAAGTAGTAGTCAGCATGTTGCGGGACGACCCAGTGGTTTTGCAGCTTATCAAGGACGAGGCCATGCCCGCCGCCGCCCGCGGCACAACCTTTATCGAAATGAGTACCGTAACCCCGCAGTGTTGCCAGCAACTTGCAGCAGTAGCCCAGAGGCGGGGCTTATTTTATCTGGACTCGCCTGTGACTGGCAGCAGTGGCGCGGCGGCGGCTGGACAATTGAATTTGTTGGTTGGCGGCTCAAAAGAAGTTCTGGAAGCCCAACGCGAGATTTTGGAAGCGATGTCCGCCACGATTACCCATATCGGGCCGACGGCATCCAGCGCCTACCTCAAGCTGGCAAATAACCAGATGGCGGCGGTCATGTTGGCCTCGCTAGGCGAAGCGATGCTGATTTGCGAAAAAGGCGGAATAGACCGCGAATTGGCCCTGAATACCATGATTGGTACTCTGTCGCGGGTCGGCGAATTAAAGAAACCGAAAATTGCCGCCCGCAATTGGGATACCCAGTTCAGCCTGGACTTGATGCACAAAGATATGTCCCAGGCCATGCAAGCCGCCGAAAAATCAGGGCTAAGTGTGCCGGTGCTGGCAGTGGCCCGCGAAAGTTACCAACGAATGCGGCAACGTGGCAAAGGTGAGCTGGATTTTGCGGTCATCACCGACCCGGATGGGGAATAAACAACCTATTTCAGATTTTAGACTTTAGATTTTATAGGCAATATTTTTGAGCAGTAAAATTCGGACGAGGATTAAGGAGCTTAGGCCAATCTTGATATTTGGGCTGGTAGTGGTGGCATGGTCAAGTGCCACCGTTGCCAGCAAACATCTATATCTGGCGCATCTGGCAACTCCCTTTACCCTGGTAGCTTGTCGCTTTACCCTGGCAAGCTTTACCGCTTTAACCATCTTTGGCATCAATCATCGGCGGCGGGCAACTCCAATCCCGTTTGTCGGTGGCTGGAAAACCTATCTGTTGGGCGGCAGTTTTATGATTGCCAATATGATTGGCTTTAATACCGCCATTCTTTATATTTCGGCGACTATCGGTGGGCTGGTTTTCTTCGGAATAAACCCGGTTTTGATGCTGGTTATCAGCTATTTCTGGCTCGGCACGCGCTTCAGCCGACGACAAATGGTTGGGGTCGCAATCGCACTAAGCGGCATGCTGATTGTAATTAGCGGCGGAGATTTGGGCAAACTGGCAAGCAGTTTTGAGACTGGCAATTTGCCATTGGGCTTAGGGTTAATGCTGATTGGGGCGCTGGGTTGGGCATTCTATGGCCTGTGGGGTAAACGATACGGTAGCCTCTATCCAGGGGCGGGATTGCTTTCGACTGGCATCAATCAGCTAATCGCGGTTATCCCGGTCTGGGGGTTACTTTGGTGGCTCGAACCACAGGGATTAGCGGCCCTAAATCTGGAAGCCTGGCTATTTATTCTGTATGTCGGCATCGTGCCGTCGGGTATCGGGTTTGCGGTCTACTACACTTTACTCAAAGAGCTACGGGTCGAACAGGCCGCAACCATTCAGATGCTTTCGCCGGTATTTACCACCGCTTTGGCAATCTTTTTTCTGGGCGAACCGTTCAGCCTGGCCCTGCTGGTCGGCACAATAATTTTGCTGGGCGGTATCCGTATTTGCACCTATCTGGGTTCGGCCCAACCGATAGCCGCCGAACCCATCGAAGCTCTTTCGGTTAGCCCCAGCCTGGAAAAATCGGAGAGTATACCAAAATAATATGGATTTATGAGCATTCTTCACCCAAATATATAAATTTTCGGGTTTTAGACCATTGGCAAGCCAAATATTAAAACAGACAAGGATATTCAAATGAGAAATATTGCAGAACAGACCGACATATCAGAAACGGGCGAGACGAATCTTTTTTCACCCCTGACCTTGCGAGGAGTAACTTTCAAAAATCGGATTATGGTCTCCTCAATGTGTCAATATAGCTCCGAAGATGGCTTGATGGACGACTGGCATCTGGTTCACCTCGGTAGTCGGGCGATTGGCGGGGCGGCCCTGGTCATGACCGAGGCTTCCGCTGTTGAAGCGCGAGGCCGGATAAGTCCGCAGGATGCCGGTATCTGGGACGATAAGCATATCGAGCCAATGGCCCGAATTACCCGCTTTCTCAAGGCTCACGGCGCATTGAGCGGGATTCAGTTGGCCCACGCCGGGCGCAAGGCCAGTGTATCGCGGCCCTGGGAAGGCAACGTCGGGCTGAACCCGGCCCAGGGCGGTTGGCCTAACGAAGTAGTTGCCCCCAGCTCTATCGCTTTTTCGGAAAAGTATCATACCCCCCGCGAATTGAGCAAAGCTGAAATCGGCGAAATTATCGCCGCGTTTGTGGCGGCAGCTCACCGCTCCCTCAAGGCTGGTTTCGAGATAGTCGAGATTCACGCCGGACATGGCTATTTGTTCAACCAGTTTCTTTCGCCAGCAGCTAACCAGCGGAGTGATGAGTATGGCGGTTCGCTCCCAAACCGCGCCCGCATCGTAGTGGAAACCGTGCGAGCGGTGCGCGAAATCTGGCCCGCCGAATGGCCGGTCTTTGTCCGCATTTCGGCAACCGACTGGCTACCCGAAACTGAACCAGCCTTCCAGCCGGAAGAAAGTCTGCAACTGTCCAAACTTTTAGCCCAGGCCGGGGCGGATTTGGTAGATGTTTCCACCGGGGGAGTAGCGCTCCATCAGAAAATCCCGGTTGGGCCTGGCTATCAAGTCCCGTTTGCCGAGGCCATTCGGCGCGAAACCGGCCTTCTGACGGCAGCAGTCGGCCTCATCACCGAGCCAAAACAGGCCGATAATATCATCCGGGAGGGACGGGCCGATTTTGTGGCCCTGGCCCGCGAGTTGCTGCGCGACCCCTACTGGCCTTTGCGGGCCGCCAGAGTGCTAGGTCAGGACGTGGCCTGGCCTGACCAGTACTTGCGGGCGAAAATTTGATGAGTCTCCAGCCACTCGTTACCAATAATCAGCTTTCGTCAGAAGAAATTTTGCTGAGGACGTTGATTGCCCAGAAACTACCGGAAGATTTTTACCTCCAAGCTACTTTGACGGTTGCCCGGCAGCTTTTGGGCAAAATTTTGGTGGTTTTGCCATCGGATGATAGCGATGCGACTGCTGGAATCATTGTCGAAACTGAGGGATATGTCGGGCAGGATGACCCAGCCTGTCATGCGGCGGTTGGGCGCACTCGCCGCAATGAAATAATGTGGGGCGAATCGGGCCGGGCTTATACCTACTTTACCTATGGCAACCATTGGATGTTTAATGTCGTGACCGAAAGTGCCGATTACCCAGCGGCGGTGCTAGTTCGGGCCATCCAACCAATAATGGGGCTGGCAGCTATGCGGGACCGACGCGGTTTGCATTTGCTGAAAAGCAAGGCCGACGAGCGCAACCTGACCAACGGGCCGGGTAAACTCTGTCGGGCGATGGGGATTGATGGTACGCTTAATGGACAATCGCTACAAGGCCCGCACTTGTATATTGCTACCTGTCCGCCCGAACTGGCGCTACCGGCTTTTGAAACTGTCGCCACCAGTCGGATTGGTATCAGCCGAGGGCTAGAACTTCCCTGGCGTTTTTACGTCGGCGGCAATCGCTACGTGTCAAAATAAAACAACCTCAACTCCCCACCAATCCCCAGGCCGTACCATCGGGGGCATCGAAGCAAAAAGCCGGTTCGCCGAATTCGTTGGCCTGAATCGTCGTCTGATTTTGGGCGGCACTTTCGGCGATGCAACGGGAATATTCTTCAATATCGCTCACTTTGTAGGTCAAAAGGCAAAGCCCGGTTACACCGGGACGGGCGCGGCTTTGCAGGTTCGGGGAATTATCCTGGGGCTGAAACACATAAAGCCGTCCGACATTTTCGGTGGGGGTGACGAAAGTGGCATAGCGATAAATCTCTCCTTCGCGCCGCATCAGGACGCTCAAGCCATCGCTATTGCCAAACATTGTCACATCCGGGCGGGGGTCGGGGGTCGCCGGGGGCGCATCAATCTGCTGCTCCTGGCGGAGGCCCATTACCTCCGTATAAAAATCGAGGTGAGCTAAATCGGGAATGACAATCGAGCTATGCGTACCTTCGCTGACCGCCAAAGGCGATTGGTCATGGATTGTACCGTAACCCGGCACATCATAGCCGTAGCGTTGAAAATAAACATGGCGGGTTTCCTCGCCCAGTACCAGCATTTCGCGCACCCCTCGAAAGCGGTCATAAAAGCCATTGGCCTCCTGCCCCTGAGTAATGATATTGCGAATCAGGTCGCTGACCAACCAGCTTTCCCCAGCCCGGATAGCATCCATATAAGCATCCCGCAACCGTACAATATCGGCGGTGCGGGAGGCAAACCATCGGCTACCGATAGTCATCGGGCGCACCCGACCCAACCCGGCTATAGGGGGCTTTTCCCACAACATCAACCGGACATGCCCGTGTGTATCGCTTGAGCCATTCTGCAAGCGAATCGAGCGCAAGGCCGAGTCCACCCCATAAAGTGTATAAGCCGCATCCCGGCTCAAGCGTCCTTCAATAAGCGGACGATAGCCCAATTCGGCCCAATAGCGCAAGGCGGTCTGCTCATCGCTCGCCCCAATGATATTTTCGTATACTCCATTAATCCCAGACATGGATTGCCTCAAAATATTGCTCGAACACCTACCCAGATTTATTATCAGGACTTTCGCTTCAAGTCGGGTAGAAGCCCAATATTTTATATCTTTGAAAAAATTATGCCGTAATTTTTTCAAAGATATAAAAACATGCTTTGGTGGTATATAAAAACTTTCGCCATCCAAGAAAAAATTGCCTGAGCGCAAATCCTAATTAGATACAAAAAAGGTTATATCATCGAAAACTTAGGTGTAAATTTCCAATGATATAACCTGATAAATCAAGAGATAAAATAATTGCTGGTGGAGATGGGGGGAGTCGAACCCCCGTCCAAAAAGTGCGGACCGCAGTATACTACAAGCTTATCCGGTAATTATTTTCTTGCTTCAGGCGATTCTACCGGCACAATGCCTTTCAGCCAGTCAGTTAGTCTTAAACCGAGTTACCCGACGCTTACTCGATAGCATTCCGATTTGTCGTCACTCTTTTTGCTCCCTCGGAAAACGGAGGCGCAAGAGCGGCTACTTACTTAATTAAGCAGCGAGAGCGAAGGCGCTAGGCGCGTAGCTCTTGGTTTGAGTTTTGCCGTTTAAAGGCTTGCTTCGTGATTAACGAGGTCAAAGCGCCTCGACTTGCAACTACGTATCGTTCCTCCCTGTCGAAACCAAGCATCCCCACATTAGATTGTTAAGGTCAGGTATTGCTACCCTCGTCTGTCTATTATACGCCGCCTGTCAAGTTTTGTTTCATAAAGCCGCATCAGGCCAAATAGACCGGCTTTCCGGCTACTATCGTCGCCACAATCGGGGTAGTCAGGATGTCATCTTCGGGGATAGCAAAAATATCCTGGGCCACTACCGTAAAGTCGGCGGCAAAACCGGGCGCGATAATCCCGCGCCAGCCTTCTTCCCCGGCGGCATAGGCCACCCCTTGTGAAAACCCGCGCACCGCTTCCTCTACCGAAAGTTTTTCATTGGGCAACCAGGCCGGGCGACTCTCTCCGGCTCGTTTGCGGGCGACGGCGGCATAAATCCCCCTGAGTGGGTCAATCGGCTCAATCGGCACATCCGAACCCAGGGCCAGGTGCGCCCCGCTTTGCAAGATAGTCTTATAGGCGTAGCCGCGCCCGGTTTCGCACAGGCGGGGTAGCCCCCAATAACGCTCGGCGGTGTCGCGGTCAGTAGTGGCATGGGTCGGTTGCACCGAAGCGATAATCCCAGCGCGGGCCAAGCGCGGTAAATCCTCGGCCTTGAGCAACTGGACGTGTTCCAGCCGATTGCGGGCCAACGGCGGCAATTGGGGCAACTCGGCCTGGCGTGCTTCACTCAGCACCTTCTCGATAACATCCAGACCCAGGCGGGCGGCTCTATCGCCAATCACATGGACTGCCACCGCAAAGCCGTGCGCGATACAATGACGGGCTTGAGCCAGAAAATCCTCGGCTTCCATCCGCAAAATCCCGGTATTAGCCGCCTCGCAGCCGTCGCCCTCGCTATGATTATGGTCGTGGTCGGCTTCTACCGGCTCTAAGAACGGCTCAAACATCGCGGCAGTCTGCGAACCCAGCGTACCATCCAGAAAAAACTTTATCTGGCCCAGCCGCAACATTTCATCCCCAAAACCCTGCCGAAAACCTAGCTCGATAAGCCGTGGGGCAGCGTGGCTGTAGGGCAGCACCGTCACCCGCAAATTAAGCTCATTCTGTTCGTGTAAACGCTGCAAAGTCGAAAAACCGGCGTTATCCTCTATCGCAT
>JBBRSG010000136.1:0-16091 GCA_038245615.1 Chloroflexia bacterium | reverse complement strand
TGGGGTATCCTAAAAATGTCATCCTGACCGAAAAAATTGACTGAGCGAAAGTCCTACAGCTACAACTTTTCCAGGATTAGGTGAGTCGCAAGCCAAAATCCGAGTGCTATTAAAAGCTTCTATGATAAAGGCGGTTTTCATTGCGAGAAACATCATGCCGCAAACTTGAGTCAATAGCTCTTGAATCGCCCCAAGAGAGTGCTATAATGTATCTATAAGCGATGGAGCAAGGGTTATTATTTTTTGGGCTATCCGGTTTAACAATGTCGTTGCCGCCTAACCACTAATTTGCTTAGATGAACAGAAGTTGTTACAGCTTATGAACGGCGCGATTGATTTTGCCCATTATCGGCGATTCCGACGGCTACGCAATTATAACCGCCCGCCATATATCAGGAGCCTCACTATGAATAGCAAAGACCTCGAAGACTTGGTTTCCACCATTCGTCAGTTTCTTCAAAAAGCCCGTAATCAGGACGATGCATTTGAATATTGTCGGCTGTGTGATGAGCTAAAGTTTGCCGAAGCCGCCCTCGCGGGTAGTGCTTCGTCCAATCGTCTATCCGGCCCGAAACTGGTTTCAAAGTTGGCCCTGGCCTAAAAGATACTAAAACAACCTGCCACTAATACCTCTGGCAGGTCGTGTCCCTCTATCTCCGCTTTCCCCCGGCACTCTTCTCAGAATACCGCTCGCAATTTATTTGTGCGTTTTTTGACCCCATATCTGCTTACATTTAGCGCGTGAAAAGCAGGATTGCCAGCAGAATTATGGTAAGCAACAGCATCGAACCGGCAAAAAATATCGGAAATAGCTGGCGGCTTATTTGCTCCCTGCTGCTTTTTGGCTTCATCAGGTTTTTGGACTGGCCTGGGCTTCCGGTATTTTGGCTCAACCGCGTGTAAACCGGTTTGGAAGAAGGCGTAAACGGTTCACTCTCGCTATTTTCTAGGCTTACCGGGGCAGATACTCGATAATTATTTGACCCCGACACAGACGGTTTAGCCCCGCTGAGTGGTTCGGATGGCAGGTTAATTGCCGCCGATGGCTGGCGTTTCGGCAACCCAACCAGCGGAGTAGTCGCTTCCAATTCTTCATCATTGCCAATTTTGCTGGCCTCTTCCCGGCGCAAAGGCGCTTTAGGAATGGGCCGACTGGGAGTTGGTGGCCCAGTATGGATAATCTGCATGGCGCTCAGGCGGGTTTGTTCGCCGGTCAGGGCTGCAATTTCGACGGTGGATTGCAAATTTTTAGCCGATGGGGTTGAACCACCCGCCCCAAACGGCAGAAAAGCTTCCATCGTTTCGCCACTGGTAAATTGTCTTACTGCCTCGTCGAAAGCCACCGCTAATTCCTCAACCGTCTGGAAGCGGGTTTCGGGACGCTTGGCAAGAGCTTTGAGGACTACCCGCTCGACCCCTGGCGGAATACCCTGGGTTCGCAAGGACGGCACCGGGTCATTCAGATGTTTGAAGCCAATTCCCTCCCCTCGAAACGGCACATCGCCGCACAGCATTTGATAGAGCATCACCCCCAGCGAATAAATATCGCTGCGGCGGT
This sequence comes from Chloroflexia bacterium, assembly GCA_038245615.1. GTDB lineage: Bacteria > Chloroflexota > Chloroflexia > Chloroheliales > Chloroheliaceae > 54-19. The sequence goes on along the minus strand of JBBRSG010000136.1, from coordinate 14,533 downwards.
CTACCCGGTCTAAAAACTGTTCGGGAGCCATATAGAGCGGAGTCCCCATAATCGTGCCGGTATGGGAAGGATTGGCGCTGGACAGAGCTTTGGCAATCCCGAAGTCGGACAAGGCCAGATGTCCATCCAGATGATGAATCAGGACATTCGAGGGCTTTATATCGCGGTGAATAATATTGCGAGAATGGGCATACCCCAGCCCCTCGGCTATTTGGGACAGGTAGGCGGCGGCTTCCTTGAGGCTCAGGCGACCCTGGCGGAGGCGGTCTCGAATTGTGCCACCCCCGTAATAGCTCATCACCAGATATACCAGCCCGGCTTCCTGCCCATAGTCGTAGGCCTGCAAAATGTGGGGATGGTTGAGGTCATGCATCAGGTCGCTTTCGCGCTGAAATCGCTCCAAAAAGCTTTCTTCAAACGAAAGCTCCATTGAGAGGACTTTTATGGCGACCTCACGCTGTTGCTCCAAATCGTGAGCGTGATAGACCAGCGACCAACCGCCCCGCCCCGCCCGTTTGATAATCTGATAGCGGCCCGCTCCCAGGGTTTTTAATTCGGGACGGCGCTCTAATCCGCCATCAAAGCCGCCCGCGCTCAATGGCTCGCCGATGCCCGAATTATTGTCCGCTTCCAATGCCATTATTTATCGCCTGTCGAATAGTGCTAGGTCTCGCCCCGCAGCCTGGGATTGGTCTGCTTTGATGGTCGAAAGCCTGCCAGGGTTGTAGCTATACTGTCATATTAACATAACTCTATTCAATCGGCAATGATTTAGCTTCTAAACCAAACTGGTTTCGATCATACTGGCCGGAGCGGGGAGTTGCAGCAACTTGAGCAGGGTCGGGCTAACATTCGCCAGAATGCCTTCCTTCATTGGGGCATGGCGATAGGGCGAGTCTTCCGGCGTTATCAGAATACACTCGACTGGGGTAGTGGTATGCTCGGTGAACGGGCCGCCGGTTTCCTCATCTACCATCTTTTCGGCGTTGCCGTGGTCGGCGGTAATCATAACTGCCCCACCTTTTGCTACAATTGCTTCAACTATCCGCCCAATACAACTATCTACCGCCGCCGCCGCTTGCACCGCCGCGTCATAGAGGCCGGTATGCCCGACCATATCAAAATTGGCATAATTGCAGATGATAAAATCATACTGGTCGCTGGCGAGGCGTTCCAGTAATGCTTCGGTCACTTCGTAAGCGCTCATTTCGGGCTTGAGGTCGTAGGTTGCCACTTTTGGGGAGTTAATCAACACCCGGTCTTCGTTGGGAAAAGGCTCTTCCCGCCCACCGTTAAAGAAAAATGTGACGTGAGCATATTTTTCGGTTTCGGCGATGTGCAGTTGCTTGAGGCCCGCTGTACTGACCACCTTCGCAATCGGCGCGTCTACATCCAGAGCGTTAAAGGCCACCTCGACTGGTAGCCCGGCCTGATATTCGGTCAGGGTGGCGAAGTACAGGTCTTCGATTTGGCGAGGCCGAGCGAAGCCCGCCGGTTTGCCGTCCGCCAGCTTGAAATCGCCGAACTGGTTATCCAGCAGGACGAAGGCTTTGGTCAGTTCGCGGGCGCGGTCTGCCCGAAAATTGACATAAATCATCGCATCGCCATCCTTGACCATACCGGTGGGTTGCCCGTTGGAAGCGCTGATAACCGTCGGCACAATAAATTCATCGGTGACGCTGGCGGCGTAGCTGGCGGAAATCGCGGTCTGGGCCGAGGTTGCAGTTGGCCCTTCGCCCAGAGCGATGGCTCGGTACGCTTTTTCTACTCTATCCCAGCGATTATCCCGATCCATCGCATAATAGCGCCCCGCGACGGTGGCGACCCGCCCGCCCCATTCGGCTAATTGCTGTTCCAGCTCGACCATATATTCCAGCCCACTGGTCGGCGAAGTGTCGCGCCCATCCATAAAGGCGTGAACCAAGACTTTGTCGGCGGCAATCCCGGCATCGTGGGCCAGCTTGAGCAAGGCGTACATGTGGCGAGAGTGGGCGTGAACCCCGCCCGGCCCGGTCAGCCCCATCAGGTGCAGCGCCCCTCCGGTCTGGCGCACATGGTCAATTGCGCCCTGCAAGGCCGGGTTTTGGAAGAAAGCGCCATCCCGAATCGCCAGGTCAATCCTCACAAACTGCTGATAGACTACAAAGCCCGCCCCCAAATTCATGTGGCCTACTTCACTATTGCCCATCTGCCCATCCGGGAGGCCGACCGCTTCGCCGCTGGTTTTGAGGAAAGCATGGGGGTAATTTTGGTAATAGCGTTCCAGGTTAGGCGTATGCCCCTGAACCGCATTTCCGGCAGTGTGCTGGCTGTAGCCCCAGCCGTCCAATACAATCAAAGCTACCGGCTTAGGTCTTTGCACCATTGTTATCTCCTCTTTAGCAGTGGTCAGTGGTCAGTAAGCTAGTTTTGAGTTTTGAGTTAAAATGCTCATCACTCCCCGGATTTTTTCCGTCTTCCGTCTTCCGTCTTGCAAACCTCAGTCCTCAGTCCTCAGTCCTGCATTCCCCCGACCCCTAACTCCTGACCCCCGACCCCCTTCCGATAAAAATACAATTCGGTCAAAAGTTCAATATATTTGCTACTTAAACCAGCCGCCGCGCATAGGGCCAGAAATTCAGTTTCGGAACTATTTTTATAGACAATCTCGAAGCCGCGCACAATCTCATTATCGGTATCAGTAAGATAGAGCGTAACACCCTGGGCGCTGACCCGGCTGGCTACCCCACGACAGTTAATCAAAATCGCGCAGGCAACACTATACCAGTTTGGCTCGGCTTCGCTTCGCCGGGGCATCGTTGCTCCTCCTGTCCTTCTTCCAGCTTTCTGACATTTTATGATTTTACCCTAATCAAAGCTGGTTTGTCTAATCCAAATGAAGATGGCGGGCAATAAAATAATCGGGCCGCCTCTTCGCTGGAGCAGCCCGATGGTAGTAAAGTGGAGTTTTCAGGTAAACAATTACCTGACGATTTAGCCTTTCAGGACTTCGGAGAATTTCTCATATTTCTTCTTCCAGGAAATGTTATACATAATCCGCAAAGGTAAAGGCAAGGTTTTGAGGGCGGCAGGAACTTCCTCCGGCGGTAATCCGCTGCCAACCCAGGGAACTAGCAGCGACATATGCTTGAGCGGTATACTTTTCATGGTTTTTTGCTCCATCGCCTTTTGCTCCTTGAGGCTAAAATGCGTCCCCACCGACTCGCGGACTACCGCTTCCTCCCGGTCAAGATGGCTATCGAGCAAGCGGCGAAATTCGGTGATTACTTCGCCAAGTTCGCGGGGCGTGGCTTCGCGGGCGGCAGCATCTTTAACGGTCAGAATAGTGTTTAGTATTGCGCCCACCTTTTCGATCAACTCATGCAATTCCCGATGGTCTTGCGTCAGCACCGCCATCGAAGGCTCAAAGGTTTTGTCGCGGGCCGTAATATCGGGGAAAAGATTGTCGTCCTCCTCGGTATGATGAATTTCCGCCATATCCCAAAAGAAGCGAAAAAACCTTTGCAGGCGGAGGGCATCCTCGTCGGTAAAGCGGGTCATCCGGGTAGAGGTTGCTTCCAGGTCGGCAATATTCTTTCGCATGGCCCGGTGTACATAAATATAACCATCCATCTTAAAAGCTTCGGTCTTGGAATTAGTTGGGTTGCTCATTTTCTTTTCATTTCCTTCTTAGCTGTACCTGCTTATGATGCTGACTTGTTGTTTCGGTTTACTAACCTCTCCTATTATACCTCACCGGTTATATCATTACACTATCTTGGCAGTTTGGGATAAATTTCGTACGGCGTACAGCAGTACGCCCCTACCACCGAACTCATTCTGCAAGGTTAGTGATTGTGACCTGCTTACCCCGAAAATGACTAAAATCACCTTGCTTAATCGAGGTTTAGAATACTTACTCTGCTATTTTAGCCTGACGATTGCTCACTTGCCAGTTCAAAATCTGCTCATTTTATGCTCACTTTAGCTCACCTTCCCCGTGATTATGTTATAATCAAGCGGCAGTGTGCCAAAACCCTTTAATTTCTATATACCAAATAAACCAAACTTCGGTCCAACATATCTAAAAATTGGGCTGTTGCTCACTTCGTCTGGAAAGTATTAATAAAGTTAAAACAGAAATAGAGTCAGTCTTCCCCCTCTATAACGGGGGCGGATAGCTGGCGCAAACTGGGGATAAAATTTCAGTGGGCCAAATTGGATTAGTTAGTTTTGGTCTATTTTGCCGGAGGGTCAAGTATCATTTGGGTTTGGGTGATTACTGCCAGCAGCCGCCCATTTTCGGCGGTTATACGGGTCTGCCAGGCCATTGTCCGTTTGCCCTTGTGCAAGGGAGTGGTTTCACCGAGGACTTTTGTGCCTACCGGAGCGGGCGCAAAGAAGTTGGTTTTTGACTCAATCGTAGTGGTGCTTTTGCCTTCTGGCAGGTTAAGAAAGGTAGCCGCCGCGCCCAGGGAATCGGCAAAGGACATAATCGCGCCGCCGTGCAGGATTGCCGGAATAGTGCAAAGCTCATTCCGTACCAGCATTTCGGCCTGGACGCTATCGGGGCTGGCGCTAACAAACTTGATGCCCAGCAATTCGGCAAACGGCAACTTGATTTGTTGCAAGCTGGAAAGCAGATCCATAAACTCCTCCTGAACTGGCTAAAATCGAGCCTCGCTTGCATTTTCCCTGACCCCCGACCCCACCCTCAATTCTTCCAGGCGAACCCGGCTTGTGGTGCGCCCCGGTCAGATTTTTTGCTCAGATTCTTGCCATCAGCGTCTATGGTATAGAGCGCCAGGCCAGTCAGAAAAGCGATTTTCTTGCTATCGCTCGACCAGGCGGGCATGGTATGGTCTTCATAGAGTTGGGTCAGGCGCTTGAGGCCCGTTCCATCCGGCTTGATAAGCCACAAATCGTAAGGCAAGCCGTGTGCGGGCGGTGCAAGCTGTTTTAGCGAGATTTGCATTAGAGCGCCAAAATTTAAAGGTGAATTAATCCGGCTGCTTTGGGGAGTAGGAGTCGAAGCGGGCGGATTGAAATTAAAATCTGGCCCCCCAATCGCCGAAAAAGCGATTTGCTGTCCATCCGGCGAAAGGCGGGGCATGTAGACAAACACAAAGCCTTTATTGGGGTCGGGGTCGGTCAAATTTTTGGTCTGGCGGGTGCTTAGGTCATAGAGTTTTAGATTGGCCTCATAAGTGCCGGTGCTGGCATTGACTCCCACAAAAACCACCTGTTTGCCGTCGGGAGTAGGCACAGGTTCGCGGGCATCTTCCTGCAATTTCTCGCGTTTGGCGGTGGCGATTTCAAAGCGATTGATGGAAATGAATTCGCCAATAACCGTCCCAGCCTGGTCGCGTTTGGGGACGCGGGCATCAAAGTAGATATATTTACCATCAGCCGACCAATAGGGATTATCCAGAAAAGCGGAAGGCTCATCGCGTTTGATAATCAGAGTATTCGCGCTGCTTTTCAGGTCGAGGGTATAGATATCCTGCCCGATGACGATATTAGTGCCAGTGCCTTCCGGTTCGGGGCTATAGGCATAGGCCAGCTTCAGTCCATCGGGGGAAATAGCCGGGGACTTCGCCAGGGCCAATGATAGAGATTTGGTGAGTTGCTTGCCGCCCAGTTCTTTGGCAGTCACTGGCGGAACGCCCGCCGTTCCTGCGCCGCCCTGCCAGATATTATTATCTTTGACAAAGAAAATCTGACCGGGGATATTTTCGCCAGTGGCGGGCGGGGCAATAACCGTAATCTGCCCGTTTGCGCCATAGAGCGGGCCAGTTCCCCCCGCCACTGTGCCACTGCTATTTGAGCCTGAGCCAGCGAACCCCGTCTTGGGCGGAGCGGGAGCGGCGGTAGACCCGGTTTCGTCCCCACACGCGGTCAGCAGCCCGGCAATCAAAACAGTGATTAGCAAAAATCGGGCAAAAAGCTTTTGATTTAATTTTTTAATTTGTAACGAAACTGATTTCAAGCCCACTTCCCTTATACTTCTGGTTAGACCTCGAATAAGGCTGCCACCGTCGTACTAAAGCCGGACAAGCTTTCTTCGCCCAAAAGCGTGTCATTAATTGTTAAAATTTGAGCAGGTTGTAACCTGGTTTCGGCTTGCAGCCGATAAATTTCGATAGTGGCGGCCTCACGTTTTGGTTTGGCGGTTATCGGAAAGACTACCCAAACTAAATTCCAACCAGCTAACTGGTAATCTTCCAGCTTTTTGCGGAGTTCGCCCGGCTCATCCTGGGGAGAATAAACTTCTATCGCCAGTTCGGGCGCAACCTTAATCGCCCCATCGTCCAGCGAACTCACTCGGCTGGCAGGCATAAAACTCAAATCAGGTGAGCGGACGGTATGGCGCTCCGGGTCTATTTTCAGCTCGTATCCAGCCGTGGGTAAAACCCGGCCCAGTTGATTGGCCCGCACAAAATCGCGCAGCACTCCGTACAGGTTATCTGAAATCATGCTGTGTCTGCCACCGGCCTGGGACATTTCGTGGATAACTCCTTTTACCAACTCGTAGCGTTTGCCGTCGTCCAGCGATAATGCCATAAATTCTTCGGTAGTATAAGGCCGGGTTGCTTCTGCCGCTTTTATTGTAGTTTCCAATGGTAGTGCCATATTGTATCCTTCAGCCGTAATCCTGAAAGTAATTTCTTGAGGCCTGGTCATAATTCGTAGGGCGCTGCTTACCGCGCCCAAATCGAGGCGCTCCGGGCGCGGCAAGCAGCGCCCCTAACATCTCTTTTTGGATTTATGACCACTCCCTTGTATTACTTAAAGAGTTCGGCAACACCTATTTTGAAGCCATCCAATAATCCTTCACCCAATAGAGTGTCACTTTGGGTGAGCGATTGAGCCGGATTGAGACCGCTTTCCTCTTGCAGATGATAAATATCTACCGTTGCGGCCTTATAACGGGGTGCAGATAGTGGTGGGTATATCACCCAGATACTCTGCCAACCAGCTTGTTGATAATCCGCCAACTTTGCTTTAAGTTCGCCCGGCTCATCATTGACTGAATAGACCTCTACTGCTAAATCCGGTATTTCGACAAACGCCCCTGGTGGCCCGTCTAATTTTCCGGTTGCCAGAAAAGTCAGGTCGGGCGACCTGACCGTATCTTGAGTAGCGCCCGGAATGGTCAATTTAAAACCACCGGGCGGCAAAGCCTCCCCCAGATTACGAGGCTGGGCGTAAATTCCTAACGCCAATAACAAGCGCCCGCTAACACGGGTGTGTTCTCGACCTGGATGCGATATAATCTTAACTTCTCCTCGAACCAGCTCGTAGCGTTTATCCGGGTCAAGCGCGAGCGCCATAAATTCCTCGGCGGTATAGAGGCGGGTTTTTAGTGGTAAAGTCATATTTCTTAACTCCCGTATTGAGACACTTACCCTTGACTAGACGGCGGCGGCCTCACGTTCTTCCTCTTCTTCCGTGACATCTTCGGGTTCGGGCTGGTCTTCGGCCTCGGCGGATTGCAGTTCGCTGGAGGTTATCGCCTCCTGTCCGGCGACTGAAAGATTACTGCGGGGCGCACCCAGCGGGCGCAAGAGCGGGCGGGGGGTTTCCTCCGGGTCGGGCATCTCGTAGGGCATCACATGACCACAGTTGGTGCATTTAGCATTGCGTTTGCCCGAAAGGGTCATTAGACCGCCACATTCGGGGCAAGGGTCGGGAATAGGCCTATCCCATACCGAAAAATCGCATTCGGGATAGCGTGAACAACCGTAAAACACCCGGCGCTTTTTGGTGTTTCGCATCACCAACTCGCCTTCGGCACACTTGGGGCAAGCCATCCCGATTTTTTTGAGGATTGGTTTGGCATTGCGACATTCTGGGAAACCGGAACAGGCGATAAAGCGCCCAAAGCGCCCTATCTTGACGTACATTGGTCGCCCGCATTTTTCGCAATCTTCCCCGGCTAATTCTGGCTCTATCGAAACCTTCTGCATCTGGGCTTCGGCTTTTTCCACCGAGCCTTTGAAGGGATTATAAAAATCTACCAGTACCGGCACCCAGTTGCGTACTCCATCGGCGATTTCGTCCAGTTCCGACTCCATATTGGAGGTAAAGTTGGTATCCACAATTTCAGGGAAGAACTCTACCACCAAATCATTTACCAGTATCCCTAGTTCAGTCGGAACGAACTTCTTTTCGTCCTTGACCACGTAGTAGCGTTCCTGAATTGTCCCTAAAGTTGGGGCATAAGTACTGGGACGGCCTACTCCCATTTCTTCCAGGTTTTTGACCAACGTAGCCTCGGTGAAACGGGGTGGGGGTTGGGTGAAATGCTGCTCCGGCGAAAGTTCCAGCAACTGTAGTGGGTCGTCCACCTTTAATTCGGGCAGGGCCTTTTTATTCAGCTCGTCTTCCGCCCCTTCGTCCAACCCTTCCTGATAGACTGCCAGAAAGCCGGGGAAATTAATCACCGAGCCAGTGGCCCGGAAAAGATAGGGTCGCCCGACGGGGGCGTGTTCCGGTTTCCCGGCCTTGATGTCCACCGACGTATTGCTGAGTTGGGCTACCGCCATCTGACTGGCGACAAACCTCTGCCAGATAAGCCGATAAAGCTTGTACTGTTCCGGGGTCAGAAAGTCCCGGATAGCCTCCGGTTCGCGCATCACAGTAGTCGGGCGGATAGCTTCGTGGGCTTCCTGTGCGTTTTTGGCCTTTTTGGTGTAGACCGGCGGAGTTTCGGGTATGTAGTCCGCCCCATATTTAGCAACGATAAGCTGGCGGGCTTCTTCCTGGGCAATCGCCGCGACGTTGGTACTGTCGGTCCGCATATAAGTTATGAGACCCTGGCTACCCTCTTTGCCGATTTCAACCCCTTCATATAAACTCTGGGCCACTCCCATCGTCCGGCGGCTAGTAAAGTTCAGCTTACGACTGGCCTCCTGCTGCATGGTACTGGTGGTAAAGGGGGCGGCGGGTTTACGCTGGCTTTTGGTCTGGCGTACTTCGCCGACGGTGTATCCCGCGTTTTTCAAATCATCCAGAATGGCCTGGGCCTCGACCTGATTATGCAACTCTATTTTTTTGCCTTCGACTGAATGCAGGTTAGCCCGAAAATTAGTGGGCTTTTTGGCCTTGCGCTCCGGGGTCATAGGCAGAAAATCAGCCTCAATAGACCAATATTCCTCGGCCTCAAACTTTTCAACCTCGCGCTCGCGGTCTACAATCAGCCGCAAGGCGACACTTTGCACCCGTCCGGCGCTCAGTCCCCGTTTGACCTTCTTCCATAGAATCGGGCTAATCTTATAACCAACCAGGCGGTCAAGTATCCGGCGGGCCTGTTGCGCGTTCACAAGATTCATATCAATATCACGCGGGTGTTTTACCGCATCTTTAATCGCATCTTTGGTGATTTCGTGGAAGACAATCCGTTTAACCTTCTTTTTACTATCTTCCAGCCCGGTTGCCGAAACCAAATGCCATGCAATCGCCTCGCCCTCGCGGTCAGGGTCAGTCGCCAGCAAAATTTCGTCGGCTTGCTGGACTTCCAATTTTAATTCTTTGACTAATTTCTTTTTGTCACGCGGCACTAGATATTGAGGACTAAAAGCCTGATCTACGTCTACTCCCAGCTTGCTTTTGGGCAGGTCGCGGACATGTCCATAGCTGGCCTTGACGGTATAGCCTTTTCCGAGATATTTGCCAATGGTTTTAGCTTTGGCCGGTGACTCTACAATAACTAACCTTGCGGTCATAATTACATCCTTAGAGCGAAAGCGGCGAATTACTTGGGCCGGGTCGCCTTTAATTATATGGGTATCCCAAAATAGATCCATGAAATCGGGTGGTCAATTGATTTTCCCTGACGAATGGTGACTATAAGCCAAAGAATCAGCAGTGTCAAGCATTCATATAAAACTCTAACGAACTGGAAAATTCGTCGCAGCCCATATCAGCAGCTAAATTGAAGATGTACATAGAATTTTCAGAGGAATTTGACCTGAATCTAGGCCATCCCAGGGCGGACTACGGTCTGATAATAATTGCAGATGTCGGTCATAAAACATTTCTGGCAACGTGGGCGCTCGTAAACACAAATCCGCTGCCCATGTCGCAACAAACCTTTGTGAAAGTTATAGATGCTTTGGGCATCCGGCGGTAGGAGCGCCTGTAGCAGGGGGTGGGCCGCTTCTGCCGTAACCTTTGGCCCGATAAGTCCGAGGCGAATACTGAGCCGATGGACATGAGTATCTACTGGCAAAATCGGTTTGCGGCAGCTAAAGAGCAGCACACAGGCAATCGTTTTAGGGCCGACTCCATTTAATCGGCTCAACCAGACCGCACCTTCCTCCACCGGCAAATCCCGCAAAAAATCCAGATTAAGCTGGCCTAGCTCTTCGGTGATGCGCTGCATTATAGCCTGTAAGCGCGGGGCTTTAAGTTCAGGCCAATTAACCGCCGCAATCGCTTTCATTACATCTTCGGTTGGGGCATCCCGCAAATCTTCCCACCTCGAAAAGCGTTCTTTGAGATTGGCATAAGCGGCGGCGGTTTGTTCATCGCGGGTGCGGTGCGATAAAATAATATCTACTAACATACTGAGGGGGTCTTTTTTCGACCACTCCGCTACGCCATAATGTTCGACGGTGCGGCGAATAATTTCAAGGGCTTTGGCCTGCAATTCTACTATGTCTGCCGGATAGCCATAAGCCGCCGGGTCGCCCCGCCGACCAGCCTTTTTTATGGGTGCCAGATTATTTTCTTCTAAAAGCATACATACCTCGCCCTTACCCAATTATAAATATTTGAATTATACTAATTGCTTGCGAGGTTCAAAAGAGCAAAAACCGGGCCACGCTTTACCTTGCTTCGCACGAACAAATACGCTAATCTTTAGTAATCGGTTATCCGATTTAGCTTGTTTTAGGTGTAAAGGTATTAGCTTCAAGCTGATTTTTCCAACCACTTCTCCAGGTCGGTACTATTCTGGAAATTGAGCAAAGCCAGGCTCAAATTCTCTAGTTGGTCAGCCGGTAGCACCTTAATGCTTTCTTCCAATTGCGGGGTGAGCTTGCCAAAGCGATAGTTTAACTGAACTAGGATAGTTTTAAGCTGACCCTCCATCTGACCTTCTATTCGGCCTTCGGTGCGACCCTCTACTCGGCCTTCTCGTTTCCAACTGGTTTCGATTTGCATGACACTCTCCTTCTCGACTGGCAGAATTTGCTCTAGTTCGGCCCTATACTCAAGCTTTTCAATTTCGTTTAGGTTCAAATAGGTATCTACAAATCCCGAAATTAGTTGCTCTTTAGCCGGATTTAGCTTGAGACCGACCAACATTCTGAGACATTCCAGCTTGACCTTTGGCCTATCTTTGGGTTTAATCCGCATTTTTGCCATCAACGCACTGGCAACCGGATTAGGCCGATTCAAGTAATCCCGCCAGTTAAAACGGTTTAACTGGATTACGTCGTACCTGAATTCTAGCACAGATTTATGTGGAAAATCCAGTCGAAAGTTATTGGGTTCTTTTCGCAAAGGGTAATCATACGAAAACAAAGCAATCGGATAAATCGGGCGCTTGTACTTGAGATACAGCTGGATAAAATAGCGGAACATGCGCTCCTCGAACTCGGCTTCCCGATAGGACTGAGTTTCCAGGTGAATCAGAAACCATGCCTCCTGCCCTTTAAAGCGAGATTGCATCAAAATATCGGTCTCGTAACGTTCCCCCAAAGCTATATCGCTAAAAAGCTCTTTGTCGAGGGCCACCAGCGAGTCCGGTTCGACAAAGGCAGCGACCTCTGGCAGGAAAAGTTCCAGAAACTCAATAAAGAATGTCGTAAGTAGTTCTTTGAATAGACGGTCATGGTCGGTCATAATAGTTGGCGCTAAGGCTGGTAGTAAAAGATTAGACTAAAAGTGAGGGCAACCTTTATCGGGTTGCCCTGGCGGGAAAATTCGGTTAGCTGGCCTGAATGTATCTGGCCCAGGTTTCGTTGCCTTTAGCCTGACCTAACAGCACTACGGTTATATAGCCGGGCTTGGTCGGTTTATTGCGTGGGAACATTTTGGCATCCGCCGGGTACTTGTTCCCCTTTTTGCGGTTACAGGCCACACACGCCGCCACTACATTCGTCCACTCGGTTTTGCCACCCCGTGATTTGGGAATTACGTGGTCAATCGTGAGGGGCAAATCATTTACGCCACAGTATTGACAGGTATAATTATCACGAGATAGGAGACTACGGCGCGAGAGGGGAAGATTGAAGAAGCGAGGGACGGGGACATAACTTACCAGACGGATAACCAGGGGATAAGGGAAGCTGGTCTTTTCCGCCCTTAGCCTGCGTTCCACCATCTCCTCAATTACTTCAGCTTTTTCTTTGAGGAGCAGAACCACCGCACGTTTCAGGGAAACAAAACTAATTGGTTCGTAAGTCGCATTCAGGACCAGGACTTTGTTCATAACTATCCTTTTGGCCCGGCGTGCCTGCAAGTGGCAGTTGCATCACGTCGTGACCGCTATATCCCCACCCATTGCGTCAGCACTTCGGCTGAACCGGCTTAATCCTGTATACAAAGCAGGCGACCGGCGGTGGCGGAAGGAAAGCAATCCGCATATAAAAATCGGCTGGCGATGCCGAAAAATGGATACTTCAGTAACCGGCTGCTACCGAAGGGAAGTCCAGCAATACCTATATATAGGGGTGGTACACTGTCCCTACCGCATTATATTTTACGGGTTGGGCCGAAATATGTCAACTGTTCCACCATTAAGGATTCGGTAGCTTTGGGTAAACCTGATGCTTTTATTAAGAACCCTTAGTTTACCCAAAGCTAAAACCGAAGCTAATCGGCCTTACCGAGATGCTTCTCGAACCATCCTGCGATGCGGCGCAGCCGTCCTAGCCGATGGTCGGGGCTGCCGCTGCGCGAGAGATTGTGGTCTTCGCCGGGGGTGCGAATCAGTTCCACCGGGCAACCTACCCGCTTGAGGGCGAAAAAGAATTCTTCGGCCTGCTCGATAGGACACCGATAATCGGCCTCGCTGTGCAACATCAATAGAGGAGTCCGGGCTTTATTGGCGTGGGCCATTGGCGAACGCTCCCAGAAACGCGGATTTGTCCAGATGTCGCCCTCAAACTCTGATTCATTGAAAGTGACCGCAATATCAGACAGGGTATACATCGAGACCAGATTGCTGACACAACGTTGGGTGAGGGCGGCCTTAAAGCGGTCAGTGTGGCAAATAATCCAGTTGGTCATATATCCGCCATAGCTGCCGCCGGTGACACCCAACCGGGCGGGGTCAATGTAGCCCTGGGCAATAACATAATCTACCGCCGCCATGACATCATCGTAATCATGATGCCCCCAATCGTTATAAATCGCTGCTCCAAACTCGTAGCCATACCCGACGCTACCACGCGGATTGGTATATAACACCACATATCCCTGACTTGCTAGAATTTGGAACTCGTGATAGAAACTATCGCCGTAGGCAGTGTGTGGCCCACCGTGAATTTCCAGCAGCAGAGGATATTTTTTTGATGGGTCGAAGCCGGGCGGTTTGAGCAACCAGCCCTCGATTTCCACCATTCCATCGGTACTGGGCAGGTGGATAGTTTCGGCGGGGCTGATATAACGGTTATCCAGCCAGGCCCGATTCAAATTGGTCAGGCGCTGGCTTTCTTTATCTTTAGTGGGTGCAACGAGCGGCTGAATAAAGACATCGCCGGGGCAGGCCGGGTCTGCCGCCCCGAAAGCTATCTTTCCGGCCTGGGCAGTCATCGAATAGGCGTAAAGATGACGACCAGGGGCAGTTATGGCTTGGGGAGTACGGTTGCCCTGAGCGGCTACGGCAAAAATCTGGGTGCTGGAACCGTGGGTAGCCACAAAGTAAATCTGCCCATCGCTATCCCAGGCCAGGGGCATTTCGCTGCTGGCCCGCATATCGCTACCGACCAGATTTGTCACCATATAATCAAAATCGGCGGTCAGGCATCGTGGCTCGCTGGCTACATTCTGCCCGGTTATATCCAGCACCCACACTCGCGGAATTTCCAGAAAAGAACCGTCTTTAGGGTTGGTATGCCCGATAAACGCGATTTGCTGGCTATCAGGCGACCAGGCCGGAAAAGTCGCCGGGCCTCGGCTGGCGGTTAGCTTGGTCATCTCCAGATTATCGCTAAACGGCTGAATCAACCATAAATCGCTAATACAGGTGAAATCGGCCTGAGCGCGGTCACGGGTGGACGAAAATACCAATCTTTGCCCGTCCGGTGAAAAAGCGGCTTGGCCTACCCCGAATGCGCCATTAGTAAGTTGGCGGGCTTCGGCTTCGGGCCGGGTCGTATCCAGCAGCCAAATTTGAGTATGGGCATCCCCCGGCACCAGGCTGCGCCGTCCATCGGCCCGGACTTTGAAGCGGTCATACGTGACCGGGTTGCCGCCTATCCGCTTTTCTTCCTGTTCGCGGGTTTCCCGCTCGCGGCGGGCCTCATTACTTTCGGGGCGTGAAGATAGGGCCGCTTTCGCCGAGTCGTCCGGGGTTTCCGCCAGAATCGCCAGATGACGG
>JBBRSG010000135.1:0-16136 GCA_038245615.1 Chloroflexia bacterium | reverse complement strand
CGGATTGACCAGACTCGTATTAGGATTGACCGCCGTATACAAACCGCCGCACAAGGCGCTATTGTTACTGGGGAGCAAGTCAAGTCCGGCTCTATCTTTAGTGGAAGTCTCCATATTTTTCAGGAGCGTCACGGCGCGGTTTTAGGGCGCTGCCGTGACATTGGAAAGGTTAAAGTAGACAGGTGGTTGGAAAGTTGGGCTGAAAAGAGCGACGAAAAACGTCAGCTGTTTTTGATAAATGAGCTTTTAATTCCAGCTTTGAATAACCTCAGGGTTCTCGGTGGTCAGAAGAGTTTAGGAGCAGGCCAAGTTGAGATTACTTTATCTTGAAGCATTATAACTTCGTTAGTAGATAAGCTAAGGTTTGTTAAACGCAGTAATATAGCGAGATGTGGAGGAGGGAGCGAATTATGCCCAATAGCAAATTGTTTGAGAAAGAAAAATTTACCCTGGGGGTCGAGGAGGAGTTTCAGATTATTGACCCAACTACCCGCGAACTTAGTCCGCGCAATGTGGATATTATCGAGGCCCTGACCCCGGTGCTGGGCGATGGGGTCAAACCCGAAATGCTCATGAGTTGCGTGGAAACCGTCACCCCGGTCTGCAAGGACATCCATCAGGTGCGGGAGGAATTGCTCCGCAACCGCCGGGCGCTTTCGGAAGCCGCTTTTAAACATGGTCTGGCAATTGGGGCGGCTGGGACGCATCCTTTTTCCAATTGGGCGCAACAGCCCATCACCGATGATATTCGTTATCATGTCCTGGAAGAAGAGTTGCAGGATGTCATCCGCGAAATCCTGATTTTCGGGATGCACGTCCATGTCGGCATCACCAATCGGGATACCGCCGTAGCAATTATGAACGAATTACGCTATTTCCTGCCGCATATTCTGGCGCTTTCGACCAGTTCGCCTTTTTGGTTAGGGCGCAATACCGGGCTGCACTCGTTTCGCTCGGTAGTCTTTAGCCGCTTCCCGCGCACTGGCCTCCCGGAAGACTTTGACAGCGCCGCCGCTTTCGATAACTATATTGATACTTTGGTAGCAACCCACTGTATTGATAATGGTAAGAAAATCTGGTGGGATGTCCGTCCGCACCCGCTTTATAGCACCATCGAAATCCGCATCTGCGACATGCCGACCCGTATGGAAGAAACTCTGGCGCTGGCGGCCCTGATTCAGGCGGTTGTGGTAAAATTGTACAAGCTCAAACAGCAGAATATCGGCTGGCGCAAATATAGCCGGGCGCTGATTATGGAAAACAAGTGGCGGGCGGTGCGCTATGGGCTGCATGGTAAAATGCTTGACCTGGGCAAACAAGAAGAAGTAGACGCGATGTTGTTGATGGGTGAATTGCTGGAATTTGTGGAGGATGTAGTGGACGACCTGGGTAGCCGCCGCGAAATTGACTATGTTCGCACGATTATGGACAAAGGCACCAGTGCTGACCGTCAATTGGCCTGTTACGCCCAGACCAACGACCTCAAGCAAGTGGTGGATCAGATTCTGCATGAAAGCATGGAGGGTATCTAATTTTAGTTATCTCTATTTTTATTTCCGATAGACTGGCGACCCATTCGAGGGTGCATAAACGTTAATGAAGTATAACAAAGATACGCAAGATGCCCAGGATTTTAGATTTTATCCTGTCCATCCTGTATATCTCTGTTAAAATGTATTTCCCAGAAGCAGATTTTGCACGAAATATGGAGGGTATTAACACCTATGTCAATAAGCGACCGACGACTGAGCGACAGCCTTCGTAGCCTCCCCTTTAACCCGGATTATTTGCTGGGCGCTCGTAACGCTATCCACAACTGTCTCAAGGTGCAAGAAGGCGAAATTATGACGGTCGTGACTGACCGTGAAACCATCGAAATTGGGGCATCCCTTTTTGCAGCGGCCCGAATCGCCGGGGCAATCGTCACAGCCTACGTGTTGGAAGATTATACCAGCCGCCCTATGAAGTATATGCCCTGGCAAGTGCTGGAGGCCCTGGCGACAAGTCAGGTGGCGCTTTACGCCGTTCAGTCGCAGCCTGGCGAACTACCATCCCGCAAACAATTTGTAAACGTGATAGAGCGGTACAAGCTGCGCTATGCTCACATGGTCACGATTTCGCCCGAAATTATGCTTCAAGGGATGCGGGCCGATTATAATGTAGTGGATGCCATCGGTCAGAAAATCCTCGATATGGTTTCGACCTGTCGCAGCATCCACACCCGAACCGAAGCCGGGACCGACATCGAGGCCACTTTCGACCAGGGCATCAACTGGATTAAAACCTGCGGCATGATTACCCCCCAAATTTGGTCAAATCTACCGGCGGGCGAAGTCTTTACCGCTCCGGCTAACGTCAATGGGATTTACGTGGTGGATGGCACGATTGGCGATTACTTCTCCCAAAAATACGGCAACCTGGGCGATTTCCCGCTCTTTCTGGAAATCGAAAATAATCGCTTGCGCTCGGTCAAATCCGATAACCGTTATCTGGAAAGTGAGTTCTGGCACTATGTTCACCTCAGCGAGAATAGTGACCGGGTAGGGGAATTCGCTATCGGCGCAAATATTGGGGTAAACAAGATGATTTATAACCTGCTTCAGGATGAGAAGCTACCCGGTATGCATATCGCCCTCGGCGACCCCTACGGCAGCCAGACCGGAGCGGATTGGAGCGCCCCGACCCATATTGATGCTATCGCCAAAGAGTGTGACATCTGGATTGACGGCAACAAGATTATGGAGCGCGGCAAATTCCTCTTTCTGAATGGGCGCGAAACTTCGCTGGATTATGCTACACTTTGAGTGAAAATACTATGACCGAAATCCGCAAATTTGGCCCGGCGAACACAATCCCGCTGCCTCGTCCCGGCGTTAAGGGTTTATCTGCCGCCGTCATTCAGCTTTCGGGCCAGTTACCGATAAATCTAAGCCCGGAAGAGCTGATAAAACGCTATAACGGAATGCCCTTTCGCCTGGATTATCCGGTTACGGTGGTTTCGCTCTATTTTGATGAAAGTGGCGAAATGGACGAACATGCTGCTCCATTCCCGATTTTCTTTTTGGTCATAGCCGGAAGCGGCTTTGTCCGCGTCGGCGGTCCGGAAGCCGAAACCCAGGCGGTGACGGCGGGCGATGCCCTCTTGTGGCCTGCCAATGTACTACATACAGCCTGGACTGAAGACACAACCATGCAGGCTATCACAATTGAATGTGCGCCTGCTAACTCATAGCGATTACGGAACGAAGTTATAAATTAATAAGGATAACAGGAAAAAAGTGGTCAGTGGTCAGTGAACTACAGTGTCGGAGGCTGAATTCCTTAATCGTAAATCGCGGCCTCGCCCCCTTTGGGGGTAATCCTTGACCCTCGATTCGCTCCCTGACCTCGTAATAAAAGGAGTTTTATATAAATGACACATTATGAAATCGAGGGTGGCAAGCCGTTGCGCGGCAAGGTGCGGGTCAGTGGCGCGAAAAACGCCGCGACCAAGCAAATTGTCGCCAGTATCTTGACCGATGAAGAGGTCATTTTACACAATGTCCCGCGTATCGGCGATACAACCGTAACCCTCGACGTATGCAAAAGTATTGGACTGAATTGCGAATGGGACAGCGAGCGGGGCAATACTTTGCGACTGCACACCCCCAAAGTAACGACCCCGGAAGTCCCGCTCGGTTTTAGCGGCCTGAACCGTATCCCGATTTTGCTGCTCGGCCCGCTCTTGCACCGCTATGGCAAGGCCGTGATTCCGATGCTGGGGGGCTGTGATATTGGTTCGCGCCCGGTAGATTTTCATGTCCAGGCTCTCGAAGCCCTCGGCGCTAAAATTGTTTTGCAGGATGGACGCTATTACGCCGTAGCCGACGAGTTACAGGGGACGGTCATTGAGTTGCCATATCCCAGCGTCGGCGCAACCGAAAACACTCTCTTTGCGGCAGTGCTGGCAAAAGGTACGACCTTGATTAAAAACGCGGCAGTCGAGCCGGAAATTATAGACCAGGTGATGCTGTTGCAGAAAATGGGCGCGATTATCTTTGTGGATACTGACCGCACGATTGTAGTTGAAGGGGTCGAAAAGTTGCACGGTGCGGAACATTCGGTGATTAATGACCGGATCGAGGCCGCATCGTGGGCCGTCGCCGGGATTATTACCGGCGGGGATGTACTGGTAGAGGGCGCAAACCAGGCCGATATGCTGACCTTTTTGAACAAGCTGCGCCAGGTCGGGGCGGGCTTCGAGGTCAAGCCGGAAGGTATTCGCTTTTTCCATCCTAATCGCCCGCTCAAGCCGATTGTGCTGGAAACCGATGTTCATCCCGGTTTTATGACCGACTGGCAGCAGCCTTTCGTGATGCTGATGACCCAAATCGAAGGGCTTTCGGTAGTTCACGAAACGGTCTACGAGAAGCGTTTTGGCTACAGCGAGGAACTGGTACGCATGGGCGCAGAAATCCAGCTTTTCCGGCAATGCTTGGGCGAGAAACCCTGTCGCTTCAAAAGCCGCGATTTCGCCCATAGCTGCGTGGTCAAAGGCCCAACCCCCTTGAGGGCGGCGGACATCACTATCCCCGACCTGCGGGCCGGGTTCAGCTATCTGATTGCGGCGGCGGTAGCGCGGGGAGTTTCGCGGGTCAGCGGGATTCAGTACGTGGAGCGCGGTTATTCCAACATTTTGCAGAAATTTCAGGAGCTGGACGCGAATATCCGGCTACGGCAGTAAAACAGCGAGGTACGCCCTATGACTATCGAGACTATCCCGACAATAGATTTCAACCGAACCTACACCAATGCGGAATTTGAAGACCTGCCCAGTTTTGATGGTAAGTTGGAACTAATTGAAGGAAAGCTTGTGATCAAAATGGCAGGGGACAGACACGGACGGATTATCAACCGTTTAAATCGAAAAATTGCTTTCTTTGACCCCGAAGAAAATTTAGGGATAGCCTGGTCGGATACCAGCTTTGATATGGGTATCGGCTGGATTCCCGCCCCTGACCTCGGTTTCATTGTTGCGGCCCGTGTTCCGCCTGAAAGCGAAAAATCGGTACAAGTTATCCCCGATTTGGCAGTCGAAGTCTGGTCGCCCAGTGATTTAGATAGCCAGTCGTTGCGGGAGGCCGCAATGACCAAAATTAGAAAATATCAAGAAGTGGGGGTGCGCCTTATCTGGGCTATTAACCCTCGTCAAAAAATGGTTTTAGTTTATCGCCCCGGTCAAGCTGAACCAATCAAAATACTGCACATCAATGACCAGCTTGACGGTGAGGAAATTATTCCCGGCTTTGTGATGCCGGTAAAAGCGTTATTTGAGTAATTGGGACTTTGGTTTGGGGCGATTTTCTGAGTTAAGGATAATCGTGCTAAACCCCCAAACCGAGTTTGGTTATCTTTTCTAAGGCTGAGGCGATTTGCCAGCGAAAGTCCTAATACTAAGGCAATCAAGGTCTTAAAACCACAGGGAGTATAGCATGAGTACCGAAACTATCTCGACGCTAGATTTTTCTCGAACCTATACCAACGCCGAGTTTGAAGCTTTACCTAACGATGGGCGGTGGTTGGAGCTGATAGAAGGGAAAGTGGTTGAAAAAATGCCGGGTGATATTCACAGCCGTATCTCGCGGCTTATCAACAACCATTTATTCATGTTCGACCCTAAAGAGCAACTAGGCACGCCCTGGCTCGGCGCAAGTTTCGAGATGGGACAAGGTTGGATGCCCATCCCGGATTTAGGGTTTATGATCGCCAGCCGCGTCCCACCTAAAAGCTTGCGCTCGGTCAAGGGCGTGCCGGATTTGGTGGTAGAAGTTCATTCCCCTAGCGACTTGGATAGCAAGCCCAGCCGGGATGCCGCCGCCATGAAGATTGCTAAGTACCAAAGCTTTGGGGTGCGCCTTGTTTGGGCCATCAACCCGATTACTCAGACGATAGAGGTCTATCGTCCCGGTCAGGCCGAACCAATAAAAGTGCTGGACATCAATGACCAGCTTGACGGTGAGGAAATTATTCCCGGCTTTGTGATGCCGGTAAAAGCGTTGTTTGAATGACAAATTCCCAGGAATGGCCGCCCGAACTAAATATATCCAGTTTCTTCCCGCCGCCCCGCAATGTCTGGAAGACGACCCAGGTCGAGGCTTTGCAGAAAATCGGGGCGGCTTGTCGCCTCTTTCGTAACGGCCTGACCCCGGCGGCGGCCTTGAACCTGGCCCGCACAGTCTACGCTTCGGCTAACGTGGCGGGGGTGGCAGTTTCCAACTGGCAGACAACCCTGGCCTTTGTCGGCCCGTCCCACGACGGCGAACCGCCCCACCAGGATCGGCTGTGTCCGGCGGTGCAACTCTGTCTGGATACTGGCAAGCTCCAAACCTGTCGGGCCGAAAGCGAACTCAAGCTCCTGAGCAATTGCTGGATTCCCCGCGAGGAAGACGAGACCAACCTCAATTGGCTGGTAGCCGTCCCGCTCGAAAACGAGGAAGAAGTGCTGGGAGTGCTGGTGGTCTATGCCTCGATGCTTTACCCCATTTCGTCGGTGGATATTGAGTTGGCCCGCTGGATTGCGACGGAGGCCAATTCGCAACTCGAAATCGGGCGGCTGCGCGGCTCGGCTGGGCAACTGGCGGAAGCCGAACTAAAGGCCCTCCGCGCCCAGATTTCGCCCCATTTTTTGTTCAATACCCTGAATAGTATCGCGGCTCTAGTGCGGCTGGACGCTGACCAGGCCCGCGAACTTATCGTAGATTTTGCCTCGTTCTTTCGGCGCACCCTCAAGCAGCACGGCGAATTTGTGACCCTGGCGGAAGAACTGGACTATGTGCAGCACTATGTCCGCTTCGAGCAGGTGCGTTTCGGCAAGCAACTGGCGGTAGAATATCAGATTGCGCCTGGCACGGAAGGAGTAGTTTTGCCCATCCTGACGGTGCAACCATTGGTCGAAAACGCCATCAATCACGGCCTGACCCCCAAAATCGGGGGCGGGACGGTCAAGGTTACGACCAGCACGGTGGATTATGGCGATGTCCTGGTTACAGTCTCGGATGACGGGATTGGCATCGAGCCGGAAGAACTGGCCCGCCTCCAGAACACTGCCCAAACCTCTAAGTCCAAAGGGCTGGGTATGGCCCTGGGCAATATCCGGGAACGCCTCCAAAAGCTTTTCGGCGAAGATTATCAGCTAAAAGTCGAGTCCGAACCCGGCAAAGGTACAGCGGTCAGCTTCCTCGTCCCCCGCCTGCGTCGGAACTGAGGACGAAGGACTGAGTTCCCAAATCGTAAATTCCCCCGACCACTGCTCCCAAACTGTGACCTACATCACATTCGTTAAGTAACCGTAATCACGGAAGTAATTCCGGTATGGTGTTACTATAATCAGGTAAGAGCTAATGGTTTGGATTTTGTAGATTGCAGGAAAGGGGTCGGGTAAGGTAATGGAAGCTTTAATCGGATTGATGTTGTTACTCGGATTGCTGGCTACTCAGGATTGGAGCGCCCTGAAACGGCGGCGAGTGGCTGAAGCCGAAGTTGTCGAGTACAAATTTCGCTAATAACACTTTTTGAATAATTTAATCCGCGTCACATTCTTAACTTACCAGAATCCCACCATATTTTCTTATACAAAGCTTATAAAACGGTTCTAACTAAAATCCGCCCAATCGGGCGGATTTTGGTTTAGATTGTAAATTTTTGCTTGCTCCGACTTTTTTGATTTAAGAAAATCTTTGCTATACCTCAAAAACAGGTTTGGTATCTTTGAAAAATTTACATAGTAAATTTTTCAAAGATACCTTTTCGGGGATTGACCCCGATTTGCCCGCGAAAGTCCTAAATACTATTTGGCAACCTGCTTGCTAAAGATGCGGGTCGCAATCGTCAGGCTGATTACCGCCAGCACCAGCAGAATACCGCCGCCCGTCGCCAGAACACTAAAGACGGTTTCGCCGTTCTCTTTTTGGGTTTGGTTCAACCCGGTGATAATCACGCGAGTAGCATTAATCGCGTAAGTCAACGGATTGAAATGGGCCACCACCTGTAACCAGTCGGGCAGGAAGGTAATCGGCAATTGGGCCGAACTGGTGAAGAAAAGCGGCAGGGTAAAGAAGTTCACCAGCAAAAAGGTAGTCTGGACATTTCGGGTCTTGAGGCCAATTATCAGCCCCAGCCCGCCAATTACCAACCCGAACAGGATGACAAAGACCAGAATTATGGGCAGCAAATACCAGTATTCCGGGCGTACCCCGAAGATTATCCCGATAGTCACCAGCAAAATCGTCTGCACCATCAAGCGAGTCAGGTTCGCCGCCAGACTACCACAGAGAATGGCAAAGCGGTTAATCGGCGCGACCCGCAATTTATTCAAGTAGCCGCTCAGGTCGTCGGTGATGATACCCAGGGCTGAACCCGCCGCCCCGAATAAAATCATCTGGACGATAATCGCAGGCAGGAAGAAAGCCTGATAGTTATCCGTCCCGAATTGGGCCGTCACCGGATTACCTGCGCCGGTGGCGGGCGCAGAACTAAAGCCAGTCGTCAGCCGACTAAAGACTTGCCCAAATAGCAAGAACCAGATGAGCGGCTGGATAATCGAAAAGTAAAGCTGGGTCGGAGTGCGTACCAGTTGAATCATCGCCCGCCGGTAGAGCGTCCAGGTATCATGGGCCAGTCGGACAAAGCCGCCGGGTCGCACCTCAGCCAAGGGCTTTGCCAGGGTTTGCGCGGAAGTAGTCATAACTTTTTCAAACTCCTTATTTTGTATTCTATAGTTATTAGAACTTTCGCTTGGGACGATTTGCTGATTTGAGAAAATCGAGCTAAACCCTCAAATCGGGTTTGGTTATCTTTGAAAAATTTACGCAGTAAATTTTTCAAAGATAACTTTCCAGTTTGGCCCGATTTACCCGCGAAAGTCCTATTTATAATCTTACATCCGCCGTCGAGGGCGACCCGCAAAAGGCCCTCGTGTAGACTGGAACGGTAAAGGGTCTTCCTGCCGGATACGACTGCCGGTATATTTCAAAAATACGTCGTCCAGGGTCGGACTGGTCAGGGTCAGGCCCGATACCAGCACTCCGGCGGCATCCAGCGTCCGCAGCACTGGCGGCACGCTTTCCCCACCATTTTGGACTACTACCGCCAACGTGCCTTCGGTTGCGCCCGTGCCAAGCGTCATATCGGTCACATAAGGCTGACTTTCCAGTACCGCTTTAGCCTTGATTGCTAATTCCGCCGGAAGGTTGCCCTCGCCCTTAAAGCTCAAGCTGATTACATCCCCGCCGAGGCTGGTTTTCAGCTCTGCCGGGCTACCCTCGGCGATAATCTTGCCGTGGTCTATAATCGCTAACCGTTGGCACAGCTTGTCGGCCTCATCCATATAGTGGGTCGTCAAGAAAATGGTCAGACCTTCCTCTTTGTTCAATTTCTCCAGATAGCGCCACAGCCCGGCCCGGTTTTGGGGGTCAAGCCCGGTAGTCGGTTCGTCCAGAAATAGAATCCGGGGACGATGAATCAAAGCCGTTGCCAGGTCGAGCCGCTTTCGCATCCCGCCCGAATAAGTTCCGACTTTGCGACTGGCGGCCTCCCGCAAATCCATCAGGTCAATCAATTCCTCAATCCGGCTTTTGAGCAATTTAGGGTTTATACCATATAAATTACCCTGAATATCCAGGTTTTCATAGGCGGTGAGTTCGTCATCCAGGCTGGCTTCCTGGGCGGCGTAGCCAATCAAGGTGCGAACCTTATCGGCATCCTCCTGCACGTCGTAGCCCAATATTTTGGCGGTGCCACTGGTGCGCCCCAGCAAGGTAATCAGCATCTTGATAGTAGTAGATTTTCCCGCTCCGTTTGGGCCAAGAAAGCCGAAGAATTCACCTTCCTGGACAAAAAAATTGATGCCTCGGACGGCTTCAACCTCGCCAGGGTAGGTTTTCACCAGGTCGCGCACCTCAATTACCGCATCCTGGGGTATTTTGAGAGTTTGCGCCTGAGTTGTGGCAGTTTCTAGCATCCCGCTTCTCCTTCGTAAAACTACAAGCCAATAATTTACTTAACATTCATTAAATTAAAATTAACACTATACCAAAGCTGCCGTCTGGCGCAACCCGACCCCATCCAGCATAATTGAGACGATAGTTTGGACAAAGCGGTCAGCTTCTACCGGGTCATTACGCCAGCCCGACAAACGTGGATTGTGGAGTAAGGACATACACATGCCCTGTAAGAGCGAGGCCATCGTATGCGCTGGAATAGATTGGCTAATTTCGTTAGCCTCAATTCCTTCCTCAAACACCCGGCTGATAGCTTCGATGTATAGCGTCCCGTAGTGTTTCCAGATTTTCTGCTTAATCTCATCATCCTGTAAAAGATGCGTCACATCCCGCAAAAGCATTGGTAACTGGCTGAAAGGACTTCTTAAAAAGTGCATGGTCAAAAGCATCAGCTTTTCGCGGGTGTTTTTGCCATGCTCTACCGCCGCCGGAACCCCGGTAGCCCAATCCTCAAAGAAATTTTTCAGCATTTCCCAAAACAAATCCTCTTTGCCTTTGGGAAAATGGTAATAAAGAGCTGCCGCTGTCACCTGAATTTCATCGGCGACATCCTTCATCGAAACACCTTTGAAGCCATTGCTCATGAACAGAGTTCCGGCAGCTTCAATAATCCGCCGTCGGGTTTCTAAATCTACTTCGGGGAGTTCCCCGCCCTCATACACTTTTTTCTTAGGCCGCCCCATTTGTTCTACGCTTCTTTATTATTAATCTAATCGTTTCTAGCCCAGTCCGAAATTTACTTAACGTTCATTAAGTTTACCAAAACCGTTTACGCTTGTCAAGAGTTTTTCGGAAGGGAGGTCGGGGAATTAGAACTAAGGACTGAGAAAATATAACTAATGAATTTATCTTTTAAATCCGAGTATATTTGTGTTAGCAATATTCGGATAGGATTGCTAGATATGGGCTGGCGCTCAAATGTTAAGCTTTATCTACTATATTCACCCCAATATTGCTAATTGGACTATACCTAGATTAAAAGTTAAAGCTCATAAAACCAATTGAGCGAACATTCTAAACTCAAAATTACTTCCTTATTCCCTAACCTTTATCCTTTCCTACCTTGCGGCAATTTGACGCGAGGGGTATACTTTATAGCAGTAAAAGATATTATTAATTCGGAAAGACAAGGACGGAGTCAGTAGGCAAGTTTTGAGTTTGAATAAAAATGTCAATTACTAGTCAGATTTACTCAGCACTTAGTCCTGAATTTTCTGACCACTGACTTCTGACCACTGACCACTGCTCCAAAAAGAGGTATTATGAGCTTGCAAATTGAAACTACCCCCACCGGGCCGCAGGATTACGAGAAATATACCAAGTTGCCTTATGTTGCCGACCCCTACACTTATCGTCGTCGTCAGACGCGGGTGGTAATGGTGGGTGATATTGCGGTGGGTGGAGATAATCCTATCCGGGTGCAGTCTATGACGACTACCGATACTTTGGATACAGAGCGGACGGTAGCTGAGACGATCCGGCTGGTCGAAATCGGCTGCGAGATTGTACGGATTACTACTCCAACCGCCAAAGATGCGGAAAATTTAAGGAATATTCGGGCCGAACTGGAAAAAAAAGGGGTGCGGGTGCCGTTAGTCGCCGATATTCACTTTAACCCCAACGCCGCAATGGAAGCCGCAAAATGGGCCGACAAAGTGCGGATAAATCCCGGCAACTTCGCCGATGCCAAGAAATTTGCTATCACCAATTATACTTATGACGAGTACCAGCGCGAACTGGAACGAATTGAATTGAAATTCAAGCCCCTGGTATTGCGCTGCAAAGAACTGGGGCGCTCGATTCGGATTGGTACTAATCACGGCTCGCTCTCGGATCGGATTATGAACTATTTTGGCGATACCCCGGAAGGAATGGTCGAGTCGGCCATGGAGTTCGCCCTGATTGCCGGGCGTTACGACTTTCAGGATTTGATTTTCTCCATGAAAGCGTCTAATCCAAAGGTGATGATTCAAGCTTACCGCTTATTGGCGGCCCGGCTGGACGCGCTAGGGCTGAATTACCCATTTCATCTGGGCGTGACCGAAGCCGGAAACGGCGAGGATGGTCGCATCAAGAGCGCGATAGGCATCGGCTCGCTGTTAGAGGATGGCATCGGGGATACTATCCGGGTATCATTGACCGAAGACCCCGAAAACGAAATTCCGGTGGCCCTGCGGATTGCCCGGCGCTATACCCCGGTTGGGGCGGAGTTGCTGGCGAAGGCCGGAATAGCGGATGAGTTATCGGTTCCAGCGGCGAGCCAGTGGCCCAGCCCGGCCCGGAATTTAGCGACTTTGCCTTATCATCTTGACCCCTATCACTTCAATAAACACCCAACCGAAGCTTTGACGATTGGTACCCTCAAGGTGGGTGGCGAAAGCTTGCCGCAGGTGGCGGCTGACCTTGCGGGGTTTCCGCAGGAATTAGAGCCAAAAGGAGTAGGGCGTACCCTCAAAATGGCGGGCGCAACCCACGCCGCCCCTACCCGCCCTGACCTTTTTGCTTATACTTCAGGCCAGCAAACCAGACCCCTGCCCGCCGGAAGGTTGGCGCAAACCGAACCCTTGAACGCGGTGGCGGTAGTTACCCTTGAAAGCCTGGGGCTGATAACCAAAGATAATGCCGATGCCTTGGCGGTGACAATCGGCCCTGACCTGGAAGCCCAAAAAGTTTTTCTGAGCCAGGTCATTGCGACAGCCAAAGCTATCGGCGACAAGCCTTTGCTATTGGTCGCCGATTCGCCCTTCACCGGGATTACTGAGGAGTTGGCGGCGCAGGCTCGGCACGAATATCCGGCGGTGGGCTGGCTTCTGGAAGCGGCGGCTTATTGCGAGGCTCAGGGTTATAGTAATTTGATATTGTCGCTGCCGGGCCGGACGGCGGTTTACAACCTGCGGGCGAATCGGTTGCTAACCGCCCGACTCCACGAGCAGAGTCGGCTGTATCCGCTCTGGTTGGTCACACCCGAACTTAGCCCTACCGCTCCCCTCGACGAGCATTTCATCAATGCCGGAATTGCCGCCGGGGCGCTTCTGACCGATGGGATTGGCAATATTCTGACCGTTCCGACCCATAATACCGGCAACCTGACGGCGGCTCAAGCGGTGCAACTGGCCTTCAATGTCTTGCAGGCGGCGGGCGCACGTAGCACTAAAGCCGAATTTATTGCCTGTCCCTCTTGCGGGCGAACCCTGTTCAATCTGCAAGAGACTACCGAGCGGATCAAGTCCAAGACCGGACATCTGGTTGGGGTAAAAATCGCCATTATGGGCTGTATCGTCAATGGGTTGGGAGAACTAGCCGATGCTGATTTTGGCTACATGGGCGGCGCACCGGGCAAAGTTAATCTTTTTGTTGGCAAAGAATGTATTGTCAAAGGGGTGCCGACTGCCGAAGCCGATGCGCGATTGATTGAACTTATTAAAACGCACGGGCGTTGGATTGAGCCGGAGGTTTGAGCCACCTAAAGTTAGCGGGTAGTAAATTCAGGTCGGTCGGTCGGACGGAATTAGCAGGGGAGCTTAGGGGGTTGCACCCCCTAAGCTCCCTCCACCCGCCTTTATAATAAATTACTCAATATTTAAACAAAACCTTTACACCCAGGAGTTTAGCTTTTATTATAATAGTTTCCTGAGTCTGATGAATTTAGGTCTTTTAGTAGTTTTAAGTATAGCAAAATGTGGTATTATATATGGGCCGTCCTTTTGGATTTGACCTCTCATTTATAGTTGATATTTAAATTAAGGGTACCTCCAATTTTAGCAAGGGATTAACAATGTCAGATAACCCCACCGCCTCTGATATTAGCGCCCCTGAACATTATCAAGTGTTATTGGTTAGTTCACAGCCGCATGATTTTGACAATTTACGGGCCGAATGTAAGTCGGTCGAGGTTTTCGATTGCCTTCCGGCTGAAATGTTGGAACGGGTGAAACAAGCCAGTTCCTATAATGGTTTAGATACGCCCCTGGTTCTGGGGCTGGATAGCCGTCAACTCAGTTGGAATGAAACTCGCCGGTTACTTGCCCCGCTCACCGCCGACACTTTGCTACGCCGGACCCCGGTTATCTGGATTTTGCGCCGCGCTCAACAACTTGAATACGAATTGAGCCGGGAAGAGATTCCTCTTTTGAATAAGATTTATTATCCTGAAGATGAAGTAACCGCCCTATTTGAATCGCGATTGCGCTATTTAATCCAGTTTGCGGTTTCAGCCCAGCCCTATGACCGGATGGCCCAACAGTTGCTAACGGCAGCCCGGCAGGTCGAAAATAGCCTCGATGCAATTATTACCCTCGATATTAATTATAAAATTCTAAGCTGGAACCCCGCGGCAGAGCGAATTTATGGCTGGTCGGCCCACGAAGCTTTAAACAAGCGCCTGGGAGATTTAGTAAATTATCGGGGCGAATTGGATGCCGATGACCAAGCTCTAGTTGCTGATAACCCCCGTAATGAGACGATTTGGAAAGAGGGGAAATGGGCCGGGTGGGTGATTCACCGCACCCGTGATAATAGCCGACTGATAATTAATTCGTCGGTGGCAGTAGTCCGCGACCGGCAAGGCAAAGCGATTGAATTGGTGGGCATCAACCGGGACGTTACCGATCAAAAAGAGAATGAGCGGGCTTTACGCCAGAGTAGCCGGGAACTAAGCCGGGTCAATTCTTTTCTGGAAGGGATTATCGCTCAATCGCCCATCGGCATCGCGATTATGGATATGACCGGAATGATAGTGGATGCTAATCCGGCCTACCTGCGAATGATAGGCGTTACTAATCCTGAAACTTTTATTGGACGTTATAACCCGCTAACTATTCCATTTAGTATTGAAATTGGGGTCGTGGATAGTATCCGGCGAGCGATGCGGGGTGAAACGGTTGTGATGCCGCCCCAGGAAGTGGATTTTGCCAGGCTTGACCCGGTTTTCGGCACTCGTAGCGATAAACTGGTCTTTTCCCGGAAATTTTTCCCGTTATTTGATAATAGCGGGCAGGTTCAAAATGTGGTACTTATGCTGGAGGATGTGACCGAGCAACGCAATCTGACTAATCAGCTTTTGCAATCTCAAAAGATGGAAATGATTGGGGCTTTGGCGGGCGGGCTGGCCCACGATTATAACAATCTGCTGACCGTATTATTTTTATCAATCGAATCTCTCAAGCAGAAATTGGAGCACAATCAGGCGGCTGAGGCGTTGGGGGAATTGAGCGAAATTGAAATGATTGGCAAGCACGCCGCTGATTTGACCTCGCGGCTGCTGGTATTTACCCGCCAGGGCCCCGACCTGCCCGAACTGGTTTCGTTTAGCGAAGTGCTGCATATGACTGCCAGTTTGTTGCACCGCACCCTTAGCGAAGACATTCAATTGCTGATTGAACCTTCCACCGAAACTTTACCCCCGGTTCGGGCTTCGATTGCCCAATTACAGCAGGTTCTGATGAATTTAGTGATCAATGCGCGGGATGCAATTCAAGAACACGTCCGCAATAATGGCCCGGCGGCTGAAACCGGGGATAGTCCGCCTGCCACTATTAGTATTCGGGCTTTCAGTCGCCAAATTAAAGTGCCGCCCCAAACCGGCCTCCAGTCGGGTTCCTCTGACTTGCTACATTATGTGGTACACCCGATCGTGAGCGACCCCAACTCGTCGCCCGGCCCAATTACGCCCCTGAGCGAGGAGGGCTGGCAGTATGTAGCCTATCAGGTGGAAGATAATGGGATGGGAATAAACGCCGATAAAATTAGCCGGATTTTTGAGCCGTTTTATACCACCAAAGAGGCCGGGAAAGGCACGGGCCTGGGTCTGGCAATCTGCTATGCGGTGGCCCGCGATTGTGGGGGCTGGCTGGAAGTGGAAAGCGCCCCCGGTCAAGGCGCTCGCTTTAGCCTTTTTCTTCCGGCGGTCAAAGAAGCAGCCCAGGCCACTCCGCTCGCGATTGAACCATTGCCTTCGCTTGAAATTGCGACTCAGGTCAATCCAGAGGTTGCGCCAGTTCAACCGACCCGAACAGTTTTACTGGCGGAAGATGAAGCCAGTCTGCGCCGGGTGATAAGCCGGGTATTGGGTTTGGAGGGTTGGAAAGTAATGGAAGTCGG
>JBBRSG010000134.1:0-16562 GCA_038245615.1 Chloroflexia bacterium | reverse complement strand
TTTTCGCCCGCTATCTGATGTTTTACAATGTTTACTGGCATCACACCAGCCGGATAGCCACCGTAATGTTTTTGCGCTCGCTGCAAGAGGCCCTGATGCAGGGGGCATTTGGGGCGGCGGAACTGGAACGCAGCGACGATGCCTCGGTACTGGCCTTGCTCCAACAGACCACCCCGCCTGGCTCGATTGCCAATGAATTAATAAGTGATTTGCAGCAGCGTCACTTTTACAAGCGGGCGCTTTCGCTGGCGGAAGATGACGCGATGTTCAACCGGCTGGCGGTGTTAAAATATAACCCGGCCCGGCGCAAGCGATTGGAAGAATTGTGGTGCAAGCTGGTCGGGGAATGGACTGGGCGCGAGTTGCGCGGTCACGAAATTCTGCTGGATATTCCCGAACCAAAAGGCTTTGAACTGGTGCTAAATGTGGTCTGCGAAGAGCCGCCGCCCGGTTGGTCGAACCCCGTCCCCTGGGGCGAGGTCAGTGGCCTTAATAATGATGACATGAGGAAATTCCATCGCCATGTGCGGCGCATGTATATAGTAGCTAAAGATTATGAGATAGCCGGTGTGGTCAAAGAACGGGCCACCGCGCTATGGGAAGCTTATCGGCAGGTGGAATAAGCGGCGGATAGCTTTTCAATCTAAAGTCTAAAATCGGAAATCTAAAATTGGAAGTCGGAAATTAAAATAATGAGTGTGACTGAGGAGCAAGAAAATCTGATTTTGCAGGGTTGGGATGCCAGCCTGTCGGCGGAAGACCGCTCGGCGGGTGGGGTAGTCTTTCGGCCCTATGTGCGGGTGCGGGATGGCAAGCAGGGCTTTTTGGTGGGCCTGATTGAACGCGCCCAAAATGGCTGGTGGGATTTGCCCAAAGGTCATCTCGAAAAGGGCGAAACCGACGAAGAAGCCGCCCGGCGCGAAGTCGAGGAAGAAACTGGTTTGACCGGCGAAATTGTCGCCGAACTGGGGGCGGCCCGCTATGTCGCCGAGTCCAAAAAAGGGACGGTTCGCAAACAGGTGCGCTGGTTCTTGATGTATGACCGCAACCCCACGCAGACCAAGCCCCGTCCTCAGCCCGGCGAAACCCGCGATGCGATTTGGTGCGACCTGGATGACGCGATTGCCCTGGTCTATTTCGAGAATACCCGCATCATCCTCAAACGCGCCCGCCGCTACTTGATAAAAAAGGAGAATGGCTATGTCGCCCAATGAACCGACGAAAGTAACTAAAGTTTTTAATTAGGGGTAAATTATGACGGCAGAACTCAGTCTCGCACGAGCCTATACTCTGGAAGAGTTTATGGCCTTGCCCGATGATGGCAATCGCTATGAGTTGGTGAAGGGAGAATTGGTCGAGATGTCGCAACCGGGAGACCGTCATGGTCGAGTCAGCGGACAGATTTACGGCTATATCTGGCAATATTTACGTGAGAACAAGGTTGGGCGGGTCTGGGCCGCCACTGGCTTTATCATTGACCCCAACCCTCCAAAGCCTACAGTACGCGCCCCGGACGTAGCTTTTGTGGTTGCCAGCCGGGTGCCAGAGGTTCGACAGGGCGCGATTGCCGTAATCCCTGATTTAGCGGTAGAAGTGGTCTCTCCAAACGATTTATGGAGCGAGGTAGAGGACAAAATCGCCGAATACCTTCAAGCGGGAGTAGCTTTGATTTGGGTTATTCCACCCCGCAGCAATCTGGTGCAAGTCTATCGCCCAAATAACCCTGTCCCGGTTACTTTAGGCTCTGAAAGTGAACTTGAGGGCGAAGATATAATACCGGGCTTCAAGCTAAAAGTCAGCCAGATTTTTGAATAGTAGGCAGGAAAAGGAGAACTGCCATGTCCTGCACTGAAATTGGTCAATATTTTATTTATCCTGTTAATCCTGTCCATCCCTGTTAAAATGTATTTTAGAGGAGATTTTCCAAATGTCGGACGCAGATAACGGCGAGCAGGAGCAACCGAAATCGCCGGAGGGCGACCCGCCGAAGAAGCAGCCAAAGCCTTTCACCTATCGGGATACCCTGCCGCATATCAATTTTGAGGTCAATGTCCAGCCCTACCCGACCACCGCCGCTCCGACCCCGCCGCCCCCCGCTTTGCCTGCCGAAGAAGACGATGACCCGCGCCCTTCCAAGCAACTGGACTTAGCGGAGGCTGTCAGGCGCTATGTCCCGGACGGGCTGGAAAGTCTGGCGATGGGCGGAATGCACATGCACAACGTCCCGATGGCCTTTGTACGCGAAATCATCCGTCAAAAGCGCCACATTAAACGGCTGATTACCAGTCCGGCGGCCTCGCTCAATGCCGATTTGCTGATTGGGGCAGGTCTAATAGAGGAAATCGTCACCCCTTATGTCGGGTTTGAGCATCTGGGCCTTGCTCCCGCTTTCCGCCGTTTTGCCCAGGAAGGTCGCCTAAAAGTCTACGAGATTGACGAACTGACCCTGGTGCAAGCCCTAAGAGCGGGGGCGGCAAATGTGCCGTTGGTGAGCTTGCCCCCCGGTCTGGACTTGAGCGATGTCATCCGTAGCAATTCTGAATTTTATCGCTATACCACCGACCCTTTCACCGGGCGAGAGGTGCTGGTCGCGCCCGCCATCAGGCCGCAATTGGCAGTGGTGGCGGTGCAGCAGGCCGACAAGTTCGGCAATGCTCTTTTCAAGGGCAGCGTCTTCACTGACCGCGAGATAGCGATGGCGGCTCAGACCGTCATTTTGCAAACCGAAGGTATCGTCACCAATTCCACCCTGACCCGCAATCCTGTTTTAGTTGGGATAGCAGGGGGATATGTCACCGGGGTGGTAGAAGCGCCCTTCGGCTGTCACCCGACGGCCTCGCACCGGGTGTATCATTACGACGAAGCCCACCTTATAGAGTATTTGCAACTGGCAGCCACTCCCGCCGGGTTTGAAGAATATTTGGAAAAATATGTCTATAATACCGAGGTAGATTACCTCGGTAAAACCGCCGTCGCTGACGGTTAATAGCGGCCCATCTAAATTTTCAGGCTTGTGTCAATTGGCAAGCGAAAGTCCTAATAAAGACAATTTGCTGGAATAACGATGCGAATAACTATTGAAGAAATTGGCGGGCGCAGTAGCGGCAAGCCCTACGAAACCCAGGAAATAATGGCAGTCGTGATGGCGCGGGCGCTCCGGGATGGCGAGATGGTCGGGACCGGGGCGGGGAGCGCAGTGGCGCGGGCGGCTTGTCGGTTGGCCCAATTGCTCCACGCTCCTAGCCTGAGCTATTTGGCGGGCGGGAGCGGGGCAATCAACCCGTATTCCGAGCCGTTGCCCGCTTCCAGTTGCGATTATGGCAACTTGTTATGCGAGGCGGTGATTCCGATTGCCGATATGATAAATAGCGTCGGGAGCAACCGGGTAGATGTGTTTTTCTGTGGTGGGCTACAGGTAGATAAACACGGCAACCTGAACTTGAGTCTGGTAGGCGACCCGGCCCGACCCAGTTTGCGCGGCCCTGGTTCGGCAGCCTTGCCTTTATTGGCCTCGGCCCGCCGCACGATTATCTTTATGCCCGACCACAACCCCCGCAGCTTTGTCGAAAAAGTATCGTTTATAACCGCGCCCGGCTTTCTGGATGGCGGCGAAAGCTGGCGCAAGGTCAAAGCTGAGGGCCGTTATCCCGGCGATGGCCCGGCGCTGCTGGTTTCCAATCTGGGGGTTTTCGATTTCGAGGAAGAAAGCAAGGCGATGCGGCTGGTTTCGCTGCATCCCAACATTACTTTAGAAGCAGTCATCGCCGCCACCGGCTTTGAGCTGATTATCCCGCCGGAAGTGCCGACCACCTCCCCACCCAACCCGACCGAGCTACGCCTTTTGCGCGAACTCGACCAGGCGCGGCTTTTAAAGGGATAAATACCACTGATTATAGAAAATGATATGCTAATCTAATTCCGTTCCTTTTCGTGGGAAACACATGCTAGGAGTTACTAGCGGAGAGCTGAGGACTGAAAGCTGAGTTCTGGTTCGGTATTGGTAGTTTCGGGGGCGGGAGATACCGCCAGATTGGGGATGAAGATGCGGAAGGTTGTCCCGATTTTTTCGTGGCTGTCCACGATTACCCGCCCATGATGGCGCTCGGCGATGGATTTCACGATGGAGAGACCCAGACCGTGACCCCCGGCTTTTTTGCCGTCTTCGGTCTGCTTCCCCGGCTTGAAAATTTCGGCCCGGTCTTCCGAGGTAATGATAGCGCCATCGTTCCAGACCCACAATTCCAGTTCCGGAGTATCCACCGTCCCCGGCTTGATGGCCTTCCGCACCCCGACCCCAATCCCGGACGCGCTAAATTTGCGAGCATTGCTGACCAGATTTAGCAGGGCGTGTTCCATCAGGCCCGCATCCAAGACCCATTCGGCTACCTCGACTTTGCGCTGGACGGTACAATAGCGCAAATCTACCAGCCGTAGAACTTTATCCACCAGCATGGTCACTCGAACCGGCTGCAATTCCAGATTGGACTGACGACGTGTTAGAACGTTGCTAATCGTCGTGACGCTGCCATCGGCGGTTTCGATGATTTTTTGCAAATTATCACGCACATCAAAGCTCAGATCGGGTTCGAGAATAGTCGAAAGTTCCGCCAGCCCTTTGATGTTACTGAGGGGCGTTTTGAGGTCGTGGCGCACCGTCGTCAGGTTCTCATCATTCTGGTTTATTTCAGCTTGTAATAGATTCAGCCGCTCGGTCAGGTGTTCGGTCTGAGTCCACAGCAATTGGGTCAAATCCTGGTTCAAAAGGCGCATAGGCCGCACAATCCGGGTCAGGACAAAGAGCAAGGCCAGGGCCATCACAATAAAAGCGGTTACTGCTACCCACAACAGGGCGCTAGTGGTATCATCTTGCACCCGGTCAGCCCGGTCCGTCGCGGTCATGGCGGCTGAATTCGCTCTATTGAGCTGATTGTCAATCAGGTCGGTCAGATTTTGGGATTGCTCCGAGGCGACCTGTAGCATCATGCGGGCTTCAGTGGGCCGACCCGCCGCGACGGTCTCAATGACCTTGCTATAGGTCTGGTTTACCTGGGTGTGGGCCTCAATAATCGGGGCAACCCAAATCCCGCGCTTTTTAAGGACGGCTATTTCATTATCGAAGTCGGTTTGGAAATTTTTGAAATCGGGGTCAGTCAGGCCGGTACTAAGGGTATTCAGGACACTTAATCGTTCGCGGACGATAGCTTCACGCAGATGCTGGGTACTGAGAGCGATATTTTGGAGTTCGAGAGCCTTGCTGCTGGCCTCTTTACCCTGGTTCAGGTTGAGGAGATTAAAAGTGGTCAGAGCTACCAGCAAAGCCGCCATCACTCCGAAGGTAAGAATAATTTTTAAGACCAGCGGCGAGGTCAAACGAGTTGCCGCCGACCCCACAGCTTCGCGCAAGTGAGCCGATGTAGCCGAAAACTTGACCCTTTTCATAGATTAGGTTGCCCCGATTACCAAGCTGAGGACTGTTGGCGGAATAACAAAATAAGCAGAGAGTTATCCGCGCAAAATTCAGCCTCAAAAAGAGTGTTCCGAAATAAAATAACCTGCAAGACTTACCGCACAGCTATCTTGACTGCAAGTGCTAAGGCATTTTAGGTTTCAATCGCCTTGAGTAAGGCCAGCAAACCGCCGCCATTGCCGCTTTTCGGGACTGCCGCCGAAAAGCCCAAAGCGGTATCACTACGAATTTGCTCGACCAGCTGGTTATCGCTAGAATATAGCACAAAGCGCGTGCCATCGTTAAGTCCCTGGCGTTGTAGCCAGCTTCGCAACATGGTCGGTTGGACATCCGCCACCGGATTGCCCTTGTCGTCGCGGGCCAGGTTATGTCCATCCAGAATAATGACCTGCGGAACTGGCTCGACCCCCAGCACTTGCTGGAACTGGTTTAGCATCTGGTAGACCCGGCTGCTATCTACCGTCGTCACCTGATGCCCTCTAGCTTCCAGCGCCCGCCAGACTATTTGCAGACTCAACTGGTCATCGTCAGCATAAAGTATGTGCATCGCTACTAAGACCCTTTAACCTCAAGACTAATGAAAACTTTTATATATCCTATTCTACCAAGATTTTCTTCAAAATGCTATAGGTAATCGGTCAATCATGTTGTCATTAATTTCTGGTCGAAGATCTGAAATCGAAAATCGAAAATCGGGGGTTCAGAAACCTTCGACCTTAGATTTAGGTCTTCGCGCATAGATTTTCGATTTCAGATTTCAGATCTTCGATTTACCCAGAGCGATGGTGGTATAATATGGCTGGCACTTTTGGCCCGGTTTGGCGATATATTATGGCATCAAAGAACCAAATCAAACCAAATCGTAAACTGGAAATTGTAAAGCAGGAGGGCGCGATATAATGGCTGAATTCAAGATAGTTTCGGACTTTAAGCCCACCGGCGACCAGCCCCAGGCCATCACCCAATTGGCGGCGGGCATCGAGGAAGGTAAACGCCATCAGGTGCTTTTGGGGGTGACGGGGAGCGGCAAGACTTTTACGGTGGCTCAGGTCATCGAGCGCACCCAGCGCCCGGCCCTGATTTTAGCCCATAACAAAACCCTGGCAGCCCAGCTTTATCAAGAGTTCCAAGAATTCTTTCCCAATAACGCGGTAGAGTATTTCGTCAGCTATTACGATTATTATCAACCAGAAGCTTATATCCCGCGCAACGATGTCTATGTCGAAAAGACCGCCGATGTCAATGAGGAAATAGACAAGCTGCGCCATGCCGCCACTCGCGCCCTGTTGGAACGACGGGATGTAATTATAGTGGCTTCGGTATCGTGCATTTATGGCTTGGGTTCGCCCGAAGAATATGGCAAAGTGGTAGTCAGCCTCAAAAAAGGCGATGTCGTCCGGCGGGATCGAATTTTACGCCACCTGATAGATATTCAGTATTCTCGCAACGATATGACGTTGACTCGCGGCACTTTCCGGGTACGCGGTGACACCCTAGAAATTTATCCGGCCTACGAGGAGATTGCCCTGCGGATTGAGCTTTTTGGGGACGAAATTGAGCGCATTACCGAAATAGACCCGCTCACCGGCGAATTGCTAATTGAGCGCACAAAGGTGGATATTTATCCCGCCAAGCACTTTGTCACCTCGGCAGAGAAGCTGAAAGCCGCAATTGGCGATATTCGCACCGAGATGGAAGAACGGGTAATCGAGCTGGAGGAGGAGGGCAAAATTCTGGAAGCCGCCCGCATCAAACAGCGCACCCTCTACGATTTGGAAATGCTGGAAGAGGCCGGATATTGCAGTGGGGTGGAAAATTATTCGCGGCATCTGGCCCGCCGCGCCGCCGGAGAGCAACCCTGGACGCTGTTGGATTATTTCCCCGATGAGTATGTCATGTTTATTGACGAGTCGCATATTTCGTTGCCGCAAGTGCGCGGAATGTACGGCGGAGACCGCGCTCGCAAGCTGACCCTGATTGATTACGGCTTCCGGCTACCTTCGGCGGCGGATAATCGTCCGCTGACCTTCGAGGAGTTCGATAACCACATTCATCAGGCGGTCTATGTGTCGGCGACTCCCGGCCCTTATGAACTGGAACATACCGCCAAAGAGGATGTCGCCGAGCAGATTATTCGGCCCACCGGGTTGATTGACCCTGAAATCAGCGTGCGCCCGACCAAGAACCAGATTGACGATTTGTTGGGCGAGATTCAGGAACGCGCCCGCAACCGCCAACGGGTGTTGGTTACGACCCTGACCAAACGCATGGCTGAAGAACTGGCGGATTATCTGATTGAAATGGGGGTCAAAACCCACTATCTTCACAGCGAAATTGTGACTTTGGAGCGGGTCGAAATTCTGCGCGATTTGCGACTAGGAATTTACGATGTAGTAGTCGGCATCAATCTTTTGCGGGAAGGGCTGGACTTGCCAGAAGTTTCGCTGGTCATTGTGCTGGACGCAGATAAAGAAGGCTTTTTGCGCTCGGCGAGTTCCCTAATCCAGATTGTCGGACGGGCGGCGCGTCACCTGGATGGCAAAGTGATTATGTATGCCGACAATATGACTCGCTCGATGAAACAGGCGATTGACGAAACTTATCGTCGCCGCAAAATCCAGGTGGAGTATAACACCGAGCATGGAATTGAACCCGCCAGTATTGTCAAGGAAATCAAGGATATTACTGACCGGGTGCGGGCCGTCGCCGAGTCGCGGGGTGAGTATATCGTCAATGCCGAGGATACCGAGGGCGATGCCCAACCTCGCTTGCCCGGTGCGTTGCCCCAGGATGAAATCGTCCGGCTGATTAAAGACCTCGAAAGCCAGATGCGCCAGGCCTCCAAAATGCTGGAATTCGAGAAAGCGGCCCTCTTACGCGACCAGGTAGTTGAGTTGCGCCGGATGTTGCAAGAGGACAAACTAGAGCCGGAAGAGCGCAAAAAGCCGATTCTGGGCCGCAATTCGCAGCGGTAAACTTCTTTTGACCGTGCCGAAAGCTGAAACCGTCTGAGATACGAAGCCTCACTAACGGGGTTTCGTATCGTAGCCTGGTGGCCTTAGCCTCGGTGCGCTTGCACCTCACCCGGATTTTTAGATGACAGCCTTTACTTCAAAGCTTTAGCAATCTCTTGCTCTAATCTTTGGGCGGAAGTTGAACCTACCGTTATTGCGGTGAAGACCCCACTCTTGTTGATAAAATAAGTAGTAGGACGGGCCGGGACGCGAAATTGAGCGGTCAGGTCGCCGGTATTATCTATCGTCACCGGGAAATTCATTTTGAATTCTTTAGTAAAATCGGCAACCTCTTGCGGCTCATCGTTCATATTGATACCAATCATCACGATTTTGTCTTTGTTGGCTTCATAGGCTTTTACAAAGTCAGGCAACTCCTGACGACAGGTGGTTCAGTAAACCCCCCAAAAGTCTATTA
Organism: Chloroflexia bacterium; assembly: GCA_038245615.1. Lineage (GTDB taxonomy): Bacteria > Chloroflexota > Chloroflexia > Chloroheliales > Chloroheliaceae > 54-19. Next base: position 7,663 of record JBBRSG010000134.1, on the reverse strand, counting down.
CTACCGCTTTGCCCCGCAAAGCACTCAATTGCAATTCCTGCCCGCTAATGGTCTTCACCTTAAAATTAGGCGCTGAACCGCCCACCGCAATTTTGACCGGCGGGGCTGGAACTACCGTCGGCACTAGGGTCGGGGCAGCCGTAGTAACGAGGGCTGTAGTCGCGGGTTTGGTAGCAGTCGCGGTGGTTGTTACGGCACTGGCATTGGTGGTTGCGGCAGTCGTAGCTACGGAGGGAGCAGTAATTACCACTGGGTTAGTAGTTGCCGCACGGGTCGTAGCTGCAACGGTAGTGACTGTGGCTGGGCTGGTTACTATGATCGTAGTAGTGGCTACCGAGGCAGACGGGCTGGCAGTATCGCCACACGCCGCCAGCAGCAACCCGACCAGGAGCAGCGCCAGGCCACCCGACCAACCAGAATTTACCCGCCTTTTGTAGTGGAACTTGTAGTTGTGCATAATTAAAAGAACTTTCCTCCATTTTGTAACCGACCCAAAGTATCCGTAAGTTGAGTCATATTATTAGTTACGATTAATAACCCAACTACAATTAATAAAACCCCACTAGCAATTTCAATTGTGCGATAATGGCGGCGGATGCGGGCCATAAAACCCAACAAGCGGTTCATGAAAATTCCTGCCAGCAGAAAAGGTATTCCCAATCCGGCGGAATAAACGACCATCAGGCCAATCCCACCCGCCAGGTCTTCCTTGTTCAGGGCGTTACTCATCGCCGCCCCCAAAAACGGGCCGACACAGGGCGACCACCCGGCAGCAAAAGCCGCCCCGACCACAAATGCCCCGAATAACCCGGCAGGTTTGTTAGTGCTATTGAGGTGAAAGCGCTTTTCGAGATTGAGAAAACCGAGCCGAAAAACTCCCAGAAAATGTAACCCCATTATAATCACCGCTATTCCGGCGATAATTTGAATCCAGGGCTTGATGTCAGTCCCCAGAAAGTCGGCGAGGGTATAGGTAAGCCCGAAAATCAGGACAAAGACCACCGAAAAGCCGAGAATAAAAGCCAGGGTGGTGATAATTACCCGGCGGGTATCGTTCCAATTAATATTATTCGTCTTGCCATCCTCGGCCTGGGCCGCCTCCGCGACTCGCGCTACCGAAACTCCACTGATAAACGAGAGATAACCCGGCACAAGCGGCAATACGCAGGGTGAGCCAAACGAAAGCAACCCTTCCAGAAAAGTTGCTGGAACATCCAGGCCGCTGGTCTGGTTCAAGGGGGCGTTAAGGCTGGCGGTCAGAGCCATTAGCTCGGTCAGCATAGGCTTTATCCTCTTTACTAAGTAGGTAATTAGTAGGTGATTATTAGGCTTATCAATAATAACTGAATTTAATAATACTAGCTATAGCTTACGAATGCCTTACACAGAGTTTAATATAACATTAATGGCCTAATCTCAGGAATAGCCTGGAAGCGGAAGTCTGACCAATTCACCCCAATAATTATCAAACTCATCGAACCTTCACGCTTTCTTAATTTTTGTCTAACTCTCGCCTAAGTTATGTCTAGTTCAAACAAAGATTGTGATAAAGATAATTATTCTATTACAATAAGCTAAATAATCTATCCTGACTAAGATTGTGATAAGTTATACAAAACTTGAACATGCTGTGAATTCTTGCACATTGTTGACCCAAACTTAGACAGGGTTATAATATTATTATACTCGTTCTCTGCAAATCATAGACGGCTTTATGACAAGTGTTTGCCAGAAGTCCGCGAGCGAAGCCAGAAAGGATTACTGAAATGAACAAACTGAAATCCCGCCCCGACCTATTGGTGATTTTCTTCATTATTGTGTTGGCTATCATCATTGTTGCTATGGCGATAGGTAGCTATGCTGCCGGGGCTAACCTGCCCTACATCAAAAACTACTAATAGCTTATCCCGCCGGGCAAAGCTGCCCGATGGCTGTAAGCGTTAGCGTTTGTAAATAAAACACCTTTGCCGAATTGGTTTAACCATCCCGCAAAGGTGTTTTTAGTTTAAATTACTCAAGCCTGGGCAATTAGCTGGCGCAATACATAGGGCAAAATACCACCGTGCCGGTAATACTCAACCTCGATGGGGGTATCAATCCGCAAGGTAAGCGATACTTCCTCGGTCAGACCACTAAAGCGATGAATTACCAGCGTCACATCCTGGCGCGGCAGCGGGTCAGTCCCAATCCCGACCAAATCAAAGGTTTCCGTGCCATCCAGCAACAAGGTTCGGGCATTTACCCCCTCTTTGAATTGAAGCGCCAATACTCCCATGCCTACCAGATTACTGCGGTGAATCCGCTCGAAACTCTCGGCTACCACCGCTTTGACCCCCAGTAAGCGCGTCCCTTTAGCGGCCCAATCGCGGGAACTGCCAGTCCCGTATTCCTGCCCGGCAAAAACGATTAGCGGTACGTCCGCCGCCTGATATTTAATCGAGGCATCGTAGATGCTGACCTGTTCGCCGGTGGGCTGATAAACCGTGACTCCGCCTTCGGTGCCGGGCAGCATCAGGTTCTTGATTCGCACATTGGCGAAAGTTCCGCGTGTCATTACCCGGTCATTGCCGCGCCGCGCTCCATAGCTGTTAAAATCTTCGTAGCGCACATCGTTCATCTGCAAATAGATACCCGCCGGAGAGGTCTTTTTTATCGCCCCCGCCGGACTTATATGGTCGGTTGTAACCGAGTCGCCAAAGATTGCCAGAGGTCGGGCGGCCTTGAGGTCGGAAATCGTTCCCGGCTCGACGCTAAAGTTAGTGAAGAACGGAGGCTCTTGAATGTAGGTAGATTCGGTATCCCACTCGTAGACCTGACCAACGCTGCTTGGAATTTCGTTCCAGAGCGGATTTTGGTCGGTGAAGTTGCTATAGAGCCGTTGGAAGGTGCTTGGGTCAAGGGCGGTGGTCATCAGGTCGCGGACTTCTTGCAGACTAGGCCAGATGTCCTTTAGATAAACTGGATTACCATCTTTGCCGATACCAAGCGGGTCGTGCGACATGTCAATATCTACTCGGCCCGCCAGAGCAAAGGCGACCACCAAAGGCGGACTCATCAAGAAATTAGCCTTGATATTCTGGTGAATCCGGGCCTCAAAGTTGCGATTTCCGCTCAAAACCGCCGCCGCTACCAAGTCATTCTTGACCACTACTTCCTCAATCTGAGGGTCGAGCGGGCCAGAGTTGCCGATACAGGTGGTACAGCCGTAACCGACAGTGTTAAAGCCCAGTTGGTCGAGATAGGGTTGCAGGCCGGTTTTATCCAGGTATTCGGTCACGACCCGCGAACCGGGCGCAAGTGAGGTTTTGACCACCGAGCGCACCGATAGCCCGGCTTCAACTGCTTTCTTAGCCAGCAACCCGGCCGCCAGCATTACACTGGGGTTAGAGGTGTTGGTACACGAGGTAATCGCTGCAATCAGGACATCGCCATGCCCCAGGTCGTTATTTGCCAAATCTTTATCTTTGGGCAACGGATAGCGCGGGCTGTTGCCATTGCTAGGCTTGTTATAGCCATTTTCGCTGACCGGCCTGACCATGAGGTCGTGGAAAGTAGCCTTGAGGTCGGGCAGATTTATACGATCCTGGGGGCGTTTCGGCCCGGCCACGCTGGGGGTAATCGAAGCTAAATCCAGCTCTACCACGCTGCTATACTCGATTTCACCCGCTTTGGGCATGCCGTACAGCCCTTGGGCCTTGAAGTAATTGCGGAAAGCGTCTACCTGTTCGGCGGTGCGCCCGGTAGCCGTCAGATAGCGGCAGGTTTCATCGTCTATCGGGAAAAAGCCCATAGTTGCCCCATATTCAGGAGCCATATTCGCAATCGTGGCCCGGTCAGTCAGGGGTAGCGAGGCCGCTCCTTCCCCAAAATATTCGACGAATTTGCCGACTACTTTGGCTTTACGCAGCAGTTCGGTGACGCGCAAGGCCAGGTCGGTGGCGGTTACGCCTTCTCGTAGCACCCCGGTCAGATGCACCCCGACAACATCGGGGGTTAGAAAATAGACCGGTTGGCCCAGCATCCCGGCCTCAGCCTCAATCCCGCCTACGCCCCAGCCAACGATACCCAAACCATTTATCATAGTAGTATGCGAGTCAGTCCCAACCAGGGTATCAGGGTAATAGACTCCGTCTTTTTCCAGCACACCTTTTGCCAGATATTCAAGATTGACCTGATGCACGATGCCGATGCCGGGCGGCACTACTTTAAAGCTGTGGAAGGCCTGCATTCCCCATTTTAAAAATTGATAGCGGGCGTTATTGCGCTCGAACTCGATTGCCATATTTTTTTGCAGCGCATCCGGGATGCGGGAATAATCCACCTGTACCGAGTGGTCCACCACCAAATCTACCGGAACTAACGGCTCAATAATTTTGGGGTTTTGGCCCATTCGACTGACCGCCGAGCGCATGGCCGCCAGGTCTACCAAAAGTGGCACGCCGGTAAAATCTTGCAATACGATGCGGGCCACCACAAACGGGATTTCTTCAGTGCGCTCACCAGTGGCGCTCCAATTTGCCAGAGCGCGAATATCGTCCTCGCCAATTTTTTGGTCATCGTAATTCCGCAGCACCGATTCCAGGACTATCCGAATACTGACCGGCAATTTCGAGATAGGCCCAACCCCGGCCTTTTCGAGTTGGGGCAACGAATAATAATTTCCACTTTGCCCGCCGCCAGCTTCAAAAGTCTGAAGGCTCTCAAACAAATTATGCGCCATTTTTCCTCCTTAAAAGTGGTCAGTGGTCAGGGAATTTACGATTTACGATTGAAAGTGGTCAGTGTCCAGTGGTCAGTGGTCAGTAGGCTAGCTTTGAGGTTTGAGGTTTGAGTTAAAATGCCAGATACAAGCCGGGCTTTCTCAGCACTCCACACTGTATTTCTCTGACTACTGACCACTGACCACTGACCACTGACCACTGCTCAAAGTATAAGGGTTGGCTATAGCATACGCAAGTGGAGTTTATAATGGAATGGATTGCTCAATTTTATGCACTCGAAACCAAATCAGTTGAATTTCCCTAGTCAAAAAATAAAATATATCGGCGGCAAATCTTGTATAATATTTCCAGTACTATATTTATGCCCGCTTTATTAGAGGAGACCGTATTCGACAGGACGCACCAGCGACAATGTAAATTAACCTGGATAAACGGACTGTTTTAGATGTTAGATTACTTTTTCCGAGAGGGGATTAAGAAAATGAGTAGCCGCACCGAGGCCGAGGCCGTGCTGTTGGAGCAGGTTTTGAGGTTGCCGCGTATCGCTGAAATGGAGATACCGGAAGATTACCTGGACGCAAACCGCCACGTCAATATGATGTATTACACCCTGATGAGCAACCTGGGTTGGCGGTCTTTTTTTGACGCTATCGGCCTGCCCCGTGAGTATTTCACCTCGCGTCAGCGCAGCACTTTTGCCTTGCGTCAATATATCGCCTATCTGAATGAGCTACAAGAGGGCGATAGAGTGGCGGTACATGGCGCTTTACTCGATTTCGATAGCAAACGGCTGCACTTTCTGTATTATATCGTGAACCTATCCACCCAAAAGTTGGCTTCCAGCGACGAGCGATTGATAATGTGCATTGATATGAACACTCGCCGGGCGGCTAATTTCGAGCCGGAAATTATGGAGCAACTGGAAAAAGTGCGAGGGCTGCACGCTTCGCTCGGTTGGGTTCCTGAACTTTCGGGGGCAATGAATTTAGCCAACGGTGCTGCCGCCAAAGCCAAATAAGCGGCTATTAGAAAAATCCCCACGGCACCTGGCGGCGTGAATTAAGGCCCGGAAAGACCGGGTGATTTAGCACCGACTCGAACCGTTCCAGAAAGAGTTCGATTTCGCGGCGCTCCAATAATTCCTGCATTTCAGTTTGAAGCGTGGTCAGGCGAGTACTGTCGGTTGCCAGTTCCGCCAGGTCGAGGCAAATATCTTCGGGAATGGGCTGCCCGGAATGTTCCCAAATAATCGTTCGCAGCTTGGGGACGTGGTTAAAGCACAGCCCGTGATCAATCCCCCAGACCAGTCCATTACTGCCCAACAGACAGTGACCAGCCTTGCGGTCAGCGTTATTGGTAATATAATCAAAAATGGCAATCCGCTTGAGTTCGTGGGCGTGGTCTTCCTGGAACTCGTAATATTGCTGGCGCTCGTCTACATCTACGAAAAGCTGCACCGTACCGATACCGTGTGGCCCGTCCCGTATCACTACTGGCGGAATAAAATTCCAGCCCAGAGCCTTGCTGACGACATAGGCGCAATATTCGCGTTTGTAGAGCGTGCCGTTGGGGAAATCCCAAAGGGGTGCTTCACCCCGCATCGGCTTATAGATGACCGCAAACTCTTTGCCATCTTGCTCGTCACACAAAGGGGCAATAAAGGTGTAGTTGCTGCCCCAGGGAACGAGTTTGAGCGGGCCGAAGGTACCGCGCTGCAAGGTCGCAATCACATCCGCTTCGCTGACCGGAAAGCGCCAGACTTTCGAGGCCGCTAGTTCGCCAGGGTCAACCGTCGGAGGCGGGGCAGTTGCGGCAGAAATCAGCCGCAGTGGTCGGACGCGCTCCGCCCGTGCTACCACCTCATTGGAACTCTGATCCGGCGCAACCGAGGTTTCCGACCCGCTTTTTGAAGGCGAATTATTCTCGACCTGCGCTTTTTTCTTCCGCCTCGACATTACCGCTTAACTCCTCATCTGGCTGGCGACCCCAGCATTGTAATTGAATTCTTGCGACTATACCGGATTAGATTGATTTGGCTAAACGATTGAATAAGCTGGTTACGATTACGATTGTATGTTAAGCCTAAAAGCTTTGTCAACGGGCATCGCGGTTTTGGAGACTAGCGTATAACAAAACAACTTTTGCTTAAACTTATTTACCCTCATCCAGGCGCTTTGTAGTCTTTACCGCCCGATTCAAACATGCTATACTAATATACTATTAGATAGTGGTTTCTATCTTGGTTAAATTGGTTAAATTGGTTAAATCTAGTGCAATCGGTTCCGTCTAGTCAGGTTAAAGTGGTAGTAGAAAAAGAGCTTTGGGTAGTTAAATCAAAAATTAGCAAACGGATGGTTTGGACTGCCCAGGTAATCGGCGTAAGGATGAAGTACAATGGCGACTGGTAGATCAACCGCACTCTATGGACAACTTGGAATATTTTCCCTCAACACAATTTTGTCCGCCCTCAACTTGCAAAAGGTCACAGGCCGTTTGACCCTGGCCCAGTATGACCAAATTGCCGAAATTATCATTCGCAGTGGCGAGGTGGTAGATGCCTGGAGCGAAACCGAGCGCGGCCTGAACGCCCTGCTCCCGCTTTTCGGCTGGGAAAATGGAGTATTTTCTTTTAATCTGCAACCGGCGGAAACCCAAACGATTAATATCTCGTTGCCGGTCTTGCAGGTCCGCTCGGCGGTCTATCTGGAAGAGCAGAAACAAAACAAGAATCGCACTTCGGTCTTCACCCGCGAAGTCCCCTCCGCTCAACATGTCCTCGAAATCAACCGCGAGTCAGAAGGCGAGGTCAACATTCGGCCCGAACACTGGGTCTTGTTGCGCCACCTTGTGACCGGGCCGCAATCGGTTGAGAAAATGGCGGAGCTGACCCAGAGTACGATTGAGTCTTTTGTGCCGATGGCAACCGAGCTGGTCAAGGCCAA
>JBBRSG010000133.1:0-16646 GCA_038245615.1 Chloroflexia bacterium | reverse complement strand
TGCTACGAAAGTTTACCGGTCAGGCCAGCGTCCTGACCATCCCCCGTGTTTTCATCGCCATGACCGGCAACGACCACATGGCGGCATTGCTTTTAAGTCAGTGCCTTTATTGGACCGAACACATCGAAGATTCCAAAGGTTGGTTCTTCAAGTCTTACAAAGATTGGGAGCAGGAGTTAGGCTTGTCACAGTATCAGGTCAGCCGGGCCGCTTCTAAGCTTGCGGCCTTCGGCCTCGAAACTGCCCTGCGGCGGCCCGGCAGCGCCCCAGTGCTGCATTACCGAATTAACCCCGACTTGTTCGTAAAATCCATTTTGGCGCACGTACAGGTACAGCAGGTGGAAAAATCTAATAATAAAGAAGCCGCTTCCGGCAGCAATGAGCAACCGCAACCGCAGCCAAAAGTCAAAGCCGCCATCCCCAAGTTATTGCATGTAGTAGTGGAGCCAGCCTCAGCCTCGCCCTCCCTGGTTGTCGAAGCCGAGTCAGAACCCGCCGCCAAACTACCCACACTTCAAGCGACAATAGCAAAGACTACCCGGCCCGCCCCTGAATCCGGCGAGCTTAAAAAACAGGCTACTAAAGCCTGCTCGGACTTGATAAAAGCCAGTTTTCTAAGTGCTACCCACGCCATGATTATTACTCAGATGTGCGAGGAATACGGCCCGGCCTGTGTCAGAGACGCGGCAATAGAAGCCGCAAAGTCGGGCGGCAACAGTCTGAAATACGTTGAAAAGATACTAGAAGCATGGAAAGCTAACGGGGGCGGGCCGGGAGCTGCTAGAAACAGCAATAATAGTCGCCAAGGCCAGTCACTAGCTCCTGCCAAAGTCATAGATTTTGGCTCGACCTGGGCCAAGGCGAATCTAGCGACTGTCCAAAATGCCCCATCAGAGTGGAAACCAAATAATACTGGAAAGATAAGGCCGTGTACGAGCATGAGATGACCGAGGAGCAGCACGAGCAACTGTTAGCCCGCCTGGTCTGGTTAAGCTTTTCTCCCTTTGCTCTGCTAATCACTGCTTAATCGCCACCACCTGCCAGCCTGGGCCGCTATATTCTTTGACCGCAAACAGGACATAGCCGCCCGTTGCTATCAGCATCGAAGTGCCGCTATTCGGACCGGTGTACCGCTCAGGGGTTAAGGCCGTCTGGCCTATCTCGATCAGCTTGTTATACATCCCGACTCCAATATCAGGGATTTTCAAGGGGTTGGGGTCAAAAGTAGGTGGTGTAGGCGGCATAGGGTTTCTCTTCTCCAATTCTTGCTTGACGTAACTAATATACAAAGGCCAATTCCAATGAGGGCCGGGGTCGGTATGCCAGTTGTTAGGATCTTGGGGTACATCGTTATGAGCAAAGAAGGTTTTCTTGTACTCAGGGACGAGGCCGAAAAGCTGACAGACGTAGGCCGCCATCTGGGCCGAGATGCGATACATCGCATCCGAGAATCCGCCCCGCCCCGCGTATCCCTCATGCTCTATCCCCACGCTGCGGGCGTTCCAATCGCTATTCCCGCAATGCCACGCGGTATCATTCAGCCCAACCAGCATCGCCGCTTTCGTACCAGCAGTATTAATGATATAAGTGGCACTTCCGCCACTCACGGGCGACCTGAGCCAATCTATTGAACTTTGATACCCGCCCTCGGTAGTGTGTATTATAATTCGGTCTACCGCCAAACCACCCCGACCCGCATAATAGTTCGGACTGGGCAGTGCTTCAATATCCTCTGGTATTCTCATTTCTTGATAATCCCCTTCTTACCTGTGCCTGTGCCTAGCCCCCCAGTGGTGGCGTGTCCCGTCCGTCGAGCTAGAATTGCCAAATTGAAGCCCACCCCTTCAATCAGTTTGAATAGCTCATCGTCTGTCACCCGATTGGTGGCAATGCGATACATCAACATTGCCAACGCCTCTGTCAGCGCCGTCACCCGGTTTTCTAGCTGCTCGATGTGCTGCTGTAACTGATGTGGAGTTTCTTCCATTCCCACCCTCCCTTCCTATTTTTTGAAATTTTCATCCTCAATTACCGTGACTACCTCGGCGGGCTGCCCCGGCCCGTTGTTTCGATAAACCACTCGGCTGCCTATCTTGCGATAGGTGTCACCGTAGTTTAAGACGTGATGGGTGCGGGTCAGAGCGAGCCGAGCCATGTCGCTTTCTAGCTCCTGAATACGTTCCAAGAGAGCCAATACTATTTCGGGCGGTTGCGTGCTGAGCCTAATAATCTGGTTGGTGGGCAACCGCCCGCTTAGTTTCCCGTAGCCGACCCCGAACTACTACCATTCCCGGTTTGGGGGGTAGTAACATTTTCAACTGGCAAATTGCCAGTGCCGCCAGAGCCAGAGCGAGAGGGCTTGCTTGCTTTAGTTTTCAGCCGGTCTATCTCGGCAATGTACTCTTCGTTCAAGAGCAAGACGGCTTTGTACTGGTCATTAATCGTGGCAAGCTGATACTCAAGCCGCTTGATGGTAGTCTTTAAGTCCAGCACCTCCAGCTCGTGGCGCTTGCGCTCCTCAATAGACCCCGCTTCCAGCTGTAATATTTTCTTGAGGTCGTCGGTGCGCTCGGACTTCATTTCGTCATAAAGCTCGTTCAACCGATCGTAGTCGCTTTGAATACTACTCAAAGCCAGGCTGTTTTTATTGGCCTTTTTTTCGGTAGCCTTCCCGTTCTTTTGGGCGGCGGTGGCTTTAATTACCGCCCATGCCGCGCTGCCTGCCGCAACGATTGTGCCGATAATTGTGCCAATTGTTTCGGGGGTCATAACTTATGTGTCCCTTCTATCTAGCTACTTTCAGTTGTTTGGTATCTCAATTCACTTCAAACGTGACGCAAACCAGTGCCTTGCCAGCATTGCCCGCCCCATCGGTCGAGCAGTAAACGGTGCTATTGCCTGGTACATCGGTCGCCGATAGCGCCAGGATGTCTTTACTCCACTGGGCGGCGCTCGCCGTCGTCGCCTGGGCGTTAGTGTAATAGGTAGCACTACCGCCCGACCCACTCCGACCCAGCGATACGGCAGCCGGGGTAGTTCCACCTGCCGCCTGGTAAATAATGTAGGCTGATAACAAGGTGCAAGCCACGTCACTCGCAAAGATTGGGACATCGGCTTGCGCCCCACCCGCTAAATCCAAAAGCACGATGGATTTAGCTATCTGGGTGCGGGCGGCTTGGGACATTTTAGCCGGGGTGACTCCCGCATTTGCAATTTGTACATCCAAACTACCCCCACCGGCAGTCACGGTAATTCCACCACTGCCGGTGGGGACGGCTTTGGCAAAGCGCCCGGTGGTATTATTTCCAATCAGAAGCTGCCCATTAGCGGTAGCTGTAAGTAGCCAGTTCACGGACTTAAACGCCGCGTTCCAACCCAAATCCCATACGTTGCGCGAGGCTGGGTCAGCCGGGGTGTAACTCTGACACACATCTGAGCCGGTTGACCCGTCACCCCGATAGCCGTCAAGCGCCGAAAAGCTGATAACTGACATAAATCCAAACTCCTATCTTTCTTACTTTAATCCTTAACAATGCCCCCGCCTTTAGGCATGGGGAGTAATCACAGAGGCCAGCCTGGGCCGCGACCTGGATGCGGCCCGTCGGTTGGGGATAGATAGTAGTAATAGCCAGTGTCGAAGCCAGAGCCAGCAATGTGGTAGTACACCCAAGGGTAGACCGCGCCATCGGGCGGTTGGAGTGGCCCGCACCCGACCGGGATTAGTTCGATTTCGTTATGGAAGTCCGGTGGCCCACTTCCCGGTACAATCGCATACGTCCCGCCCAGGTCAGAGGTGGCGCTATGCGACTTCAGCATAGGGTCGCCGGGGGTAAAGACCGAATTGCCGTATAGCACGGTCAAAGCTCCGCACCGCATCCCGTTTGGCCCGTCCGTAGTCATCATAGATTGCGCCAATTCTGGGGAATATAGCTTTCGCATATCGGGGTCGCCGTTGCCGTTTCCGGCAATAGTTGGCATTGCCACCCCAGTCTGCCGGTCATTAATCCGCCGGTCACTGGCAGCCCGCGCCACGTCTTTACTATAATCGGGCGGTAACGAATTATCCATGTTAGTGTGCTTCCCCTTCCCCTTCCCTAGCCCTATTTCGGCTAAGGCTGAGGCTAAGGCTGTTTAGCTTGCTACTAATCGCAACCGCTAAATAGTCCGCCCCGTTATCCACCAGGCCCAGGCCAAATTCAGCATTGGGCGGCGGGAACCGGGCCGGGTCAAACAGCCCGACTTGCTCTTTAGCCCGCCATACCTGGTCGGGGTAATGTTCCATTGCCCGAAACGCCGCTTTACCCTCAAATAACCCCAAAGCGGCTAGTAGCCGCACTTCGTGAAAAGTGTTATATCCGGCAGAGGTCAACAGGTAATCCACCCCGGCTAGATACCTCCAGATTTCGCTAAGTTTTGGAAAACTTAGACCGACCTGGACTAATAGCCGCCCGGTTTCGGAAATTTGGTCTAATCCCCATTCGGTCATCTTTTCTTTTAGCCACTTCCGAATACGCAAATACTCGCCAGAGGCCAAAGCTCCGGCGGTCAGGCTCACTAGCACTAGCGGTTTATCGCTATTGCCGCAGGCTTTCATTTCCCCCTCGGTCATAGTCATTTGTCCGCTATCAACAGCATGTCGCAAGAGAGCTAACCGGGCGGCGCGTCGGTCTACTACCTGAGCCGGAATTAACAATACTATTGGAGCTATTAACTTGTAGCTGTTTCGGCGGTGACGCTTGTACCACTCCGGCCAGTCCGCGAAATCGGCCTGGGTTTGGGGACTTGGCTCTTTGTAAGATATGTCCCTAATTCCGGCCTCACGCTCCGCAATGGACTGGGTGCGCTCACGGGTAATACCATCGTTCCAGGTCATCAAGCCAAAGTTGCCCGGCTCGATTTTATACAGTCGGTCAAACAGGCCGTAAGGTAAAACGTACTTGCCTCGCGCTCCAATGGCTTGCGGGCTGTTCCGCATTACGCCCCAGACCGCGCCGGGGCGGGTATTCTTATCCATCAGATAGGAAACCAGCCCAACCGGATAGCTATCTACCAAAAGTATATCGGGGTGGTATTCGGTCAAGGCCGCTATCAGCTTATCAGCATCGGGATACAGATAGCCGCTTTGTGCGTCCTTTTGGACTAGCGGTAGCCAGTCAGGGACATTAGCCGGGTCGCCTGTACCGTAAATCCGATAGTCGCACTCGAAATCGGTATTATCAGAAAGCCCGGTCCGCTCCAAACGGGTTGCCCGTGCCACCGCCTCGGCCCGCGTAAACAGGCCAATGCCAGATTGCGGCCCGTTGGCATGGGTAAAGACGCAATAAGCTACCTTTAGTTTGTTGTCGGTTTCGGTTTCTTTTGCCATTGCCATAATTATTAATTAAATCATCTTAAATCGAGTACACCGGCGGCCTGATACCGCCGAATATTAGCGTCACATCTTGATACAGATTGCCAGTGTAACCCCCGATAATCGGGCGCTCCATAATTCCTAGTTTCATCTTCCATTGTTGGGTTTGAGCGTTCCAAAGCGAAAACCAGCACCATCCGTCTATGACCTTAGCGTAATTGAATTGAGCAATCATCAAAGCGAACTCTGACGCTTCGACTATCGGTAAGTGATATTCCATCGAGGGCCAGCCTAGCCAATGCTCAAAATATCCGGGATATTGTGTCCGCTTTTGGCCTGGTTTGTAAATCCGGCGGGTCGGGTCATCCAGACAGGCGTTACTCGAAATGTACCAATTGCGCCCGACTATCCCGGTATTCGGGTAGCTGGGCGGAACGGTATCCCACTCCCCCGGCGGTGCATTTTCGTCTATGAACGCTCCAATGAAAATCAATTTAGTCGGGTCTGCCATAATCTTCTATCGCTTTGCCTTGCTTTGCTTTAATCATCATTGGTCACAATCTCTTGTAATACCAAAGTGCATTCCGGGTATCCGCCGCCGCCGCCCGGTTCGTCAGCGCCTTGAACCTCAACCGATACTGCCTCGACGGAGTAGTAGCCAAAAGTGCCGCCTTCGCCTATTCCCTGGAAACTGCCTTGCGGGTCGTCTGGAAATATCAACTGAATGACCCGGTTGTAACTACCCAAGGCCCACCCGACATAGGGGAAGCCGGATAAAGTAACCCGATTCCTTTGCGACAGTCGGTTGTACTCCGAGCGGGCGAAATGAGCCGGGTCTGAGATATGCGCCCCTTTGATCGAAACATCTTCCCCACCTGTGCCGATGGTCTGGCCCGGCGGATAGGTTGCCTTATTCGGGGCTATTTTCCAGTTTTTAAGCGGGTTGGTTTCGACGGTCACATCTCCCGCCAATACCGGACTACTCCACTGGCCTTCGACATAGACCCGATTGACGCGAGGGTAGCCCAAATCGCTTCGAGGGCCGGGGGACATGTTAAAGCCAACCCCCGGCAATCTGTCCAAAGTGAGAATGCCGTAAACCGGCGTAGTCGTACCGATATTCGACCCCGGATTGCAGTAATCGGGGATTACGTGCATCCCGCAACGATAGTCCCACCAATAGCGGAAGTTACCCTCCCGCAAGGCGGAAAGCACCGCCGCGTGAGGTGAGCCGTCCCCAATGTCCAAAGATACCAACTGGCTTTCAGCATCGGGGGTGATTTCAATATCGAAGACCTGCCCAATGGGTCGCCCGTTCACCCGCACGTGGTTACTGAAATATTCTTTCAGGATGTAGATAACCGATAGATTAACCAGAAAATGATTTTCGTTAGCGGCAAGCGGTAGCAGATCCGCATCGTAGGACAGGGTGGTTTCGTCTACATATTTGCCAAATCCCGCTAACGGGTCGCCCGTGAAACCCGCCGACCCGTCTTCCCCGGTAGTCGGGGGAAACCCGACGCTGGCCTGAGTGTGAACCATCTCAGTAGCCCATTTTTGCCGCTCTTTGGCGGCAACGGCTTGTAGTAAATAAGGCAACCGGGGGGTACGTTGTTTGGCTAGAAAGTAGTCGGGGGTGGCTGCGACTATCGTGTTCTTTTGGACACCGGGCGCTAGAAATTGGGTATTAACCCCGCCTTCGTCTTTGATGATAGCGTGAATGTAATCGGTTCTTTCGCTGTAGCCTGGAGTTAGGAAACCGCCTTCGCCAATTGCCAGGTTGGTGTTAGCGAACTGTTTTAGATTTATGCCGCAAGCCCGGCCCGCAAATACGGTATCGCGCCGATACTTGTTGCCAACGATTTCAAACGTGTGTTCCCAACCGTTTCCGGTAGTCTGGCTGCTGAGCCAACGCATATCCCGCCGCCCCGCGCCGCCATAGCCATAGCTCTCGAATGGCGCTACCGCCGGATTACCCTCAAACGGGGTCGCCGAAAACAGCATCTTGTAATAGCCCAACCCGGTCTTTATTTCATGTGCAACGTACTCTAAGCCAGCCATAAATAATAATTACTTTCTAACTCCACTCACTCACTCGCTCACTAGCTTGCCGAACCGCGCCCGATTAGGCCGCGCCCAATTAGGCCGTACCCGATAGCCCCGACCAGTTCATCCCCCAGCGTGGCTTTATCCTCGCTGTAGGCTACCGGACTACTTTCCCCCCAGGTCGGAGTGCCACTATCGGCTAGATTTATCCCAACCGCGACCAAAGTTATATCGAAATTCATAAAAGCCGACCCGAATTCTTTTCCCGACCAATCGGGCCACAAAATCACACATTTCTTTTTGACCCAATCGTTAGTGTTAGGGTCAAAGAAATTGACCGTAAATCTTTGCTTGTGATAATCCCTGGCTCGCTCCCAATCGGCATAAAAGCTTTTGATTGTGCCGGTAGTTGCCGCCACCCCCTGAGTATCGGTGTCAAAAGGTAAGGCTTGCCAATGCAAGGTTACGGACGGCGGGCCAGCGTACAAGGGTTGCCCGTCCCCGGCCCGAAACTCTTGCCCGTAAGGAGCGTACATCGGCACGCTATCCGGCTCTAATTGCATCCGAATCATATCCCCGTCAAGGATGCTATCGCCCTCAACCGCATACGCAAAATATGAGATTGCCATTGCTGTTACCGACTACCCCCGAAAAAGGTCTGATATTGCGCCCGCATATTCGCGCTCATCATTTGCGACTTAGCGTTACTCATTTGGGCGTTACTGAATTTCATTATTTCGGCAATCGCTTTAGCGAACTCCGGCGGCAAGTTGGTCGCGCCGTCCAGCGAAAAGGTGTTCTGGATGCTGGCCGCGCTGTCGCCACCCGACCCCGATGCGCCAGCCATTGCTACCGGCTGAGGATTGGACATTGGACTGAATAACGCCTTTTGCTGGTCGGGATTTAAGATTAGTTCCCCCGGATGCAAGATAGCCGGGCCGGGCTTTTGGCCCAAAAAGAAACCACCATCGGCAAAGCCCGGCAGGTCTACCCCAAGCATTTTAGCGATTTCCTTAGCCCCGTTTTTCGCGCCTATAAGGGGTAGTAGGGGCAACGCAGCCGGACCGAGGGTCTTTAGGAGGCCGAAGGTGTCCCCGACATTATCAGTAATCATATTGCCGAAAGCCGCGCCCGCTTTTCCAAACATGCTTGGTTTGGCTTTAGCCGTCGGAGCGTTCAAGCCGGGAATAGTCATTCCCTTGCGACCCAAATCGCCCTCGACCATTTTGCCAATATCGGGGTTGGACTTGATTAGCTTTTGCAAAGCCTCTTGCGGTAGCTTGTTTACCAATCCGCCGCCAAAGTCAAACTCTTTTTGCTGCTGACCGCGCCGCCGCTCCCCCTGGTCGAAATCCATCTTTTCCCGCTTCATACCGGTACCGGTCTCGAAGTCGGTTTGCTTGTTGGCAAGCTCTTGCCGCCCTAGTGCGGTATCCTCTTTGAAGCGTTCAAGCGCAAGTGTCGAGTCTTCCAGCGCCCGGCTATGCTTGGTTTCAAGCTCGATTGACTGATAGCGCAAGTCGTAATAATGCTGCTCAACATCCAATTGACGTTCTTTTAGGGTTTTCTCTTTAGCTTGTCCAAAGTCGCGGCCTTCTCGACCCTGTTTAATGCCCAATTCTTGTCCGGCCCGGCTTTGCTCAATCTGAAAATCTTGCACCTTGTCGGCAACTGCGTTTCTTTGGTCGCGGCTGGCTCTCAGATAATCCACCCCGCTTGCGCCCGAAATCTGCATATCCGACAATCGGTTATTGAAGTCGCGGCCTGACCGCCCTAAGTCCTTGGCTAAATCCTGCGTTTTATATGATTGCTGTCGGGCGAAATCCTGCTGCTCGTCCTGAATTTTTTGACCAAAAGCCCTGTCCTCGAAAGCCCTATCAATCTCAAACTTTTTACTAGCGGTCTGAAACGCGTTATCCTCGATCAGCTTTTGCTTTTGTAGCTGGTAATCCTGACCCTCCCTGGCTATTCCCTTCTCAAGGTCGGCTTGCTTGCGGGCCGTCTCCATCTCAAACTTTTGTTTTTCAAGAGCTAAATCCCGCTTTTTCTGATTGGTTTCAACCGCAAATTCGCGCTCCGACATTGCAATTTCTTTTTCCATCGCAATGCGGTCGTGCATCAAATTTTCGTATTCGACCTTACTTTCGCCGATTAGTTTTGTACCGCTTTGGGCTTTCTTGGCCGCGTCCGCCTCACTGTCCTTTTTGCGGTCTTCGTCGCTCCGACCCAGACCCGGCAAGTGGTCAACAAAGTCCCCAAACTTTGACGCTCCCTCAACCAGGCCTTCGATAACGCCTTGCAGAAATTCCAGCCCGGCGGTTTCCAACTCGTTTTTGAACTTTTGAACCGCCGCGATAGCCGGGCTATCTATCAAGCGGTCCTGAGCCTGTTTCAGCTTTAGGGAACTGTCTCGAAGTTGGTCAAGCGGCCCGCGCCCGTCCGACACGGTTTTGCTTAGTTCCTGCGCTTTCTTGCCGTATTCGTCAACAAACTGACTTGCGCTTGACAAGGCTGCCGTAAATGCACCCAACGGCCCGGTGGCGCCAATAAGCCCGCCGCCCGGTAGCCCCGCCGCCCCTAGGATTTGAGTGCCGCCCTGTCGAAAGCTTGAACCGCCGCCCGCGCCGCCGCCCGGCTTCATCTTGCTAGTAACCGCCGCCGCTTTTTCCCGCTCGGCGGTTTCGGATTTGAGCAAGGCTAAAAACTGTTCCTCCGAGGTAGTCCACTGCTTTTGTTTGGATATTATCCCGGCTATTTCCTGACTGATTTTGGCGTAAGCCGTGCTCTGGCCTTGACCCTGTTGAGTTAATTTAGCCTGCGCCCCGACCAACAAATCAAATCGCTGCTTCATCTGGTCAAGCGCCTGGTTTTGTTTGGCGAAATTCGCGGCGCTGCCGCCCGCCCCGGAATTGCCCGCCAAGCTCTTTTGGGTAGCGACGGTTAAATCATTAAGCTGCTTTTTGGCGGCCTCGGTGTTTAATCGCAGGTCAAGTTGTAAAGTTCTGGTTGGCATAGATAGCTCGCTCTTTAGATAAATCCCAGTTTGACGGCTAGTTTCTCTTCCAAAATATCGTAAATCTGACCCGCTTCTTCGTCACTCAAGTCGTAAAAAGGACGGACTTTATCAAGCTGGGCCGCGTATTCGCCAATCGGTTTGTCACTATAGGGAGTAGTCACATCGGCGGGCGACACGTAGCCGATGATTTCCAACCCGTTTATTTCAACTTCTTTTAAGCCCGCTACGTTTTCTCTGAGTGTCCCTGACCGACCCAATATCGGGGTCGGGGCATAGCCAAGAGCTTTGCGCTCTCTGATAGTCCGTGCCGCTAAAGCTTTCCAGCTTGATTCCCTGTCAGCGAAATGGTTTTCAATAATCGCTTCAAGCTCATCTAAAGTTTCTAAAACAGCCATTTCTAAAAGCCTGGGGTCAATCGTGGAATTTAAGACCTCGCCCCAATTCAAAGTTGCTAGATTAAAGCTTATTCCGTTGTCTAAAGTGTCGCTCATGTGAATTTATATGGTATGATAAAATTTAAGACATTTTGGCTAATAAGTTAGTATATAAATTCTAATCTAAAAGGACAAAGTATTTATGCAACAGCCATCGCAACCGCAACCACCGTATTACCCTTACCAGCCCCAGCCCCAGCCTCAGCAACCGCCGCCGTTACCGTCAATGTCCCGACCTCGAAACCGCAAGTTTTCGACTGACACCGCGATTTTGGTTACGCTGATAATCCTTTTGTTTTTGGCTCTAATACTGTCAGCTTTGCCGCAAGGCGCTTTCATCCGCGACTTCTTGCGCGGGGCGCTGGGTAGCTTTGGCCTAAAAACGATTTATTAGCGCAAGGCGACGACTACGCTTTTATTTTTATTCGCTGTTGCCGTTACAGGTAACGCTTGGCCGGGCCGGGCTAAAAATCTACTCATGCCCCCGGCGGCTTTTGCGTCCTTTTGGCGTTGCTCCTGGCTACGGTTGTCGGGCGGCGCAAGGCTAAGACCGACCCCGGCCCGGTAGCGTTGTAGTTCCATCAAGGCCGATTTAGCGCGGGCGTAGCTTTTAAGCTTTTCCAGATAGGCCGCGCTGAATTGTCCCCACCCGCTTGCGCCCTCTTTGAACTTAAACTTTAAGCCTTCCAGCGTCCCCAACATTTCAGACCAATACATATCTTCCAAATCGGGCTCGGATAGTAGTAAAGCGCCTTGCATCCGCGCTTCCAAATCCGGTTCTTTGGGGAGCTGGTTTTCGGCCTCGCTCTGCCGGTTGCGACTGTTTTGAGTTGCCGCGAAAATGTCAGGTTGCCAGCCGTCTAGCCACTCGATTACCCCACCGCTTCCCGACCACCATCGGTACTGTTTTTTTTAGCGGTAGCTTCGTCTTTGACCCCCGCTCCGTTAGCGGCCCGGTCATCCTCGGTCACGGCTAAGCTCACATTGAGCTTGATAGCGGCCTGATAGCATTCCTCGAAGAAATCGGGCTGATTGAAATACAAGCTCATAACCTCGGGCGCTTCAAGTTCGCTGTCTTGACCAAAAGGTTTGGGTTGCCCATCGGCGGACGCCGCCAGCACTGCGACCATCCGCCCGATAGCATCGCGCTTATCATTGACGAGGGTGTAGTACTGAATCCGCACATTCCGGGTAAGCTTTTCGACCCCGGCGTAAGTCCTGGTCTCAGCGTCCCAACCGTAAAGCTGTTCCATCCACTTTATCAAGTCCGATTGGGCTACGCTCTGCACTCCCTCAAGGGTATGAGCTTTGAGCGCCCCGGCGTGGTATTTCAGATGAACGCTCTCGTTATCGGTCTTATCACGTTTTACAACCGCAATCGGCATTACATCTTTAGCGAATATTTCCATTGCTTATCTTGCCCGCTTATCTTTCTTTCTTTCTTTCTTTGTTTCCTGCTTGCCTGCTTGCTTAATTGACGAATGGCTATATACCAAGCAATCAACCTAAAAGGCGAAGTTCGTACCTGAAATGGCATTGACCACCGTTGCGGTAGAGTCGCCCGCGAAACTCATAGCTTTTACATCGCTATCTGAGGGACTGGCGTTGTTGACCTTGTGACTGACCCACTGCAAATTCGGAAACGATTGGGACAGGCTCTTGAGGGTCGAGCCGCCCGCCAGGTCAAGGCCCGATAGGGCGTATGAGAAAGCGCCCTCTTTTAGACCGGTTTTAAGAGCCGAGGTGTCAGCACTAAGAGTGCTGGACAGCGCAAGTATCTGGTTACGGACGTCGACCATATCCGAGGTATGTAGAAACTTGAAATCAAGCTCCCACGCTTGTTGGTCAATATACAAATCCGAATGTTCGCCTGAGCCGATGCAAGCTGGGCCTTCAATAACGTTGCCCGTCCAGGCTACTTCAATCGAGTTGTTGCAGATAGTTCCTGAAACCGGGAACCAGCTAGGCCAGGTGAAAATGTTGTTGACCGAATCAACCGGGCTAGGCAAGCTAGGAGTAGTCAACCACGTGGTCGTAAGGGTCGGTGAAGCCGCGCCCGCGCCCATATTCAGCCCCTCGAAGTTGAATGAAAACTTCACCGCATCCGCGCCGGTAATGGTGTACTTGAAATTCGAGATTTTTACATCTCGTATCATTTCGACTGAAATACCGGTTCCGGCGCTGCTTTCGCCGTCTACTACCAAAAGAGTAGCGTATTTCATAATCGCGTTTTTCTGAAACCAGGCGAAAGCGTGACTGAATGGGGCGGAAGCGCCAGTAGTGGTTTTCGTGCCTAGTAGACCAAACAAAAAGGCTAGTAGTAAATCTAAACTCATCCAACCTTCGGCTGTACCGTTTTTCACGATAAAATCGTGACCAACGCTACGTTGCATCCAGTTACCCAGGCCCAACATCGGGACGCCTTTGGTATAGCCCTTGACGATTTCATACTCAAATTTGGTGTACCCGGCGGCTGCTTTGAAAGTGGTACAAGCCGTACCTTTGGCGCTCTGAATACCCATATAGAGACCCCTATCGGGGGCGATAAACGATTGTGCGACTGGCATGACGATGCTACCTCTCTTTTCTTTTGCTTACTTGCTTACCTGTTTATTTAATGTCTAATGTCTAATATCTGACTGCCCAACCGGGGAGTTATTACCCGCATCAACCGCCTTCGGATACCTCGTTTGGGTCGGGCTGATACTCACCCGAATCGGGCGACAACAGCCAGCCTTTTGCTTCAAGTTCGCTCATAAGCTGGTCAATTCGAGCGGCATAAGCTTCAAGGCTGCCTCCTTGCTTTTCGCTGGCGGCGTAAGCCTCTTTGTGAGCGGTCACAATTAAAGCCTGAGCCGCGTCGGTAGCGATTGCGAACTCTTTAAGCGATAGCGCCAGTTCCAGCCGTTCGGTATCCCAAACCGGCAAGGCTACAATGTCCCCAATCTCGAAGCCGTAAAACTCTTTGGAAACCGCCCCGATACTCCCGATCGGTTGACCTGATACATCGGAGCTTGAGGTATCTATGACTTGCCCGTCAGCATCCCGGTATATGGGGCTGTTGTAAATGCCGGGCAGGTGGTATACCCCGCCTATCCGCTCCCCTCGACTGCCGATAAAAACAGCCTGGTCGGGTGGGGTAGTAGCTTTAGTCTTAGCCTCTGGTTTACCGCCTCTGATTTTTATCTTTACCATGTATGTCCTCGCCTTTGCTTTCTTAAACCATCAAATCAAGCCGTTAGGACGTGCGTTACCCATACTTTGATTCGGGCGTATCGAGTGGCAGTCCACATCGGTACGCTCGAATCTTTATTCGGGCCACTAGGCGGCGGCTGGGGCGTAATTGGTTCAATCATATAATTCGAGCATTGTTCATAACTGCCGCTGCCTGTTAAGGATGTTCGGTTTATTGTTACCAGCCCGCTCAATAGTGACAATCTGGCCTGGGCCATAACTTCCATAAGAAGTTGCGCCGCCCGGTTTTCGGCTTCCAAATCGCTACTACCCATCGAAGCACATTCGATCATCAACTCTTCCGCCGCAATATGGGTCTTAGCCACCGCACTGCCCAGGAAGTTCGCCAAAAGCGTTTCGTTGGGAGTTGGGTAAAGCCGCACATAACATGGCGCTATCACCTCGGCAGGCAGGCTAGTCGTATACACCGGAATAGCTGTGACCGCCGATCCCATATAGGCCCTTAGCGTTGAATTAGCCAGCATCGTGGTTAAGGGCGTTTTTAGGTAGTTAATGACTTTCTCGATCATCTTTATTTAACTAGCCCACGTTTCCCGAACTAAATACATTTTCCAATGCGCTAATCTATAACCCTCTTGCGGCTCGGTGTCGGCTATCACCCGATACTCCCCGTTTAGCTGCGAGTCCGGGTCGTTGCCGGTATAGCTAAACCTGTCCTGCGCTTTGATGCGCCAATTGCCGCCGCCTGGATTTTCGTCTTTGCCGCCGATGTAGCAACGGAAAACTATCCTTTTAGCTAAATCCTCGATGCCGGGCGTTGCCATTAGAGCCAGCACTTCACCATCTTTAGCCTGTTCCAACACGGCCCGGACACCCGCCAGCACTACATTGGGGGTCGCCGATTGAGTGTTGGCGGGTATTCGCTTGATGGTCACTCGTCCGGTGGCAAATGGTATCGCCATTGCTTTTGCTTTTGTTCCTTTCGCCTCGCCGGTATGCCGGTGCCCTGCGCTCCGCTCCGCTCTTAATCCGGCAATATGGTTAAAGTCCCCACCCGGCGAGTGTAAGGGTCGCTCGCCGCATCAACTATTTTCAGAAAGCAGTAGAGGGTAATACCCTCGCTACTGGTGGTGGGTAGCCCCACCCCGGTCAGGGTGTCTGGCGGTAAAATGGTTACAATGCACTCCCCGGCTGCGTCGTTTGAAATAGCGATGCCAGTCGAGGGACTATTTAGCTTTTTCTGAAATACTCCTGGGTCGCTGTCCACTCCCGGCGCTAACTTGGCAGTGAAAAACAGATTAACCAAAGTCGAGGGCTGTAAGACCGTGCCATCAGCGTTTTTCAGCCTGATTTTGAGCTGCTTTTTATCGCCCCGATAGATGCTATAGGCGAACTCATAAGCGAAATTAGCCACTGACTTTTACCTATCCTACCCTGCCTTGTCCGCCCGCCTACCGAACTTCCAGAATGCTGACGATACCCGGCCCGTCCACTTCATAAATTTCACTGTTTGCGCCAGGAGCCGCGATTTCTTCGACCATCATTCCCGGCCCGGCTATCTCGTAAATCTCGATTAAAGGTGGCTTGCTCTCGATAGCTTTGGGAATTACCAGGGCTATGACCTGCCCAACTCCCGCTAGGATTGCCCGACCTGCCGCCCGGAGCGCCCCGGCGGCGACCTCTCTGCCCTGCCCGACAAGGAAGGCCGCGCCGGTGGCTTGACGGGTCGGTTGGGCTTTGGCCTGACCTGACCCCGATAAGGCCGCCCCGCTCGATGCTACCAGCCGCCCCGATAGATTGTCCTGACCTTGGCCCGATAGCCGCGCACCGGCTGATGCCAGCTTTGAAGCAATCGCTACCGAGCGGCCCGCGCCGGATAGGATAGCCCCGGCTGCTTTCTGGACAATGTTCGAGGTGCTGACAACGACCTGCCCCGCACCGGATAGCACCGCACTTGCGAATGCCCTTTTAGAAGCTATCGGTGTCGTCTTGCCAACCCCTGATAATTGAGTTGTGCCTAACCCAGCCTGCCTCTGCCTGACAGCTTTATTCGTGTCCTGGCCTTGGCCCGCGAGGGACGATTTGCCAGTTGCCTGCCGAATACCCTGACCGCTCGATTGGCCTCGGCCCTCTAATCGAGTTGTGCCTAACCCAGCCTGCCTCTGGGCTTGGGTAGTGTCCTGGCCTTGGCCCGATAGCCGCGCACCGGCTGATGCCAGCTTTGAAGCAATCGCTACCGAGCGGCCCGCGCCGGATAGGATTGCTGCACCCAACTTTTGTAGGCCAGTCGAGGTATTAGCTACCACGTAGCCCGCACCGCTAAGGGTCGCCCCAGCTGCTGCAATCTTTTTGACGATTATCTGGCTCTGGCCTTGCCCGCCAAGACTTGTACTCCCGGTGGCCTGCCGCACTCCACTAGCCTTGGATTGACCGCCTCCTGGTAAAGTAGCTTTTCCGGTAGCTTGCCGAACAGCGGCTGCCGCTTCTTGCCCTTGCCCGTTAAGTTGGGCTTTGCCGCCCGCTTGCCGGGTCGGGATAGTACTCTCTTGCCCCATCCCAGCTAAAGCAGCTTTGCCGCCTGCTTGTCGAATTGCCGAGACTAAGG
>JBBRSG010000132.1:0-16832 GCA_038245615.1 Chloroflexia bacterium | reverse complement strand
GCTCACCCAGACCGGGTTTTGTCTCTGCCGCCTGAACCTGGCGCAAGGCCGCGACTGCCTGCCCATAAAACCGGGCGGCATTGGCATAAACTTGACGCGACATCGCCAACCAACCCTGTTCTGCCAATATCGCGGCCTGTAACGCCAACGGGCCTTGTAAATCGCGGAACTTGCCGAGGGCCTGGGCCATTTGCTCCGACATATCCAGCTTGCGATACAGTCGCACCGCTACCAAATACAGGCTATCTTCCAGCGGCTGCGGATAGAAAGTAGCGGCTAACCCGGTCTTGGCCGGGCCGGGGTCGCCGATTGCCAACCCTTTTTCAATTTCGAGGCGGGCCAAAGCCAGTTCACCGCTGCGTTCCAGGTTGCAGGCTGCCAGCAAGCGGGTCTGCCGTAAATCGGGGGCAGTTAGTAACAGACGCTCAATCAGGGCGGTGGCCTGATTCTGGTAGCGCAGGTGATAGGCCAACAATCCGGCCTGATATAAGTAGGCCGGGTTTTCGGCTTCGGCCTCAAGCGCCTTCAAATAGAGATTCAGGCTATCGAGCAAGCGGGTCGCGTCCAAACTATCGGGGCGGGCCAGCAACAACAGCCGAGCAACTTCGGCGCAAACCGTCGGGTCGGAATCGGCGCTTTGTAAACGGACTTGTTCCAGTTCCGTCAGGGCGTTTTCGGTCTGCTGGTTCGCCAGCAGGGTTTTGACCAGCGCCAACCGATATTCAACCTTCTGCGGGGCAATAATGACCGCTTGCCGCAAGTGTTCGAGGGCCGGTTCTGGCTGGTCGGTGTCCAAAAGACTAAGGCCTAACTGGTGTCGCAAAGCTGCCCGGCGGCTATCAGTTACCGGATTGGTATCCCCGCTTTCAGATTCAGAAGTGGACAAAATTTCAAGCTGGCTCTCTAAAATCTGTTGGGCCGGGCCGGACTGCCCCAGGTACATCAAAGCGGCAGCATGATGACGGGCCAAATCAAAGGCCAGCTTTTCCGCCGACCCGAACAGACCCAACCAGTCGCTATCTAATGAAAGCAACGCGGATACGCCGCCCTTAGCTACATTTTTATTTTTGGAGAGCGCCGCCCGGCCCTTGGCAAAACTTTCGGCGGCGACCTGATAATCCTGACAGGCCAACGCTAGTTCCCCGGCCTCTTGCCAGGTTTCGGGTTCGTCCGGCTGGAACAGCCGAACCGCTTGCAAATGATGGTCGGCCTCGGCCAGGCGTTTACGTAGCCGCATGTTGCGAGCTAATCCCAACTGGCAGGTCGCCAGAATTTCGGTTGGCACATTTGCGCCGCCATTAGCCCGCGACATCGCCCGAATACTGCCCGCCGCCTGCTGATAGTGGGTCATGGCCGGGTCGAGCCTACCGGCAGCCTCCGCCACTCGCCCCGCCAGCAATCGCAACTGGATATTGTCCGGGGCGTGGTCGAGGGCGATAGTCAAGGCATTGGACGCTCCGGCATAGTTGGTGGCGGCGAACTCAGTCGCCGCCAGATAAACCAACAAGCCGGACGGAGGAGGGTTGGTATGTTCGTGAGAAATACGGCTGATGGCCCGCTCCAAAGCCGCCCGCGCTTCGTCCAGCCGACCCAGCCGGAACGCTGCCACTCCCAAAGCCGCATCATAATCCGAAGTGGCCTCGCGCTGGTCGGAAGCGGCCCGCAGATAGGAGTAAGCTTCGGGATAACGCCCGGCGGCAGCCAGCGAGTTACCCAGACTATATAAGAAGCGTGCCGCCGTCGGCTTTAGCTCCACCGCCTTTTGCAGATTGAGCAAGGCGGCCTCATATGCCCCCCGCTCCAGTTGCAGCCGTCCCAAATCGCAGAAAGCCTCGGCGAAATCGGATTGCTCCGAAGTCAAATTTACTAACTCAGCTTCGGCTTCGGTTTTTGCGCCCTTGTCATAGAGCGACAGCGCCAGATTGAGGCGATAAGCTGGCTGGCGATCCAGGGCGACAGCTTGCCGGGCGAATTGCCAAGCCGCTTCGGGCTGGCCCTGTCCGCGCCGAACGACTGCCAATTGATTGGCGACTTCGGCCTGAGCGGTCTGCAAGCGGCGATGCAGTTCCAACAGGGGAGTGGCAGCCTGGTCATATTGACCTTGCCGGGTCGCAATCTCCGCCAGTTTCAGGGTGCTTTCGAGGGCGGGCAAATCGGCGACTTGCTGGGCCTTGTGATAGCTGAAAAGAGCCTGACTTGCCCGCCCGGTGGCTTCCTGCACCCGGCCTAACGCCAAATGCAACCGCGCATCCGCCGGGTCGTGTTCCACTAACAGTTGCAAGGCCATCTCGCTCAACCAGGGCGGGGTGGCTATTCCAGTCAGGCGCTGGCCCAACCCGGCACAAAGTCGCAATAGCTCCCGCTTGAATTTGTCATCCGGCAAAGCTGCTAAATAAGCTTGCCAGGTCGCCGCGAAATCGGTTTCGAGTTCTCCCAGCTTCAGGGCCAGCCCTAGACCCGCCGGAGTCGGGTTGGGCTGTAAGAGGGTCGTGAACAAGGTCTGGCGCTGGACTGGACTGAACAATAGATAGAGCAATCGTAGAAAATTGCCAATAAGCTGATGGTCATTTCGATTGGCCCTGGTTACAAGCTGCATCCGCCCCAGGGTTTGCGACAAAGCCGCCGAGTCAAGTTGCAAGCAATACCAGCCCGCCAGCAAATTATCCAGGGCCGGGTTTACCAGTTGCAGCCGACCCGTCACCGGGTGTTTTTCTACCAGACCCAGCGTTAGGGCGCGAGCTTCAAATCGAGCCGTCGCCTGGGGTGGGTTGACCCAGACTTGCCGGGTAAAATGGCTGACCTTATTGACCGGGCGAATCGCCAGGGCCGCCCTTACCTCGGTTTTAGCTGGAGGCGGCAATTCATCATCGAGCAAGCTGGAAAGCCGGGCCAGGAATAGGGCAAATTCAGGCTGCCCTCCAAAAGTCTGGTCGAGAAAGTTTTGAAGCAACCCGGCTAACTGGTCGGTGGTAGCATCAGCTAACAGTCCATCCCCCAAAGTCAAGCGGTGAAGTACCGGATGGGTCAAAAGCCCGGTCAGACCGGCCAATTCCAGCCGGTCAGGTATTTCGGTGGGCAAGCGAGTCGGCAGACTTGCCCGTAAAGCGGCCCAATCCAGGCCCGGCACGGCGTAGACCTGCCAATTCTGTTCGGCCTTGAACCAGGGATGATAAAGCGGGAAATTCAGGTGACGGCTACTAATAATGATATGAGCCTTTGCCCCGGTCTGGTTTAGCCAATGATTGAGCCGATAGAGCAAATGCGGGGCAAAAGCCGGGCCGAGCAGTTCCAGATTATCCAGAAACAACAGTGGAGCAACCCGGCTGAAAAACTGACCGGGCAAAGGCAGATGCACCAGTTGCTTCAAATGGCTATCCAGCAAATTCTGAAAGTAATTAGGGCGGGCATTAATTTTTTCCAGTTCGCCCGGCGCGGTCTCGATTTTCCCCAAATCCAGATATATCGGCAAATCGAGCGGCTGCGAGCGTTCCGCCAAAGTTTGTTCAGAAGCTTGCAAACGGGCCAAAAGCTGGCGGGCCTGCTGATAGACCAAACTCTGCAATTGAAAGGTTTTGCCACTGCCCGCCGCCCCTAACAACAGATTATAAGGATTGCGCCGAAGTATCGCCGCAAGTTCCTGACCGGCAAGCGGGGCGGGGGTTCGGTTGGAGGCCAATTGCGCTATCTGGGCGGTATAGTCCCCTTCCGGCTCGAATTGCAAATTGACGAACCGGGCCGGAACCGACTGACCAGGGCTGAATTCCTCGGCTTGCAAAATCGCCTGACAATAGCAGGTCAACCAGTCGCTCAAATCGGCGGAAAAATTAGTGCTAACTTTTGGCTCTTTGGAATTGCCCGATATTAAATTGGAAAAAAGTTTTGCCATAAAACCGAATCCTTACTTCCAGATAACTGACAGTCTGTCAGGGTAGTAGGCCTTAAATTGGTAGGGGCAAGCCCTTGTGGTTGCCCTCTGCGACTAACTTTAGTTCGATATCATCCAGTAGGCCAACACACATAATCCTGAACCAAGCATACATAGAAAAGCGCCCACCCCGACGGCAGTTTGAATCAGCTTGTTGACGGTTTCCATCAGTTGCACCGAGCTTTGAGCGATGGGCTTTACCAGGTCTTCGACGGGCGATTTGCTGACCAGTTTGGGGCTTTGGGCAGCCAGCGTTTTCAGGGCTTCCTGATATTCCTTACGCATAATGATGTACAGCCCACTGGCAGCGGCGAAAATTCCGAACAGAAAGACGCAAGCCCCCATAATTAACTTGATGGTTTGCATAAAACACCTTTGGATAGTTACCGATAAAAGGCAAAGCAAATTCAGGTCTTGATATAACTAGCGGCGAAACCGGGAACAGCTTAATCAATTATTCTGGAATATAAACGGTGAGGTAAAGGTTGCCAGAAATGCGAATAATACGGGCTAACGGTTCAACCCGAACTGCGGCAAGGCCTAACCTACAAATACTTTCCAGTGACTTTTCAAGCTGTTATCGAACTACTTTGCTTATCAGTAACCAAAATATTCAATTAAAAAACTGTCAGGAAGCCGATTATAAGTGAACCGTAAAACGAGAAGGCCGAGAAAACCGAAGTAGGAAAACAAACTAAACTATCTACAAAGCTACACAATTTCGACAGGCTTAAAACATTTTCGGGAGCTTCTAAAATCTAGTAAATTAGAAGCGTCACCGAACCAGGCAGATTTTAGCCTTAAAGTAAAGTTATGTTAGCAGACCTTTGAACCTTTGTCAATAGGGATATGTCGGAAATATTGGGATATGTTTTTTATGACAAATTTGACCAAATTCATTTGATATAGATAAAGCTTATTGCTACTATAGAAATATTCTATTCCTGTCAGATTGAACAAATGTAGAAAGTTCGTTTATCATAATCGCAAGTTAATTCCGACTTAGAAAAAAGTACTATATGCAGTATAGTACTTTTGGGCTGTTGTGCCTGAGTGTACTAAAAGATAAAATTATAATATACCTAGTTTGTTTTGTTGCTCGATTTTTGGAAATCAACTTGGTTTAAAAGTCTTTCAAATTTTTCGTTTCAAGCTAAATATTTAACTGATTGATTGCAACGTATTAAATGTATTTAATCAAGACTGGAAACCTCAATTTGTAGTGGATAGTTTTAGTTGATTGGTTTAGGTTGTAGTAGGGGACGCAAGCGGAATGAATTGCTGGCGGAAAGGTAAGGGGAGCAAAAATGTTCTTCGATGACAAAAAGTTGATGTGCAAAGATTGCAGCGAAGAGTTTCTATTTACGGCGGGTGAGCAGGATTTTTTTCGAGCCAAAGGTTTTACTAACGAGCCAATGCGTTGTCCTGAATGTCGCAACAAGCGCAAGCAGCGAGCGATGGAATTGGGCCTGCCTTCGGTAACTGCGCCCGGTGTACCGCCCCCCGTCCTCCGGGAGGTTACGACCATTATCTGCGCCCACTGTGGCAAGGAAACTACTATCCCCTTTCGGCCTCAATTGGCTCGTCCGCTTTACTGTCGAGAGTGTTACTCACTTGCCAAAACCCAAAATCTACTTAACCCCGAACCGACCTTGCCCCCGGAATTGTCCCGGCTTATCGAGCGGTTGGGCAACCAGACCGAACCAGAACAGGCCCGGCTGGATGCCGCTCTGGAGCTGGTGGAGAGTGAAGATAAACGAGCAGTTGGCCCGTTATTACAAGCTCTGGATGACGAAAACCAAAAGATAGTCTGGGCCGCAATTGAGGCACTGGGCCAACTAGGGGATGAGCAAGTCCTGACGGCGCTGGAAGCCCGCCGAGAAACCGCGACTACTGCCAACCTTGAGCCGACCTATCGGCGGGCCATCGAGCGCCTTAAAAAGCGGGTCAAGCAGCCGGTATCCTAGCTCAGGGCAGTTTAGGATAATCTTATGAATTATGTCAATTAATGGCTTGCTGACCTCTTGACAAACAGCCACATAATTTATACAATTACTACAGATTCAGACTCATGCCATGCTATTGCCGGTGAGTTTCACTGGCAGGTGGCTTTTTAGCTTCCACAGGCACAAACCGTCATGCAAGAAGTAGAAAAAGACCAATATTTGTCGGTGCAGGATGCGGCGAAATATCTCGGCATTAGCCGGGATGCTATTCATCACCGGATTCGCACCAAAAAACTAACCTTTGTGGTTGATCCGCTCGACAACCGCCGCAAGCTTATCAAGGTTAAAGATTTACTCAACCTCAAGCGGCCCGGTGAAGTGTTGACCGCTGACCAGTTGAGGGCCAGAGAAAGCTAACCCGTTAGAATTTTTGTTTTTAGAAATTTTAGTCAATGATTGAATAGTTCTTTGGTGAATAGCTTTGATGAGGTAAAAATTTAACTTAAAGTTTGGTCAGCCATTTATCCAGGTCGAAAATACCGCGCCGCCAGCCGGAATTTTACTGGCCTGAGACTCGTACTTGACAATGACAGTTCTTTGGAAAAGTCAGGCTGACCTAAATAAAAATCTATAAAAAAAGAAAATCCCTTTCGCGCCGCCAGCACTGTAGGGATTTTCCAAGCGATAGTCCTGATAATCAGGTATCTTTTGTGTACTCTTTTGGTTATTTATAGAGTAACATAAGATATACCTATTGTCAATCGGACAAAGGTATTTTTTATGCTCAATTTTCGGGCTTATCCAAATCTTCCCGAACAGGTTGCAGTTCAACCTATATCCGATACTCCACCGCCAGTTTCAGCGCATCAGCTGCCTGGGATACAAGCAGGGCCGCCATCGTCTACCAGCTTTGTTGCGCCCCCTGCCGAGGTACTATGGGCCTGGCTTTCCTATATCTACCAGACTACCGGCGAATGGCTGATGCCACCTGGCAGCATTCCAACGGCTGCAACAAAGCCAGTACCCGATACTCAAGCTCAAGCGCCCAATCTGGAAACCCCACCACTGCTCGCTTCTTCCAGCACAAGCACTCCTTTAGAGGTAAATACTACCTCTATGCCCAAAAATAGTAATCAAGTGAATCCTACGTCATCTGGTATCAGTTACCAATTGCCTATTCCAACTATGATACCTTTTGCCCCGGTTGCCAGCTCTAACGAGGTCAAAACCCGTACGATTACCCGAAGCCCAGTGGTGGTAGCCCCCAACAGTGTTATAGCTGGGACATCGAACTTTAATTATGCTACTTCGATATATTTTCAGGAAGCTGGGCGACTGGTGGAGCATTTTGCCCAAAAACCAATTGCCCCAGAGCAGAATTTTGGAGTCAAGCTGGTGCTATCACTGGTGATTGCGTGGTGTATGACACCACTTTTTTACGAGCGAGATGGTTGGATGACCCTGGCATTTGAGCGAGGAGCGCGAGAACTCAAGCTGCGAGCCGAGGTCTTCAAAAGTCATCTGAATGCGTTGCAGACCGCCGGATTAATAAAATTTGGCCCGGTGAGCAGTGGGATTATCAATCGGCAAGAGTTCGAGCAACTGCGCTATGATTGCGCCACTCTGGGTCAAGAATTCGGTTGTGGTGAAAATGGTATCTGGAAACCCCGCACCCTGCAAGAAAAAACTATAATCTACCGTCTGGCAATTCAGCCAGAGCTTCGACCAGATTTACCAGTTTTTAAGCCCTTCCCGACAAATTCACCAAGTATGCGGAATGACTTGCCAAAAGCAGAATTGAGCGGGGAACCACCTCAAAAATCATTTTACACTTCGGAAGGACGTTGGGAACAAACCCAACCCCCCCGGAAGGACGTGACCTTGCCAATTACCTTCCCGGAAAGACCTGCCACCGACCTTGAGTCAACCATCAAGTCTTTCCCGGTCTTGCCCTATCATGGAATCGTTCATGAAATTAATGATAATGAGGATGTTGCTCCCAGCAATCTGACTTCTGAACAAACAATGATTTACAACTTTTTGAACCAGGAAGCCAGTTTTGCAGGATTTAGTCGGCCTGATGGTCGTAAAACGCTGGATAGTCGGGAGGTAATCAAGTTTGCCCAGAACCCGGCGCTGACCCTGGAAATAGCTCAGGAACGGTATCAGCAGGTCAATCAGATGTGGGTAAATGGCGAATGTCGCAAAAATCCACTTGGTCTGCTGCATTGGGCCTTGAGCCGCGCTTGTGAATTGCGAACTGAGGATGAAAATATTGTTTCATCCAAAAGTCAACCAACTTTTAACAGAAAGTCAGCTCAAGCCAAGAGTTATCCGAGGCAAAAGGCTACTCGCAAACCGTCTGGCTGGGAGAAGGTCGTGACAAACACAAGTGAGGTGGTTGGGTCTAATGTTTCAGACACTCCTGATTTACTTCCTTACAACCAAAATCAGGAAACCCATATCACAAAAGTACTTCCAGGTGCTTCCAGCCTCAATAATTTGTCTGAGATTTGGGAAGAATTGCGCTCAGAAGATTTAGTTCGCCGCTTTCGCCTGACCCAGGAAGAAATAACGCTTTTGGAAGGCTCACATTTACATCTGAATGATAGTGTGGAAAATTCGCGGTCAGTGGTAATAGTATTGCGCTCGGCTCTGGAAAACCAAATTCTAAACCGAATGGCCCGTAGTACAATTGGGCTGGCCTTGCGGCAACGGCTCGGCCCTGGTTACAAAATAATCTTTACCTCGCGGGAATATTTTGAGGAGCAAGCTGAAAGCTTATAGCAGGTTATTGTTTCACGTTAAACGTCCGTTATTATTTCTCAAGCCTCCACTAAACATTATTCCTCTGGCAATTCTCGCTCAAGTTCCTCGATTTTGGCACGGAGTTCACTCAGTTTATCCCGCAATTCAGCTTTTTCTTCCTGGCGTAGACTTGGTAAATTATTACGGGTTTTACTCAACCAATCCCCAAAACTGAATAGTGATTTAGGACTATAACGAACTTCTCTTTTGGGCAGACGAGTTTTTGATTGTGAATTTTGTAACTTCTGATTGTTTTTCTGACGATTGTTATCTTTTTCACTATTGTCAGTTGGGTTGTTCAGATTATCTTCGTCCAGTTCCAGGAGGCGCATCCGGTCACTCACGTAGCTATAGCTGCGGTGAATCATCGCGGCAATCTTGCGATAGCTATAATTATAATTGTCACTCAGAAATTTGAAATAATGGGCTTCGTCTAAAGCATCCAGGTCTACCCGCTGCAAGTTTTCGATAACCGACACTAACTGGGCCTGTTCGTCATCGTAATTTTTGACAATTACTGGTACGGTAGTTTTACCAGCCAACCGCGCTGCCCGATAGCGCCGTTCTCCAGCTACAATCTCGTATTGACCTTCAGCGGTTTCACGGACAATTAGTGGCTCTAAAATACCATTTTCCCGAATATTGTCTGCCAGTTCCAAATCCCGCTCCTCATCAATCACTTTACGAGGCTGATTGGGGTTGGGGGTCAGTCGGTCAATCGGCACAATCAGGGCCTGGGTATTTTGAGATGTTCCATAATCCAGGGCATTAGCTTTATCCGCAATAAGCTTCGAGACCATTCCCAGTCGGCGCGGAGCAGCAATCGAAGGCGTAGAAGGACGGGTCGTCGGCGCAACCAGTTTGGTTTCATCAGGCTTTTTCGACACGATTGATGACCTCCTCCGCCAAACGGTTATATTCATGGGATGCTTCACTGCGGGGTGAGTAGACCTGCACCGGGCCACGAGTTGCCACTTCCGCCAGAATAGTGGCGGTACGTACCACCGTTTCAAATACCCGCTCACCCAGGGCCTCGCGCATTTCGGAAGCTACATCCTGGCTGACTTTAGTGCGCGAATTGTACATAGTAAGGACTACTCCCAGCAAACCCAACTGCTCATTGAACTCAGCTCGGACTTCGTTGATAGTATCCAGGAAATAGTTTAAGCCGTAGGCCGCGAATTGCTGGGCCTGAAGCGGCACTAAGGCATAGTCCGCCGCCGCCAGTGCATTGACGGTTAGAATACCCAGACTGGGCGGGCAGTCTATCAAAACATAATCATAAGCCAGTTCAGGGGTCTGACGACTTAGTTTTTCCAGTTCTGATAGCTTGCGAAAGAGCTTGCGGTCCCGGTTCATTGCGGTCAGCAAGTGTTTTTCCGCCAGCGAGAGGCCAATCGTGGCTGGGGCAATATCGAAACCAAAGGCAGTCTGAAAAATGACCTCGTTAAGGCTGGTTTCATTGTTCGTCAAGCATTCGTACATCGAGGGGCCTTCAAGGGTCATGGGGTCAATTCCAGCGGCGGTGGTCAGATTAGCCTGGGGGTCAAGGTCAATTAATAGCACTTTACGTTTGCGCTCGACTAGCCCGCGTCCCAGACAAAGCGCGGTAGTGGTTTTGCCAGTCCCGCCCTTTTGTAGCCCGATTGCGATTTTCTTCATTCTTTTGGTGGATCACCCTTCTGCTTTACTGGGAAAATATGCTTGCTGATTGGCACTTGCATAGACATATCTTAAACCAATCACTAATGTGCTGATTTCAAATATAACACACTCGACCCTCTTTTTCTAGCTGGAATCTTGGTTTGGTAGGGATTTTGGGCGAGGAAACCTTTATCTAAATTCAAAGCATAGCTGAAATACATATCCCAAAATTCAGATGCAAATTGTTTAGGTTGGACAAAGTAAAGAAGTAGGATGCCTAATTCAATTCTCTCATAAAGAGGGTTGTTAATAAAGATAGGGGTTTATAGCATATCGTAATCAGCTAAAAAGTTTGAACAAAGGTAAACTACTTTGTTAATCGTCGGCTTTTGGTCAACCAATTCGTCAAATCCTGCCGATTTTTGAAATCCAGCAAAGCTTTCCCCAATCGCTCAAGTTGGGCTTCCTTCATTTCGGCTATCTGAGCTTCTTCTTCCGGGCTGAGTGCGCCAAAACGATGGATAAGTTGCATCAATAGCAAATCTCTTCTGCCCTCGCGCCGTCCCTCCTTTATACCTTCGCGTTTCCAGCTGGTAGTAAGTTCCATAACAACCTCCTGTTTATCCTGGCGTAAGTTCTTGAGTTCCCGCTCAAAATCAAGTTGCCCTTTAGCATCAAGTGTCAAATAGGTATCTATAAAACCTGATATTAGGTGCTGCTGGGCCGGATTTAGCCTTAAGTCCCGCCAACCGGTCTAAAGCGGTAAGTTTTACAATTGGACGGTCAGCTTTCGCCACCGGCATTTTTGCCATCAGCGCGCATGCCACCGGATTACCTTTATCGGCAAATTCCTGCCAGGCCAACCGGTTTAGCTGAATGGTAGCATAATTAAAAATTACGGTGCTAAAATGCCGAAAACCTACCACATAGCTATTTGGGGCGGCGTGTTTAGGGCGCTCGTAAGAAAGCACCGCCACCGGCAAGACTGGCAAACGATATTTATCGTATAACCGGATGAAATACCGGAATAGCCGCTCGCCAAATTCTTTTTCGTCATAGGATTGTGGCTCAACCAGCACCAGCACTAAGGTAGCTTCGTCTTTAAGACGCACCTGCCGGATAATATCTACTCGATTAGTTTTGCCACCTATAATATCGGTGAGAAGTTCTTGCTCTTTCTCCTGAATCGAGTCAGGCTCTATATCC
The DNA here is from genome assembly GCA_038245615.1 of Chloroflexia bacterium. Taxonomy (GTDB): domain Bacteria; phylum Chloroflexota; class Chloroflexia; order Chloroheliales; family Chloroheliaceae; genus 54-19. The sequence goes on along the minus strand of JBBRSG010000132.1, from coordinate 5,303 downwards.
TGGGCTATTTCAGGAAAGAACAGTTCGAGGAACTCCAGGAAAAATTCCCCGATTAGCGACTTGAATAGCGCATCGTGGTCGGTCATGCCTATTATATCCTTTATATGGGTAAGCGGGAGTATAATAAACCATAGACACGACCTGCGCTTACCTGCTAAAATTATACTCTAATCAGGCAAGTAAAGCTTTCAAGTCGCCTTTTGGATGATAATAAATGCTGATAACCCGCAGCGAAACTTTCTACTCCTATCGGGTGTCATAAACCTAAACTTTAAGCAATGAATAACTAGAATTATTGAGGTTTGAACAATGGAAAATATTCAAGGCAACTCGGCAGCATTTGCACCGACGTTAGACGTGCAAGCTGAAAAGCGGGTTGCCCCTTATAACTTGCAAGCATTAAAGCGCCAGAGTAATTACCGTTTAGCGGTGGGCTGGGTCTTGCTGGCAATCTGGGGTGTATCGGTCTGGGCGCTCGATTGGGATGCAGACTGGCATACCAGAGTAGGGCGAGATGGTTTTTGGACTCCCCCCCATTTGGTTTTCTATACCACCATTGCTATTTGCGGGATTTTGTGCGCCGGGGTAGTAATAGTCGAGACTTTACTTTTTCACCGCCGCACGGCAGGCTATAATGAGCAAACTACTACTCCCTTGCTTTTTGTTTTTCACGGGCCAGTCGGTTTCATGTTATCGGGCTTTGGGATGGCCGTGATGTTGGCCTCCGCCCCCCTGGACGACTATTGGCATCGCATCTATGGGGTAGATGTCAAAGTCTGGGCCCCTTTTCATGTTATGTTGCTTATCGGGATAATTATGGCAAGCCTGGGGTTGGTTTATCTATTTGCGTCCGAAATGGTGCGGCGCAATAGCTGGCGACCTGTTCCGACGGCCTCGAAAAATCTGGTCTCGCAGGTCTGGCTGGAAGTCCGCGACCTGTTCCGTTCGGCTACGTTGGGCCTGACCCTGGCGATGGTCTTTTTTGTGACCCGCTATCTCTTTTTGATGGGGCCTGATACGGTTACACGCGGTACGCTTCAGCTTGGCGATTTACAGCTTCCGGCTTACTCGTTGGTAATTGCCGTCTTGCCGATTCCATTAATAGCTCTGGCAGGGGCGAGCGGGCGTTTTGGCATCGCTACTCTGGCGGGTCTCTTTTTACTAATCTATCGGCTGCTTTCCGCCCCTCTAATCCAGTGGGGAGTAGATTATCTGGTAGTAGAACAGGGCCGCACTTTACGTAACAATACCAATGAAGTTAGTTGGATCTGGATTTACCCAATTTTTCTGTTTCTGGTTGGTCTGCTAGTAGACCTGGCCTTCTTAGTGACCCGGCGATGGCGCAATAGTGGGGCGCGACCTTTGGCCCGCGAATTGGGGATAGCCGTCGCGGTTTCGACCATTGGCGGAGTGCTGCTGTTTTTGCTGGATAAACCCTGGGAGCATATCAATAATATTACCCGCCGCTTGATTCAGGAAAGCGGTAATGCCACCGTAATAGCCAGCCTCGACAGCTTTTTGTTCAAGCCAGATTACTGGGCAGCGCTACCCCTGGTTATCGGTCTGGCAGCTTTAGCCGGGATTGTTGGCTGGGCCTTTGCCGTATCGTTACGTTATACTGACCGCTAGAAGGCCTAGAAGGAAAAGAAAATGTCATTAAAAAAGAAATCTGGTCTCCTGGTAAGATGGTGGTCGGCAGGGCTGGCACTACTGATGAGCGTTGGAATGTTGTTTGGGCTAGGGCTGACCGCCCAGGCTCAGACCCCTACGCCGGGAGCAGCCCAACCGCCCACCTGGTTCAAAGATTTGCCGGTTTATCAGAACCTGGAAAAGCTGGAAGTGGACGACAGCTTGTTGGCGGGTTTTAGTAGTCTGGGGATTGACCGCAGCAAGTTTTATTTCAGCCTGAACCTCAGTTCGGACGCTATCGGAACTATCGCCGATTTCTACACCGCCCGACTGGAAGCTGCCGACTGGAAAGGCGAGCGCACTCCGTTAGTCAGCGAAACATTGGCCCAGCAGCTTCAATATGCCAATCCGAAAATAGATGGCTCACAACTGATAATTCTGGTTGCCAGCAAGTCAGTCTTGAAATTAGCGCCCCAATTTCGGGAACTGGATGCCAAAGTGCCAGATGGCAAAAATATCGTGTTGATTGCCGCCCCTTTGCCGGGTGCAGTCATTCCGACAGTCCCAAGCGGGGCTACTACCACGACTCCCGCCGCCGCTAGTGGGATTGCCACGCCTGCCGCTAGTGCAGCCGTAACTTCGGCTGCCAATCCAAAGGTTGCCGCCGAACCGCCAGCGTGGTTCAGAATTGTGCCGACATATCCCAAATTGCAAAAGGTGGAACTTGACCCCAAGAGTTTGGCGGCGGCTGACCTCGACCCCAGCGAGTTCTATATTACGGCTGGATTGACCACTGACCCGGTGGCTACTGTCGCCGAATATTATACTTCCCGGCTGAAAGCGCAGGGGGTCGGTAGTCCTCGCAAAACCGCCCTGCCCAAAGAAGAAATAGGTCAACAGCTAGTTTATAGCGTGCGCGGTGATTTGCTGCTGGCAATTATCGCCAGCAAACAGGCCGTTGGGTTAGTTCCTCAACTCAAAGACCTGGAAAAAAATATGCAGGATGGACAAACCCTGGTGGTACTGGTTGCGCCGGTTGGTGCGCCCCCTGTCAAGGGGGCGAAGTGTCAGCCGGGAGTAGAGTGTGCCGTTGGGCCATATAAAGTGCTGGTAACTTTTGACCGGGCCACCTTTAATACCACCGATAGCTTTGCCGCCGCCGTCGAGCGCAAGGATAAACCGGGCAACGCCTGGAAGCTCCAGGCCGATTTAGTACCGGGTAATAACACCGAGGCTACTCTGGTCAAGCTGAATGGCAGCTGGGAAAACGGTACCGCCCCGGTGCGCGAGGTCAAAGCCAGTTTCCCGATTGCCGGGAGTTGGTATGTAGCTTTTGCTATCAATGACAGCGCCGGGGAAGCCCGTTTCTATCTGCCAGTTACAGTCGAAGCACCGCCCTTGTTGGATGAGGGTTTGGCCTGGGTTATCGGGTTGTTTCCTCTTATCGGGATTGTTGGCTTTATCATCGGACAGTGGCGGTTGGTAGTTCGGCGGCGACAAGCCGAGCGTCAGGCCGGAATAGCGCCCGGTAGCGAGCCACAGAGCATCGCTGGTCTCGCCCCAAGCACCGAGGTTAGTGAGCCAACCGAAGCCGAGCCAGTCAATCGTTAATTAGATGTGGTTTATGGTCTAAGAAAAGAGCCTTCCCGCAACTGCGAAAAGGCTCTTTTAGTCTGATATTTAACCGGAGTTAGCAAGAAGATGCTACCGGGTTCCAAATGATAAGGCACTCCATTAAATACGTGGTCGCCATTACCGCGACGCACAAAGCTTACCTCATAAATTCGTGCCAATGTAAGGAGACCGGAGCGGTTACTTTTTGTGCAAAAATCTGTAAGCCGATGCCAGGCATGTAGTGTTGGCTGGTCAAACGCACCGGATGTTCTTTTGTTCCCATCAGAATTAGCCCTGGCTTCGACTGAAGTTAAATCCGCCCTGAATATTAAGCTTTTGGTAACAATTCAGCCCCGGCGCGTGTGCCTAGCGTTCAGGGGGCGACCACGCCGGGTCGCCTCCATCTTTTATCATCTGGCGCAATAGGTTCTTAGCTGCGATTCCCAAAAAGATGGAATGAGCCTTTGGTATTTTGGGATTTAGCGGGGTCGAAATTACGAGCGACCCGGTTCAGACCTCGAAAGTCCCAATTCCAGCCCTGGTTCGGTTCTTCCATTTCTTCCATCGAAACTAAGGCCGTGCGGCGTTGTTCTTCCAGGTATGCTTCCATGCTACCCCAATAACGCTTAATTGTCTCCATATCTGGCATATAAGTTTGCGTCCGTTTCATCATTTTCCTGCTTTCGTATTATACTTTGCGGTCTGTCTCGTTTTTAATTTTGGATAATTTAGTATTATTCATACTTACAATAACTATATACGCTCGATTGTGCAAAAAGTTACAATCTAACGGACTAAGTGTACCACTACTTGCCTCAAAATACTTGCTCCGTTTGGCCTATCTTGCTTGCCAAAAAATAGGCAAAAGGGCTTAGGACTTTTAGTGTAGCTCTTACTGGCTTTGAAAGTTGGGCCAAAGATAGTATAATCCGGTTTCACAGTGGTCAGTGATCAGTAGGCTAGTTTTGAATATTGAATTTTGAGTTAAAATGCTACCACTAGCCGGATTTTCTCAGCACTTTTCTGACCACTGACCACTGGCTACTGACCACTGCCAAAAGAAAGGTAACTTTATGTCGTGGCATCCGTATGACCGCCATCGGCGCAATTGGGCAATTTACTGGCAAGCGCCAACTCCCGAAGACCAGGCTACCGGGTCGGATGTGATTCATTACGAATTGACCGAACCGTATGCTCTAAACCGGGATGAGTGGAACGCTTTGCAGATTAAGGTTTTGTCTGGCTTGACTCCGCCCGGTCACACTCTGAATATCAGCCAGCTTTGGTCGCGGATGGTGCCGGTAGATGGCACTTTGCGGTTTGCCAAACTTACCGATATGCATAACATGCCGGTAGTTTTGTCCGCCGCCGCTGACCGGGAAGAACAGCCCGGCAAACGCGAGGACTATTTCTGGATAATGACCCAGCTTGAACCGGAACAGAAGTTACAAAGCGAAATTGTGGTATTCCAAAATATTGACCTGGAAAATATTACCTGGATTACTGCCCAGCCTATCGGCCCATGGCCGTCCCAAATTTATCTGTATAATGAGGCGGCGGTGGCCTGGAATGCGGAAAAGCTTTCGTCGGCAGATTTTGACCGGCTGGTTCAGCGCGAATGTTGGGGAATGTCGGTCACGCACCTGAGCCATTTGTATTTCTTGACCACCCGTGAACGCTGCGCCCCGGAAGCGGTCTTCCAGATTTTGCAGGAAGCCGCTGCCGAATTTGAACTGGAAGTTGAAACCACCCCTTTTGACCAGCGCCCGCGCAAACCCGGTTTGCTCAAGGCTTTGGGGTCGCTGCCCGGCAATCTGGTTACTGATGGCTGGGATAGCCTCAAGGCTCGCAACAAAGGTAAATTGAATAAATAATTACTTGACATAAGTAATCAATAAGCAATTATAAGTAACAGATAAGGTATCGTTTCAAAAAGTCGGGGTAGAAAAGCTAGCCCAAAGCTTGCTACAATTGTCTTGTCGGTAATGTTCTTTAACAATCCTAAAAGGCTCTTGCCTTTTAGCTTAACTTAAAGGGTCGCTGCTAGAGCTGGACCAGGC
>JBBRSG010000131.1:0-16949 GCA_038245615.1 Chloroflexia bacterium | reverse complement strand
GGTGAGGATGATGGTAGCGTTGGTACTCAATTTCTTTAAGGTCAGTCTCATTAAACTTTAGCTGTAACAACTTTAACCTCCTTCTTATTCGTTGCAGCTATTCTACCATAAAACTCACTTTATGACCTTTGATACTATATATTATGAATCATTTTCGCCAGGTAGGGCCGCTCGGAAACTCGTATTCGTCGAGCGATTCGGGCCGCATAGTGATGCTATAGCCGGGCTTAACTGGCGGTATATAATGTCCATTACGGATAACCACCGGGTCCAGAAAATGTTCGTGAAGGTGGTCAACATATTCTAACACCCGGTTTTCCAGCGATGCACTTATACAAATATAATCAACCAGGGCAAGGTGCTGTACGTACTCGCACAACCCAACCCCTCCAGCGTGCGGACAAACCGCTATCCCAAACTTGGCCGCCATCAGGATAACCGCTAATACTTCGTTTACGCCCCCCAACCGGCAACTATCTATCTGGCAAAACTTAATTGCGTCAGCCTGCATGAGCTGTTTGAACATAATCCGGTTCTGGCAATGCTCGCCAGTGGCTACTCCAATCGGGGCAACGGCGCGAGCGATTGTGGCGTGGCCCAGCACATCGTCCGGGCTGGTCGGCTCCTCGATCCACCAGGGGTCAAATTCAGCCAACCGCTCCATATTACTAATCGCCTCTTCTACTCCCCAGACCTGATTAGCATCCATCATCAGTTTGCGGTCTGGGCCGATTTCCTCGCGCACGATTCTGGCTCGGCGCATATCATCTTCGAGATTTCGGCCCACCTTTATTTTAATATGCGACCAACCAGCGGTAACTGCTTCCCGGCAAAGTCGTCGCAACTTGTCATCGGAGTAGCCCAACCAACCACTCGAAGTAGTATAGGCCGGAAAACCCTGTTGCTGCATTTCGGCTTCCCGCGCCGCCTTGCTGGACTCGTGGCGTTGAAGTAGCGCCAGAGCTTCATCAGGTTTAAGGGCATCACTAATATAACGGAAATCAATACAGGCGACCAATTGCTCCGGGGTCATATCCACCAGCAATTTCCAGAGCGGTTTACCTTCTACTTTAGCATACAGGTCCCAGACCGCATTGACTACCGCCGCCGTCGCCAGATGAATAACCCCTTTTTCGGGGCCAATCCAGCGCAACTGGCTATCCCCAGTAATCAACCGCCAGAAAGCGCCCATATTCGCCGTAAAAGATTCAAGCGTCCGGTTTAGTATCAGCGGTTTAAGGGCATTAACCGCCGCTACGCAGATTTCGTTGCCCCGCCCAATCGTAAAGGTAAGACCGTGACCCTCATAACCTTCCGGGCTATCGGTATAGACTACCACATAAGTCGCCGAGTAATCCGGGTCAGGGTTCATCGCATCTGAGCCGTCCAGCAACCGCGAGGTAGGAAACCGAATATCGCGGGCGACGACGTTGGTAATCGTTATTGGCACTGGCTTTCTTTCCTTTCCTCTTCTTTCCAATGTTTTAGGCGCAATAAAAGGCATGGCTAGTCGGTTGCGACCACCCTTTAACCTGAAAGCAAGTTAGTTTTTAGATTTCTGGTATTTTTGGCACTACTACCGATACACTAGAAGTTACACTTACAAAGTCGGCCAGCACATGGGCTTTTACTTCCTGAATGTGGCGCTCCATGGCTCTTTCGGCGGCTTCTCGATTTCTTTGGATGAGCGCCTTCACAATTAGCTGATGATGTTCAAGGGATAAGTCTACCACGTTTTTGAGATGAATCCCATAAAGCTGAAAAACTTCAATCTGAGCGTGCAGCGAGTCCAGATTGTTTTCCAGACGACGGTTCTGGGTAGACCGTACCAGCAACCGATGAAAGTCTCGGTCAATTTTAAGAAATTTCTCGCGGGCCTTGTCATTCCCGGCTTCCAGCAATTTTTGCACTTCGTCCAATTCAAACTGGGCTTGCTCAAGCTCGGTCTGGCTTAGATTTGGTAAAGCCAGCCGCACCGCCAGAACCTCCAGCGCCGTCCGCAAGTCGTAAATTTCGGTGACATCCTGGCTGGAGAAGGTAGCAAGGTAAAAGCCTCGCAAACTCTGGTTTTGGACAATTCCATCCTGCACCAGTCGGTAAAGTGCTTCGCGTACCGGGGTGCGACTAATGCCTAAATCTTTGCTCAGTTGAACATCCGAAAGTTTTTCGCCGGGCTGAACCTGTTGGGTAACTATCCGGTTCCACAACAAATCGTAAACCTGGGTGGCTAACGAATTGTACTCAATCTTCATTTCGTCGGGCGAACTTAAAGTGCTATCTCCACTTGATTTTTCGATGTTGGAACGATTTGGCAGCCCGCGCATACTTTGTTCCTATAACCCTTCTAGTAACCCTTCTAGCAAATCTGGCCCTTAACCCTTGACCGCCCCGACTAGCAGCCCGCGGGCTATAAAACGTTCCAGTACAATTGCCATGATGATTACTGGAACAATCATAATCAAAATTAACACCGACATATACCACCACTGCGGCCCTCTGGTGGCATTCTGGGCCGCCACTATCAAAGGCATGGTCTGAGCTTTGGCGGAAGACAGAAACAGGGCCAGTAAATATTCGTTCCAGGCAAATACCAGCACAAACAGGAAAGTTGCTACCAGCCCAGGCACCGATAAGGGCAATACAATCGTGCGGAATATCCGATAACGCGAAGCTCCATCTATCGCCGCGCATTCCTCTAACTCTAACGGAATATTTTGAAAGTAATCGCGCATTAGCCAGATTACTATCGGTAAATTAGAGGCGATATAAGCTATTATAAGGGCCAATTGGGTGTCCAGCAAACCAAATTGTTGGAACAAAACATAAATCGGAATAATCGTAGCGACAGGTGGTAACATTCTTTGCGAAATCATCCAGAAAGCGATGTCGTTATTACCCAGGGCCTTCTTAAACCGTCGCCCAATCGTTTGCCACATGACGACAAACAGCCCCAGAGCCGCTACAATCGCCAGTTGCCAGGGAACTCCCGAAAGCGCTGCGATTACCGCCAGCCCCACACAGCCGATAAAGATAGCGATAACCCCCAGACGAGGCCGGTATTCAAACCGTACCAGGGCATAAGCCGCCGCCGACCCTAATATCAGCACCAGCACCGAACTGGTCAGGGCCACTACTAAAGTATTGATATAGGGTCGCACCGTATCGTTTTGCAGGTCTCCAAACAGAATATATTGCCAGGAGTCCAGATTGGGTTGAAAATCTACAAACGGGATATAAGCTGGCCCGGTATCTACCTGAATCGGGGTTTTGAATGAAGTTACCACTAGCCAATAGATTGGGAATAAAACCACCAGCGCCCAAAACCCCAGCACTAAATAAGAGAGGGCCGTACCCAAAGGGGTAGGTTTGAATGGTGAATAGCTTTTGGAAAATAAACGACTCTTCTGCATTATTAAAGCGCCTCCACCGCCCGATGACGAACCAGGTTTACATAGGCCGTTCCCAAAAAGGTTACTACCAGTAGTAGCAAATAGGCCACTGCCGCCGACCCACCTAAATCTAGCGTCCGCCAGTTAATAAAGGAATGCAGGGTCATGGACTCAGTAGCGGTACCCGGCCCGCCGTTGGTCAGCACGTTGGGTAAATCTACGATTTTAAAGGCTTCGATCATCCTGATAAGTATCAAGGTAGTGCTAACTGGCAGAATAGCAGGCCAGGTAATATAGCGTAAAAGCTGGAAACGGTTTGCCCCATCTACGACTGCCGCTTCGATTGGCTCTACTGGCAACCCTTCTAGCCCCGCCAGCAAAACAATAAACATAAACGGAGTCCACTGCCATACATCCCCGATGATGACCGCCAGTCGCGCCGTCCAGGGGTCGCTGACCCAGGAGGTATTACCTAGCCCCAAACCCTTCCAAATCGGGCTAAATGGCCCTTTGCTGAAATCGGTCAGCATACGAAACATGTAGGCTACCCCTACCGGGGTTATCATCATCGGGATTAAGAACGTCACCCGGAAAAAACGCCGACCCGGAAGATGTTGGGCCGCCAGCAAAGCCAGACCCATCCCCAAAAAATACTGAACCGTTATCCCTCCATACACATAAATCAAGGTTACGGCTAAAGTTCCCGGACGGCCCGGAGCCTGGAGGGTGGTTTGGGCCAGCATCCAGACCCCGGCGAGGAGGACAAAGGCCGTCAAGGAACGTCCTACTAAACCGCCGATAGAGAAATGGCGGCTTCGGACATAGTGCAGTAGCCCCCAGCCCAATAACCCCGCCGCCAGCGCCAGTAGTAGCCAGCCAACTGGGGGTATATCGGCGCTAAGTCCCAATAAATGGGTCTTTTGCGAACCAAACAAAAGTTTATTGTAGTTATCAAACCCGACCCAATTAATTTCGACTCCGCCTTTGACAAAATTCATCCGCGAAAAAGAAATATAGAGCGAGACAAGCAAAGGGAAAATTGCAAATACTAGCACTACAATTACAGCTGGCCCAATAAAAACCGCGTTAGCTACCCGCTCGGCGCGGGGCGCAACGAAATGAAACCGGCTTTCAGTGGGCTGGCTTTGGGTGGTCAGCTCAAGGCCCTCCTCCAGTAGAGGAGAGCCTTGAACGCTAGATTCAACTTGAAGTGGTTTACGCGCCGCCATCGGTTTACCTTGTTACTCCCAAGCTGGCCTTATATGCGGCAAGCTGTTTATCACGGCCAACCTCATTGGTGATTTCCTCCCAGCCGTCGGTAATCTGCTTCATAGCTTGATCCCGGTTGATTTCCCCAGCCAGGAATTGAGAAACGGCGACATCCAGCGCAACCTGCTGATAGCGCTGGTTCTGGGGTATCCGCAAATCAAGCACCATGTTGGGGCTGGCAAGACTACTCTGAAGCGCCCCCAGGTAGTTTTTAGCCATCGTATCACTCATCCCGACTTTTTTCCAGGGGTCGAGATTGGTAAACTGTGAGGTTCGGTAAGGATTGAAGCCAGTCTTACCCAGAGTGACATCCTCGTTAGACTGGGCGGGTTGGTTCATATACGACAGGAAGGCGTAGGCCGCATCTTTAGCCTTCGCGGGTGCCGCCGAATTGACTGCTCCTGACCAGCCGCCGAAAGCCGCAAACGGAGCATGATTAATCCCGTTGACCGCGTTGGGGCAAATAGTAGCATCGCACTTGACCAGTTTGCCGGTGGCGCGATCCAGCACTTTATCCGAACCGGGGGTGACTATAGTGCCGACTTTATCCTGCACTTTCGAGGTTTTCGGGTCAAGTGCCAGAGTGCCGATGTCACCCCAGTCAATCGAAAGAGCGCATTTGCCAGAAGTAAACAAACCGCGAGTATCGCCCACGTCCAGGTTCAATTCGTCGGGGGGGGCATACTTGGTAGTTTCTTTGTAAATATCCAGGGCTGCCGCAAAAGCTTCATTGTTGGTCAATGGCTTCATATTGGTCTGGTCAAAGAAAGCTCCCTGACCTGTGCCTTGCGATTGTAGCAAGGACCCGGCAATAGCATAAATAAACCAGTAAGCTTGAGCGCCGCGCTTTTTGGAAATGCAAGAACCATAACCCGGCCCAAAGCCCAGGTCTTTTCCCTGGAAAGTTTTGGCAATATTCAGATACTCATCCCAGGTCTGCGGAGGCTTGAGACCGGCCTTATCCAGCAAATCGGTACGATAGTAAGCTACCAGAAAATCGCCATCCAGGGGAATAGTGTAATTGCGACCTTTGTAAGTCGAACTGAAATCACGGAAGAAGGCTTGGACATCGTCCCATTGCAAGGCCTTGTCGCCCTTTATCCGGTCGGTCAAATCTTCCAGGTAGCCGGGAGTCACATAATCTGGCATCCATTGCGGGGCCAGGACATAGCCGGTATAGCTGTTGGTTTTGGTGGAGGCATCCACCAGAATTTTCTGATAGAGTTCGCTGAACGGAACAGTTATGACATTGACCTTGGCCCCGGTCAGCTTGCCAAAATCGGGGGCGCGGCGTTGTAATGGTTCAGCAATCTGCGGACCAGTGAAGGTTAGAATGTTGACTTCAACCCCCTGGAACTGATTGGTCGCGGCGGCCGTAGTTGCGGCGGCAGTGGTTGCAGCGGCCGTCGTAGCTGCCGCAGTCGTGGCTGCCGCAGTCGTAGCTGCCGCAGTCGTCGCAGCGGCGGTAGTAGCAGCAGCGGTGGTGGCTGCGGCGGTAGTAGCTGCCGCAGTCGTCGCAGCGGCAGTGGATGCGGCGGCAGTGGTTGCGGCGGCAGTGGTTGCGGGAACAGAAGTAGCCGTGCTATCACCGCAAGCTGCCAGAACTAACTGGGCGACCATAACTAACAAGAGCAGCAGTAGCCAACGACCACCAACTCCGAGGCCGGACCTCCTGAAGTAATGAAACCTTCTCGACATCGTAATTCCTCCTTTTGCAACATTGCATAGTAAAAAACCTGTCTATTTCCAGAATCACAGACGACAACCACACTGTCCCAACCTGAATACGTCCAAAATCAATTCAGGTTTGACTATAGATAACTAACAAACCCTCGATTGATTAGGAAGACATCCAAGCCGTACATGGCTTTAGACCTGCTTCTCACCCGAAAGGCCCTTATTAAATTTTCAAGATGCTTGTATTCTGAATGCTGTATACAGTATACAAATAAATCAATAAAAGTCAAGAGGATGGTTATAAGGTTTTTGGGAAAGCTTTTTAGTACTCGTATCGAGGTAACGGTAAGCAAATGTCTATCGAATAGGGCAGTCGAAAAATGTCAACAGAAAATAATATCGGCGGGGTAGCAGCGATTATTAGCTGATTATCGATGCGCGGCTTCAGGTCTACGCTCAGGCTTCGCGGATGGTCGGTAAATAATGCTTCAAAGTGATGCCAGTTTTAAGAGCCTCGCGGCCCATTGTTATATCTCGAAGCTGTCCGGTAGCAATCGCTTGCACCATAATATTGCCCAGGGCGGTAGCCTCGACTGGCCCGGCTACTACTTCGCGTTGGCAGACTTGCGCGGTTAAATCGCATAACATTTCGTTTTGGCTACCACCACCGACTATGCGGATTGTATTCAGCCGATAGCCCAAAAGCTGTTCGAGCTGTTCCACTACGAGCCGATATTTAAGCGCCAGGCTTTCTAGGCAACAACGAATAATCGCGCCTGGACTTTCCGGCACAGCTTGTCCGGTCTGCTGGCAATATTTCTGAATCGCCTCTGGCATATTCCCAGGATTTAAAAAAACCGGCGCATCAGGGTCAATCTGGCTGGCAAAAGCGGGGGCTTGGCGGGCGAGTACCACCAATTCTTCCCAGCTATATGGCAAGCCCTGTTCGTGCCAAACCCGCTGACATTCCTGTACCAGCCACAACCCCATCACGTTTTTTAAGAGCCGAATAGTGTTAGCTACTCCGCCTTCGTTGGTAAAGTTCATTTCCAGGGCTGCCGGTTCAAGCATCGGCTGTTCTACTTCCACCCCAACCAGACTCCACGTTCCACTGCTAAGAAAAGCGCTATGTCGGTCAAGGTAAGGAATCGCGGCTACTGCGCTGGCAGTATCGTGCGTACCAGGGGCTACTATAAGCACTGGCTTTGCTTGATTTAGCCCGATTTCACGGGCCAACTCAGGCCGTAATTCGCCCAGGATTGTACCGGGCTGAACCAGGGGCGGCAAGAAATGGACGGGTATTCCTAGCTCCGTCAGCAACTCGGTGGCCCAGCGTTTGGTTTTGACTGCAAAAAATTGGGTGGTAGTGGCGTTGGTATACTCAACCACTTTGCGACCACTTAGCCGGTAATGAAATAAATCGGGTATCATCAAGAGCGTGGCCGCCCGCTCAAGTTGGGGGTCACTGGCCTGGGCCTGGCTGTAAAGCTGGTATAGAGTATTAAAAGGCAAGAATTGCAGACCGGTTTGCTCGAAAATTTGAGCCTTTGGGACTTTGGCTGATACCTGGGCCATCATCCCATCCGTGCGGTGGTCGCGATAATGGAAGGGTAAACCTAACAACTCTCCGGCCTCGTCCAGCAGTCCATAATCAACGGCCCAACTGTCCACCCCGATACTGAGTAGAGGTTCATTACAAACTGCGGAATAACGGCTCAACCCCGTCTTTATCTCAGCCCAGAGCCGTTCAATATCCCAATGTAAATGACCCTCGATTTGGACCGGCCCATTGGAAAAGCGGTGCAGTTCTTCCAAATCGAACTGCGCTCCATTCCAGCGCCCTAGTAAAACTCGCCCACTGGAAGCACCCAGGTCTACCGCTATATAATTAGCACTTGGCTCACTCATCCTCTTACCCCTTAGCTTAGATATATCTGACCGCGAATGGCGGGCTTACCCGCTTGCCAATAGTTAGGGTTCTTATCCACCTGGTAGGCCTGGGCCTGGAAATTTGAAATCCGGGTCAAAAACCGATAGTGATAAAGTTATGCTCATATAGCCAATTAAAATGCGCGGTTTTGCACATTACAAGATTTGGTAACAAAAGCAGGTAATTTGGGGGTTAAACTTGTTGAACCTCGAGTCCGATAGCCTTAAACTTCTCTACCATTTCGCTAGAAGCGGCACGGTCAGTTATCAAGGTTTGAATAGATTTGATCGGGGCAATTCGATAAAGCGCGACCTGGCCCAGCTTCGCATGGTCCGCCAGAACTATGGTTTGTTTAGCTCGTTGCAGAGTAAGCCGATGGGTCAGGGCTTCGAGCTGATTAGGGCCGGTCAAACCATGCTCAGGGTCTATCCCTGTGACCCCGATAAAGGCTTTACTTACATACATTTCGTTTAAGCTCTGTTCGGCTTGTGGCCCGACCAGGGCAAAGAAATCTGGCAACAAAATACCTCCGGTAACAATTAAATTGATGCCTCTGACCCCGGCTAGTTCCATTGCGATGTTGATCGCATTAGTAACGACGGTTAAATCCTTGAGCTGCAAATGGCGGATAGTGCGGGCCAGTTGAGTAGTAGTCGTGCCGGGCGAGAGCGCAATAGTATCGCCCGGCATAATCCTATGGGCAGCAGCCAGGGCAATCTGAGATTTCTCTTCGGGCTGTTTGTTGACATTTTCCTGAAAACTCAGGTCATAAGCGTAGGCGCTGTAGGATAACGTATCTACCGGGACAGCCCCGCCGTGAGTGCGGCGCAAAAACCCCTGGCGCTCCAGTTTCTCAAGGTCGCGCCGAATGGTCGAGGAATTAACCCGGAATTGCTGGCTTAGTTCTTCGACCTCAACTCGTCCATTCGATAATAACTCCTGCAAGATTTTCTCGGTTCGCCCATTAGTGGTGTGCATAGTCCCTCACATTTTAAGCCTGTTAAGCCTAGAAGTTATACTCATAGCAATTTTAGTATAAATCCTCAGCTAATTTTTTTCAAGTCAAAATTGCGATATTTTAACGTTTGGGAAGGAAATCTGCACATTCGGGCAAAACGTGGGCATAAATCGTCCCGCTTCACTATTGACAGATGTTTGTATGGATGTTATTATGAAAAAAAGGCAGGGTGATTTCAAAATATTCCCTGCTAAACTGCCTGATATTTTTTAGCCCGGTTCAATAGCTAAAAGATATTCAATTTTTTACCTGATTCGTTTTACCTGATTGGTATAATTCGTACAACCGATTTGCAAATCCTTTGCAGCATTATCCCTAACACTTTAGGGTGATTTTCCTTTGTTTGAAATGTCTGAAAAATAAATCGAAACCCTGAGCCATAATCACCCAGAGTGAGGTAGCGCCAGCGTAAGGTAATTAGCGTTTGTAAAAAATGTACTTATTATCCAGCTATCTTTCCTTGGGTAATATTTACCTAGCGAAGTAGGAGGACAAACCCACAAGCTTAAAAGTTTAGCCAATAATGTCTATGATGACTGTAAACTCTGTTCACAAAGTAGAGAAGGAGAGTGTGTACATGGATGAGAATGATATGACGATTAGCGACGAAGCTGGGGAAGAACCAATTCGTCTCAATTCCCGCAACCCCCTCCGTAGTCGGCGTGGTTTTCTCGAAGGGATGGGAGCTTTGGGGATGGCTGGTTTGCTGGCAGCCTGTGGCGACGCGACCCCAACCCCGGCGGCGGGCGCTCAACCGGCGGCCCAGGCAGTCGGTCAATCGCTAACTGGCGGTAAGAAGCTTAAAGCGGCTTTCTCCAACGCTGGACTGGGAGCAACCTGGTGCGCTCAGGGTAAAGAAGTCGCCGAAACCTGGGGCAAATGGTTCGGGGTAGAAGTCACCTGGTATGATGGGGGACTAAGCGTCGAGAAACAGCGCAAGGCGATTGACGACATGGCAACCAAACAGTGGGACTTTGTAGCCATCCAGCCGTTTGGCATTGACACCCTCAACGACCCGGTTAAGCAGATGATTGACAAAGGTATCCCGGTAATCCAGATGGATACCCGGATGGACTCCAAGAACGAGTTAAAGATTACTACCTTTTTGGAGCCGGACAACATTTACATGGGCAGTGTGACCGCCGATGTCTTGTTCCAGAAGATGGGCGGCAAAGGCAAGGTTATTATGACCCAGGGCGCGTTGGGCCATACCGGAGCGCAGGGTCGGGCGAAGGGGTTCAAACAAACCCTTGCTAAATATCCTAACATCGAGTTGGTAGCGGAAGACCCCGCCGACTGGGATGTCAACAAGGTGGCTCAACTCTGGGAAAACTATCTGGTTAAGTATAAAGACCTTAACGGTGGCTTCTTCCACAACGATGACATGGCCTTAGCCGCCGGAAAGATTATCAAGAACGCCGGGAGGGATATTCCGTTAGCGGGGATAGATGCCATGCAACCGGCGATTGAAGCAGTCGGTAATGGTTCGCTGCTAACTACGGTTCGCAACCCTTCGGGCCGGATTCATTGGGGCGCGTTGATGGTCGGTATTCTGGCGGCAACCGGGGCTAAGGACGTACCAAAATACATCCTGGCGGATGGCCCGGTAGTCACCAAAGAGAACGCCGCTGGTTTGCTTTTCATGGAAAACCGCTTCTTGCTGTGATTTCATTGGCT
Source organism: Chloroflexia bacterium (assembly GCA_038245615.1). GTDB lineage: Bacteria > Chloroflexota > Chloroflexia > Chloroheliales > Chloroheliaceae > 54-19. The sequence continues at coordinate 5,989 of JBBRSG010000131.1, read as the reverse complement.
AGATATGCTATGATATTTAGAAGCGAATTTAGAGGCCAAAAGCTCGGTAATTTCAGCCTAAAGCTGGAAGTACCGTGACGATAAATTACACTTTCTGAGTATCAACCATAAGCTTTTGCTAAACATAAGTCATCCCTGGCTTTGAACGTGACGACTGCGAGTTTAGTTGAGAATATCAATTGAATTCACCAGGGTTACGCTCAAATTTGAGATGGCTTATGTTTAGCCAGTTTTTAGCCAAGCATTAGAAAAGTGGAGGAAGGGTTTGACTACCAGTGGTCAGTTGGATAAAGTGGCCCAGAAAGTCATTTTGGAGCTACGCGGTTTATCGAAACGGTTTGGCGGGGTTAATGCATTAATAGATGTAGATTTTGACCTGCGCGAAGGTGAAGTTCACGGCTTGGTCGGCGAAAATGGCGCGGGTAAAAGTACTCTGATGAAAATTTTGTCAGGGGTTTACAGCGACTACGACGGGCAAGTATTGCTCAATGGCAACCAGGTGCGCTTTCACTCGCCCGCCGATGCCCGCGCCCAGGGTATCGGCATGATTCATCAGGAATTGAGCATTTTTCCGCATTTGAGCGTGGCCGAAAATATTTTCAGTGGCACCCAGCCGATTACTAAAGCCGGGACGATTGACTGGAAAAGCATGCGCCAGCAGGCCGATGAACACTTGCGCGAATTGGGGTTGGCGATAGACGTAAAGAGCCTCATGGGGGATTTATCGGTTGGGGCGCAACAAATGGTCGAAATCGCCCGTATCCTCTTTTCCGGGGCTAAAATTATTATTATGGACGAACCCACTTCGGCCCTTTCGCTGCCGGAAACCAAACGCCTCTTTAGCTTTATCGAACAGCTCAAAGCCCAAAACAAGACCGTCATCTTTATTTCGCACTTCTTGGAAGATGTTTTACAAATTTCAGACCGGGTAACGGTTTTTAAAAACAGCCGCCGGGTCGCCGTCCGCGATATTAAAGATTTGACCAAGCGCGAGATTATCGAGCTAATGTTAGGCTCGGACAGCCAGATACTGTTGCAAGCTTACGAAGAAGGTAGCACCAGTAATCGGCATAGCGCGGTTCAGCCGGGCGAAGTAAGCCTCGATGTAAATAACCTGAGTTACAGTGGCGTTTTTCAGGATGTCAGTTTTAAGATTCGGGCTGGTGAAATTTTAGGCTTATATAGCTTTGTCGGGGCCGGTCAGTTAAAGCTGGCGCAATGCTTGTTTGGAGTTGACCGACCCAACAAAGGCACAATCCAGCTCAAGGGGAAATCGGTCAAGCTCCGCAATACCCGCCATGCTAAAAAGCTGGGAATTGCCTATGTCCCCGAAAATCGGCGGGATAGTCTGGCGCTGGAGCAGGAAATCTTCAAGAATGTCACCCTAGCTCAACTGGATAAGCTGTTGCCGATTTTTTTGCGCCGCCGCCCCGAACTTGAAATAACTGTCGAAAAAATCAAGGCCACTCGTGTCCGACCTCCTTTACCCCATCTAAAGGCCGGAGCTTTGAGCGGTGGCAATCAGCAAAAAGTTGTATTAGCCAAGTGGTTGGTAGAAACCCCGCAACTTCTGATTTTGGCTGAACCCACTCGCGGCATGGATGTGGGAGCAAAAGAGGAAGTGCTGGAACTGGTGCATGATTTGCGGTTACGGGGGGTGGCGATTCTTCTAATCTCGACGGAGTTAGAGACCATCCTGGCTAATTGTGACCGGGTAATCGTGATGCACAAAGGCCATCTTGCGGCGGAACTAGAAGGTGAGCAACTGAGTAAAGATAATCTGTTGCTTTACGCTTGATATTTTAGAAGTTATTCTTGATTATTCTCAATGAAGAGGTTAGCTGATGAAGAGTATTACCGATGAGATAATAGTGACCGAAAATACCCCCCCCGCCAAGCGTCGCCCCAAGCTGGTTTCCTGGCTACGCAAAAGAGCCGCCGATTTAGCCCCCTTTGCGACCCTCGCCATTCTGGTCATCTTTTTTGGACTAGCTTCGGATAGTTTTCTCGATATTTACAATTTGCGAAATATTCTATCCCAGATTGCTACCCTATCTATTGTAGCTACCGGGATGACCTTTGTTTTGCTATGCGGTCAGATTGACCTGAGCGTGGCGGCAGTGGCGACTATGACCGGGGTGGTAGCTGCCAATCTTTTTTCAGAAGCAAAGTTGCCAGAGATTCTGGCGATTCTGATTGGGATAGTCGTGGCCGGGTTGTTTGGCCTGGTCACGGGCTGGGGTACTACCAAAATCGGGCTACCCTCTTTTATGATGACCCTGGTGGCAATGCAGGTCGCCAATGGCGCGGCCCTCTTTATCAGCAAGGGTAAAATCAACTATAATGTCCCGCCTTTGCTAAAGTCGCTGGGCAGCGATTATATTGGGCCGATCCCGTTGGTGGTGGTGATGGGCGCAATTGCGCTGCTGGTGGGACACCTGGTATTGACTTACACCCGTTTTGGGCGGTATGTCTATATGACCGGCAGTAACCGGGTGGGGACCGAGCTATCCGGGATTAATACCAAGCTGGTAATTGGGACTTGCTTGATTATTTCGGCAGTTTGCGCCGGGATTGCCGGAATGCTTAACACGGGTCGTTTGGGTAGCGCCCAATCTTACGGTCTCGATTCGTTTTTGTTGGATAGCATTACCGCCGTAGTGTTGGGCGGCACTTCTCTGTTTGGCGGTCAGGGTGGGGTCAAAAATACAGTTATCGGCTTGCTGGTATTCGGGGTATTGAGCAATGGCTTAAACCAGATTCAGCTGGATATTTATATTCGGCTGCTGATAGCCGGTCTCATCCTGTTGACCGCTTTATTAATCAACAATTACGCCCTGAAATTACGCTCCGTCGAAAGCGCAGTCGAGAGTTCTTAGCGAGGTTTGGCCCGACCCGGCTTTATTAGCAATAAAGCCGCCGGGCTAGGACGCGAAGCCCGATAAATCGGGCTGATACCTGTCGCCGTTAATAATACCTGGATTATTTAGTAAAAGGTTATAATCGGGCGGCAAATTCTGTTGCAGCCGGGTTCACCCGGCTTCGTATTCTAGCCCGGTGGCTATGCCAAAAGGCACACTAGCTGTAGCCCCGGTGCGCTCAAACGCTAGTCCCGCTTTAGGGATACCCGGATTATTTTCTTAAAATTCTTTAGGGGCATTCCCGCTCCGCCCCAGATTGAGAGCCAGCAACCGTTCCAGAATATCCTCGTCAGTCAGGTTGGTAGGCCAGCCGTAGGCCGTCAGGACGGCCTTATCCAACTTTTGATGAGCCATATCGAGCCAGGTCGGGCGCTGGTTATAGAGATTGGTCAGAGTGCGCTTTTTCAGCTCGGCTTCGTCGGCATCGGGCGGATTGAGCCAGTTGTCGCGCTTTTGCACCAATTCGCGGGCGGCCTGAGCGATGGCCTCCACCCGGCTATCCCCCGCCGGTTCTTGCCCCGGCGACCAGGGGAAAGGGAAAGTTTCAAAGCAAGTGGTCGGGGTATAGCGCGGGTCATTCCCTACTCCTAACCAAGTACACATTCTCAGCGACCACAATTCGTGCAGCTTCGAGTGCAGCACCCCAAAGAAATAATCATCCTCACGGGCAATTACGGTAAGAGAATGAGAAGGAATTATTTCAGAGCTAAACCAATCAAAGAGGCGAAATTTTGCAACGTTAGATGTTGCCATATAACGAGTTACCTTTTTCAAGGCAATACGTAAATCAGAAGCTGGTCTTGCATGTAACCACCATTTGGCCCGCTCTAAAGGATTACGTACTTTGTCACGAAACGGTTTAATGTTTTTACGAACATATTCATAAGGTTGTTCGTATAGTGCAGCTTCGCTCTCTTCCATTTTGACACCAAAATCAATAATATACATATTGCGCGGGCGGTCAGTAATGTCAAGACCATTTATCCATGGACGAATAACGTCATTATTCGGCCTTCCGTTAGGATTAAGTGGAGATTGGTTCATTGTGTTGGCAAGTGAACCAGAAATATCAAACTGACCTTTTTTCGTATCACCAATAAATGCCAACCCTAAATTCTCAGTTAATCGTTTTGCGGAAGTAATATCTAACTTTCCTTGCAAATCAGGGCTAATTTCTTGAACAACCTCTCCATTAAGTTGTATCAGCTTCTCTAACCCATTATCAAAACCTACCATTGAGATTCGTACCGCCGCCCCATCTAAAACCCATTCCCGGTCGCCCCAGGCCATAAAAATATTGCCATTTTCTTTGATGCGTTCCAACACCTTGCGATTTGCGCCGCCCCGGATTGAATTGGTCGCCAGCAACCCGGCCCGGCTGGTTTGTCCGGCGGCAATAAAGCTCCGCGCCCGCTCGAACCAGTAGCAAACCAAATCACTCCCACCGGGGATGCGCCCCAAATAAAGTTTACGCAAATCCTCAACGTATTTGTTACCCATTTCAGAACGCATTTTTTTATCGCCTAAAAAGGGCGGATTGCCGATGATAATATCGGCTTTGGGCCAAACGGGTTCGGTGGGCTGGCCCGCGCTATCGTAGGCCAAAATCGCGTCCATCTTGACCACCGACTTAATCGGCTTCAAAATCGGCTCTTCCGGGCGACCAAAACCGTTATCGCGCAACCACTGGATATAACCAATCCAGATGGTAGTTTGAGCCAGTTCGCTGGCATATTCGTTGACCTCAATCCCGCTCAACTGCTGGGGGCTGACCGTCGGGAAAAAGGTGGTCAGGCCCAGTTCGCCCGCCAGCACAATCACCGCTTTCTGCAAATCAAGCAACTGCTTGAGGGCCACATACAGAAAATTGCCACTGCCACAAGCCGGGTCAAGCACCCTGACCGCCGCAATCTCATCGGCAAATCCGGTCAGCAAGCTGGCAAGCTCCTTCTCCAACCGGGCGCGGGTCGGGCCAGTCGCGCCATCGCGCTTTTGGGCCAGAGCGCGGGCTTGCGGCTGAATAGCGTCCCACTGGCGGCGGAGCGGCTGCATCAAAACCGGCTCGACAATCAGCAAAATATCATCGCGGCTGGTATAGTGCGCCCCCAGTTGGGAGCGTTTGCCGGGGTCGAGCGAGCGTTCAAACAGCGTCCCCAGCACGGCGGGTTCAATCACCGACCAATCCATTTTGGCGACTTTGAGCAAAATTTCGAGAGCCTCGTTATTCAGCTCAATCACATCCTCGCTATCAAAAAGCCCGCCGTTAAAGTGGGGAATATCTTCCAGCGAATAAAACCCGCCGGTCTGCATCGCGGCGAACAACTGGCGCAACTCGTTGGCAAACAAAGCAGCGGGGCGCTGATAACTGCGCTCGACAATCTTGCTAAAGATACTGGCGGGCAAAAGGCCAATATCCTCGGCAAACAGGCAAAACAGGATTCTAATCAGAAAATGGGCGGCCCGGTCAGGGGCGATTTGCTGGCGGCGCAAATTCTCAGCGATTCGGGCAAACTCTTTGGCGACGGTCTCGGTGACTTCGGCAGTCGTGATTGGCTTTCGCATGGCTTCGGGGTTGGTGAAAACCAGCCGCAACTGGTCGAGCCTGCGCGAATCCAGCAAATCGTCCAGGCTGAAAGTATAGACCTGCTTGACGGTATTGGTGAAATTGGTATGAACCTGAATCGTACTGATGTCACTGACGACCAAAAGCGGCGGATTTTCGAGGGCCTCCCGATATAGCTGCAACTGCTGATAGGCACTATCGAGGCTGCTGCCCTTGCGCTTGTACTCCCAGGCAAAAAAGCTTTTCTTCCAGACATCGGCCCGCCCGCTATGTCCGCTATCGCTCTTGGTAGCCCGCATCTCAAAGGCATAGGTCTTGCCGATCGGGTCGGCAGTGGTCGGAGTCGGCAAGCCTAGCAAAGCGCACAGGTCAATAAAATGAGATTGGGAAGTAGCAATCTCGTTTTGGGTAACTTTTTTCCATTTAGCCACAAATTCCTGCGGCGACAGCGATGATGGCATAATTTTTTTCCAAATCTAAAATCTAAAATCTAAAATCTAAAATC
>JBBRSG010000130.1:0-17662 GCA_038245615.1 Chloroflexia bacterium | reverse complement strand
CCATTAGTGAATGTTTAAGCCACACTACTGACCTTCATCAGGCGGCCTTGGATAAGTTGTTAGTCCTAAAGTTTCAGACCTTTGAAAGCGCAGTTTGTGACCTTTGATAGTATAGTCAGCGACGTGTCCACTCTTCATCCTAACCTCTGCTTTATAAGCAAGTTGGTTAATTGCAATAGTAGAGTGGAAAACCTCTTGAGCTAATTTATGTAAAGTATCGGCTTGATAAGGCGACATTGGTAGGTCATGTTCGGAAGTAGTTGAAACAAGCCTGTTTTCACAAACAATGTAAATTTCTCCATTGCGTCTTAACGAACAAACTGGAAATTTCGAATTAGTTTTCATGTTCATCTTTTTGCAGGGAAGCTTGTTAAAAGGGCAAAGAGGAATTGGTTGAGAAAAAGGTAATGGAATTGGTTTTATTTGGGTTGGGGCATCAGTACGCTGGCCCAGATATTCTGCAACACTAATTGACATTTATAAGTACCTTCTTGCTGTAACGAAATTTTGAATAGGTAGAGTTTATTGGCTATCAAACTGGAAAAGCTCGGCAACTTCCACCCTCAAAGCTTTGGCGATGCTCTCGATAGTTTTCAAAGAAGGTGCCGCCTGACCATTTTCTATCAGGCTAATAAAATTAACTGACCGCCCTATATTCTCGGCGAGGTGTTCCTGGGTAATATCCCGGCTACGGCGGAGAACGTGCAACCTTCTGCCAAATTGTTTCTTTAAGTCATCGGACATGTACAATCTCCTACCTATCTTTAAGAGATTATCACTATTCTATTGTGAAAACCACCAAATAGTATTTGGAATTTTATTAAATCAATAAGCGGAGAAGATAGAATCAAAAAAGGAACCCTGGCGGTTCCCCTTGCTATTTCGTCCCTTCAAATTTAGAGGCCGCTAACCGTCATATTCTCGATTCGCAGGGTGGGAGCGACGACGCTGCGGCTGAAATCAGGGTCGTTACCGACCTGGGTGATGTTTGCCAGCATTTCGGCCATGTTTCCGGCGATATTTATCTCGGAAACAGGATAGGCTAACTGCCCGTTTTCAATCCACATGCCGATTGCCCCACGCGAGAAATCGCCCGTTACGGGATTGAAGCCAAACCCAATCATTTCGGTCAGGTATAGGCCGTCTTCTACGCCCGCGATAATTTCTTGGGGGGTCGCTGCGCCCGCTTCGAGATAGAAATTGCTCACTCCTACGCCGGGCAGACTGCCGATGCTGCCATAAGCACTGCCGGTGGTCTTGCGTCCGGTCTTGCGGGCGGTATAGCTATTCAGCAGAAACAGCTCGAATACCCCCTGATTGAAAATATTGTGGCGGCGCACTCCCACTCCCTCGCCATCAAAGGGTCGGCTGGAAGGCAAGCCGGGTCGGGTCGGGTCGTCAATAATTGTCACCAAATCCGAGCCGACTTTTTTGCCCTCAAAGGGAATCAGAAAGCTGGCTTTGCGTTCCAGGGCCGCCCCACTGATAGTCCCCGACAGCACGCCCAACAAACTGGAAGCTATCATTGCGTCCCAAACCACCGGCACTTTTTTGGTAGCTACCTTGCGTCCGCCCAATTTGTTGACGGCGCGTTGAGCCGCCACTTTGCCGATTTCCTCCGGCGACTTGAGGGACTTGAAAGCGTGACTACGAGTGTACCACCAGCCGACCTGATTTTTGCCGTCCTTGTCGCCCGCCAGCGCATCCACGCTCATACTGCACGAACTGGTTTTGTACGACCCGGCAAAACCCAGGCTGTTGACCAATCCAAATTGGGAAAGCCGCACTCCAAAGCTAGAACCTTCCGAATTCTGGATGCGAGGGTCAAAGCCGAAAGCAGCATCTTCAGAGCGCTTAATCATCTCGACCTTGACTTCGGTGGGAATATCGCCAACTGCCGGGTCCCACAGACCCATATCGCCCTCAAATTGCTGGGCCAGGTCGGACGGGTCGGGCAGACCGCCCGCCGGGTCGGGGTCGGCGACAGTCGCCAGGTCAAGGGCTTGCTCTACCAGTTTTTCCAGAGCCTCGCGGCTGAAATCGCTGGTGTAGACCACTGCCGCCCGCTTCTGGCGATAGAGCCGCAACGACATAGCGCGGGGTTGGGCTTCGCTCAAAAGCTCGACTATGCCTTTCCGCAACTTTACCCCCGACTCGTAGCCCTGGCTCAAAATCACTTCGGCCTCATCCGCCCCGCCCGCCAGCGCCCGCTTTACGACATCCTGGGCAATATTCAGGTCTAATTCGTTGCTGTCCATAAATGTTTAGTCCTTTAGTAGTGGTCATCATTAGGAGTCGGGGGTCGGGGGTCAGAGGCAATGCAAAGCTGAGTTCCTTAATCACGGCCTCGCCTTTTGGGGGTAAATCGTAAATCTCAGCACGCCCTCAGCATTGCCCCGTCCCCCGTTAAGCCGCCGTCCCACCGACTGTAATACTGCCGACCAGGACGCTGGGCATTCCCAGGCTGACCGGGACGCTCTGACCGTTTTTGCCGCAAGTGCCGCCGCTATCCGCCAACTGGAAATCGTTGCCGACCATCGTGATTTTCGACAGAATATCTGGGCCGTTGCCTATCAGGTTCACGCCCTTGACCGGCTTGGTGATATGCCCATCTTCAATCATATAGGCTTCGCTGACGATAAAGACGAAATCGCCACTGGTGATGTCTACCTGCCCGCCCTGGTATTCGACGCAATAGAGGCCACGCGGTACAGCCCGAACCAGTTCGTCAAAGGTGCTTTCGCCGTTCAGCATAAAGGTATTGGTCATGCGCGGCATGGGGTAATGGCGGAAACTCTGCCGCCGCCCGTTGCCAGTAATTTCGCCGCCGAAATGCGCCCCACTGATACGGTCTTGCATATAACCGCGCAAGATGCCATTTTCTATCAACACATTGTTGCGGGTCGGGTTGCCTTCGTCGTCAATGTTCAGGCTACCGCGACTGTGAGCAATCGTGCCATCATCCACTACTGTACAAAGTTCGCTGGCGACTTTCTGGCCTACCTGGTCGGTGTAATTGCTGAGTTTCTTGAAGTTGAAGTCGCCTTCCAGCCCATGCCCGACGGCTTCGTGGAGCAGTACCCCCGACCAACCTGCCCCCAGCACCACCGGCAACATCCCGGCGGGGGCTTCGGTGGCGCTCAGGTTGGTCATGGCCTGTTTCGCGGATTTTTCGCCGATATATTCGGGGCTACGATGCGAATTGAAGTAATCGAGGCCAAAGCGGGCCGAAACACTGGCGCTACCCCGCTCGCGTTTGCTATCCTTTTCGGCGATAAGCGACACGTTAAACACAAAGAGCGGCTGCACATCGCTGCTCAGACGACCATCGCTGCTGGCAATCATCACCCGCTTGAGTTCGTCATTAAAAGTGACAGTGACTTTGCTAATCGCCGGGTCGTAGGCGCGGGCGGCTTTGTCGGCCCGATGAATCAAGGCCAGCTTTTCGAGGGCGCGGGCATCTACCGTCGGTTTTTCCACCGGGTAGAGATTGGAATTATGCAAGAAAGAGGCATCTACCGGCTGGGCCTGTCCCTGGGCCGAGTGTGCTATCTGGGCGGCAGTAGTCGCGGCATGGCGCATACTTTTGGGAGTGAAATCCTCACTGTAGGCATAACCCACGCTGTCGCCTACGACTACCCGCACCCCGACCCCCTGAGTTACGCCGCCGGTAGATTGCCGTAAAATCTGGTCTTCGTAGTGCAGCATACTGGTCTGGCGATGTTCGAAGTACAATTCGGCAAAATCGCCGCCGCAACTGAGAGCGGCACTCAGCAAATCATTCATTACGACATGGTCTACCCCGAAGCGGGCTTGAAAGAAATTCAGGGCCGATGGCGCACTTTCGACAGTCATATAATCGCTCCCCCTTGCCTGGCTTTAGTCATTAAATTTGCGGTTGAGATATTATACTCGAAAAACTGATATTTACCAGAAGATAGCGGTTTATAGTTCTGATGAGCTTCAAGCCTTCAGTAGTTGACCGACGCTGATAGGTTTGCCGCTTGCGTCTACTTCAATCACTAATTGCAGTGGCGCGGTGGCTTCCGCTATTCTGGCCTGAACCTGATTAGTAATCTCGGTGGTAATTGCAAGAAGGTCTTTATAAAAAGGTTTGCCTTTTTTATCATAGTCATTAACCAGCTTCTCAAATCCTTGACGGAGTTTGTCTGAACTAAACAGGGCTAATTTCTCAAATTCAGCCTTCTTAACTGTAGTAACATAATCATAATCCAGCTCTTTCGCACTCCACCCTAATAACTGAGTCTTAGTTTTTTTCACATGAGCCTCAGCTTCTTCCAAATAGCCCGGTAAAGCTCCCATTATTTGCCCCTCCAAAACTCTTACTGCCAACGTAAGCAAATAAGCCTCGGACTGCTTTTGATACTCTTTGAGGTGTTTTTCCAATTGCGCTATCTTGGCATCATCCTTGAAAGTCAGGAGGATTTTGGGGGCTAACTTCTTGAGATTGCTCAACTGCTTCTTGATTCCCTCCGACGGCGGTTCTATCAAGCTGATTTTCTGGTATTGCTCTAACGCTTGTTCAAATTTTTCTCCGTAAAACTCCTGGTGCTGATAGGTTTTATGTTCGATGTCCTCTAGTTTGATTTTGATAGCCGCCACCCGACTTTCACTTTGATGCGGTTGCGCCAGAATTGATACCAGATAGACTAAAGTTCCCCTCAATTCCGCCTTTTTCTCCTTATCGAGAAAATCCTTGATGCCATCAAGCTTTTTATTGAGGTCATCAAGCTGCCGGTTGATTTCGGGGAGGAAATGTTGAGCGGTCATAACCGCCATCGCTTGCCACGCTAGATTAGTGAAGGCGGCGGCGCTCATGCCTTTAGCCGGATACCACGAAGCCTGACCCCGAATAATCCCATTCCCGTCCACGACTACCCCGCGTATTCCGCCCTGAGAAGAAGACATCATTCCCAAAGAGCCGTTACGAAATTGGGCGGAAAGCTGCGGGTTTAGCTTCATAACATACAGATTATTACTGGTCAGACCCTTTGCGGCTTTTGCTAATTCGGTGGCAGGCTGAATCCAGTCGCCCAGTGCTTTCATCAGCTTATCATCTTTTATGGGTTCAACATAATGATCGGATAACGGTTCGTATCGGCTTATTTCGGCCCAGGGGTCGTTCTCATCGCCAATATCCAGGCGATTTGGCTGTTCGATATTTTCGCTCATTTCTCATTTGTCCCTCCATATTCAGATGTGTTTCGACATGTTCAAGATTGTTTGGGCTTTCGGTATAACCTCGCGGATTAGGGCGTATTCGCTGAGTTCGTGGTCGGGGATAGTTTCGGGGTCAAGGAAGGCGGCCTGGGTGGTGTCGAAGCCATTACCGGCGGGTCGGAGTTCGCCGCCCGTAACCTCGACTAGATAGAAATGGAGGACGGCGTGAACCGCTCGGCCCATCGGCATAATGCAGAAATTATCGGCGGTGGCGACGGCAGCCCCGACCTTGACCCGCAAGCCGGTCTCCTCCTCAAACTCGCGCTGTAGCCCGATTTCGAGGGTTTCGGCCTTCATCACCTTACCGCCCGGCAAGTTCCAACTAAAGCTCAGGCTTTCACCCCGCACCATCAGCAAGCGGCCCGCCGCATCGAAGAGTAGGCCGTAAGCCCCCAACCGATAGGGCAAGCTTTGGGGCGGCAACCAGCGCCCCGGTGGGTTTGGCGACGGTTTGCTATTTAGATAGCGGCAAAAGACATAATCGCGGCGGGGTGTAACCAGACGAGCGGGAAGAAACTGCTTGAGTTCCACCCGGATTTCGTCCCAGGCGTGGGCGCGGAAAGCTTTGTCCCGCGCCATCAGCCAAAAAATATTAAGATAAAATTTGAAGACGCGAGACATTCCTACCTTGCGGCGACGGCAGTAAGTTGGGCGGCGCGTTCCTGGACAAAGCTGCACAGCCGTTTGACCCCTTCCACCAAATCGGTTTCGGCGGTTGCCAGCGAGACCCGTACCATGCCCGCTGCGCTCGGCCCGAAGGTTGCGCCCGGCGCACATGCTACCTTCTTTTCCTGCAAGAGGGCTTTGCAGAAATCATAGCTGTCCATGTTGGCCTCGCTCACATCAATCATAATGTAGAAAGCGCCGCTCGGTACATACTTTAGCATCCCGTTTTCGCGCAAAATATCGCATACCAGGTCGCGGCGGTGTTTGTAGGCCGCTCGCATTTCGGCTACCACGTCTTGCGGGCCTTTGAGGGCGGCGAGGGCGGCCCACTGGTTCGGCTCGGCAGCACAGGCTACATTCGGCTCACATACTCGGCTCATCCAACCAGCGATAGGCAGAGGCGCAACCGCGTAGCCAACCCGCCAGCCCGTCATGCTATAAGTCTTGCTAAAGCTGTAAATGCTGATAACCCGCTCCGGGTCGAATTGGGCCGTCGAAACCGGCTCACCCTCGAAAATCAGCTCCTCGTAGACTTCATCCGAAATGACATACAGGTCGTGCTTGCGGGCCAGCTCAACCATTTCCCGGACAGTTTCCCGGTTCGAGACTGCCCCGGTAGGGTTCGAGGGGTTGCAGATAAACAGGACTTTGGTGCGCGGGGTAATCAGCCGCTCAATGTCAGCAATGACTGGCTGGAAGCCATTGGCAGCATCGAGCGGATAGCGCACCGACTTGCCGCCGACCAGAGTCGTTTGGGTATCGTAGGTAGGCCAACCGGGGTCGGGAACTAGCACCTCGTCGCCGATTTCCAGCAGCACTTCCAGAATATTGAACAAAGTATAGGTTGAGCCGGGGGTGACAATCACATTTTCGGGCGTGACCCAATCCAGGCCGTTAAAGTTGCGAACTTTCTCGGCTAAAGCTTCGCGCAGGGGGATAATCCCGGCGCTTAAGGTATAGCGGGTATGACCCTCTAAGGCGGCCTGATGCGCGGCCTCGACAATATGGGGCGGGGTCGGGAAATTCGGCTCACCGACTTCCAGGCGAATACAGCCGGGGGTTCTTACGGCAATCTCCAAAATTTCGCGGATACCGCTACGCTTCATTTGTTGCGGACGGCTGGCAAGTGGTTTCATTGGTGTTCCTCTCCTTCTTTCTTTCTCGCTTTCGTTATTCTTAGGCCTTTCACTGCGAATCGTCTTAGCCCCGGAAAAGTTATATGTGAAAATTTTACGCCGTAAAATTTTCACATATAACCAAACTCAGTTTTGGGGTTTGATAAAGTTATCCTCAAACAGGAAAATTATCCCAAGCCAAAATCCTACAATAATTATTTCGCATATCTTTTAACCGTATTTTCCGTCTTCCGTCTTCCGTCTTCCGTCTTCTGTCTTTCGCCTTCCAAACCTCAGTCCTCAGTCCTACCCGGCGGCGGTTTCACTCGTGATAAAAAGTAGATACCAAGCAGAAAATAGCATGAAGCAGCGATAAAGAGGGCGTTATAGCCCATGTTTTTGGTGTGGAAAAAGGTTTCCCCCAGAGCATTAAAGCCATCCCGCAACGGGCCACCCAGCATCGCGGCCAGAGCTTGCGAACCTGCCCCCGCCAGATTGGAGATACCCATAAAGCGCCCGGCGGCTTCTTTGGGAATCAGGTCGGTTGCCAGCGCCCAATCAATGCTGTTAAACGCCCCGGTTGCCATCCCCAGAAGCGAACCATAAAGAACTACCTGGGTTATATCGCGGGCGGTGCTGAGAAGCAGCGTGCCTATCGCCCCGATAATACAGGCGATAATCACCAGCTTTTTGCGGCTCACCCGGTCACTCAACCAAGCCGCCGGAAAGACCGTCAGCAGGCTTGTGCCGACCACCACCAAAAGCAGCAAGGTGTAGGAACTGGTCAGGCTACCCTCTTTTACCCCGATGACATCTTGCAGAAAGTATAGTCCAAATAGCGAGACAGTGGCAATCCCGGTCAAGACGAACAGCCGCGAAACAATAAACTGGACAAAAGCGCGATGCTGCCAGAATTCGCGTAACGTCCCGGCGACCACTTTCCAGGGATTTTCAACCGGCGGCCCTTCCACCCGCTCCTCTTTGACCAAAAAGAGGGTCGGAATTAGGGTGCTGGTAAAGACTAGCATAATCAGCAAAATCGCCAGACTGGGCTGCCCCTGGTCAATAAAATAGGTCGCCCCGGCGACCCCACCGACATTGCCGATAAGCTGGGCCACTCCCATTACCCCGCTGGCTCGCCCTCGCCGTCCGTGTGGCACATTATCGGGAATAAAACCCTGATAAGCACCCTGAGCGACATTATCGGTCAATTGCAGCATCAAGTAAACCACTAATAGTGTCCACCACTGCCGAAAGTAAATGGACATCAACGCCATTATAAAGAGGACTACCAGGACTCCGACCCCGCCCGCCAGGATAAAAGGCCGTCGTCGTCCCCACTTGTGGCGGCTGATGTCGCTCAAAGCCCCGGCAACCGGCTGGACAATAATCGCCACCAGCATCCCCAAAGCGGTGATAATCCCCAGAAAAGTGCCTTTATAGTTCTCTGGCACAAATTGTTCATTTAGTTTGGGCAAAATTACCCCGTTGACGCTGCCCCACAAAAACGAAATACCTAGCCAAAAAACGCTTACCCAGATGTAATTCAAAAAACCAAATTGTTTGGTTTGGCCCACAACCTTCTCAGAAACCTCAATTTGGGAAATAGTTTCTGCCGAAGGGCGGCGAGCATTGGAAGATAACAGGCCGGGTGGGATGGGCAAAAGTTCCTCAGAAGGCTTAAGGCTATTTTCCGCATCCGGGAGCAATTGACTGCCAATCGGGGGTTCGGTCTTCAGGTTAGGCGCAGCGTACCGGGGTAGTTTTAACCCTTTTGCCCGGTTTGAAAGCCTTTTATCCTGGGTTCTCCAAGCCAAAATGATGCTACTTCCTAATAAAATATTGGTGAAATAAAACTATAGCCAACTACTAGCTAAATATCAAAGATAAAGGGGTCAAAGCCGTTGCCGGCACTGACCGAAACTTATTATAAAGGTTGGGTGAAGCTTCGTAAAGGCGGAACGCCTGTTTATAAGCCAAACTTTGCAACTGGATTGTACGATTGGGTTTTACAAGTAGCATTATAGGGGGTAAACATTACAGCCCGGCTTACAATCTTAGTTATAATTTTCTTAGGTATAATTTTGCGAACTTACAAGCTTATAATCGTCTAGCCGATAAGCTAAATCTTAGAAAAGGATGTCAAACCTTAGTCAGTTTAAAGGCATCGGCGGACTCTTCAAGCTTGTGGGCCGAGAGGCGCAGTTGGCTAGTGACGGCCTCGCCCTCTTTGACGCTATTAAGACTTTGAGTAGTGACGGCCTGGATTTCAATCATCTTTTCAAGCATTTGATGGCTGGCAACCTGTTGCTGACGAGTGACTATTCCAATCTGCCCGGTCAATTGCACCGTATCGCGCACCTGGGACACAATGTCGCGGGCCGAGTTTTTCACCTGCTCACTGAGCGAAGTCAGCGAAAGCAAGGCCGCATCCGAATGTCCGGCATCCAGCACGGCTTGTTCCGCCCGAATGAGGCCCTGTCGCGCTCCCTCTCCGGCCCGCTCTACCGCCTGGGAAATACCGTTAAGGGCGGTGCGGACATCCTGGGTCGCCGCCATCGAGCGGTCAGAAAGCTGCTTGACTTCCCCGGCGATAACCGAAAAGCGTGAGCCATAAGCGCCAGCCCCTGCCGATTCAATTGCAGCATTGAGGGCCAGCAAATGCGTTTCTCTGGCAATCCCATTAATTAAATCAGTTATATCTTGAATCGCGGTAGCCTGGGTTGCCAGTTGACGTTGTTGCTCTTCTATCGCCGCGATTTGCTCTTTCAAGTCTTGCAAAGCCCGGATGGTGCTGGCAACCATCGTCCGACCTTGCTCCTGGGCCTGAGCCATTTCCTCCGCGACCTGATTGACCAACTGCGCTCTTTTTAGGGAAATTTCTACCGCCTGGGCTGCATCGTTAGCCTGCCGCGCAATCTCAGCAGTAGTTTGGTTTAGCTCTTGCAGGGCTTGCGTCACTTCGGTGATAGCGTCAGCTTGCTGGCTATTACCAATTACCTGGTCTCGCACCTGGGCGGTTAATTGTTCTGAGGCACTGCTGACCTGCTGACTTTGCTGATAAAGTTGCCGTACTAGGGCTTGCAACGAGGTCAGGGTACGATTATATCGCACTCCCAGCTCGCCTATTTCATCTTGATTGGAAAGCTGAACCCGCTGGGTCAAATCGCCTTCTGCCAAATTATCCAGCCGCCGATTTAATTGGGCTACCGAGCCAGTCAAGGCGGTGGTGAAGAGCGAGGCCAGCCCAACTGCCAGCAGCAAAGCCAATCCTGCCAAACCACTCACCAGCCCAACCGAGCCATTTATTCGACGCTCGGCCTCCTGAAATTCACGGGTGGCGCTGGCTAGTTCCTGTTGGCTCAATTCTTGGGTCAGTTCTCGCGCCTGAGCCGCCTGTTTTGAACCCTGGGTTCGCCACACAGTAATTACCAACTGCTCGTTACCGTCCCTGTTTTGCTTAATCATTGCATCTAAAATCGTCTGGAGCGAGGTCAGCTCTTTGCTGAGGCGGGTATAGTTTTGCTGTTGTAACTGGTTAGGACGAAAAGCTGCCAGCGCCGCTTTGAGATTTTCTCTGACCAATTCGTATTCATCCAACCGAGCCAGGTTGTCGCTCCAGGCATAGTCTAAGGCGCGATTGACCATTTGACCCTGTAACAATTCGATTTGACTGACGGCCTGTAGCCGGTCATTGCTGTTTCGCAACGAACTCAGCGATTCGCCGCTATTAAATAGCCCGAAAATGGCCCAACCCAATGCTGCCAGCAAAAGAAGATTAGCCAGCAAAAAACCGCCAAGCATTTTCCAGCGCAATTGTAATTTTATCCGCCGGATAAATTCGATAAGTATTGCCACAAGAGTTATTCCTATTGAATGAGGTTTGAAAGTCTACTACTTAATAACTTCATCGGCTGCCGAAAGCATAACTTCGGGGAAGCTGATACCAAATTGGTCAGCCAAACTTTGATTTAAGAGAAACTCTACTTTGCCGGGCCGCAGCAGAGGTAAAGTCGCCGGATTAGAGCCGGTCAAAGCTTTGTGAACATAATTGGCGCTCTGACGACCTACTGCAAAGGCATTTGCGCCATAAGTGAAAATTGCTCCGGCCTGAAATTGGTCTTGTTCTCCACCCGGTAAAATCAGCTTTTCGCGCTCGACCACACTTCGCATCTTTTTGATGACTGGCGCGACCAGCAACGGATTAATTCCGATAGTTAATACCCCTTGCGCCTCGGTAGCTTTGAATTGGTCAATAATCTTGAGAAATTCGTCGGTGGTAGTATAGGGTCTTTCGAGCAAAGTCACTCCCAACCTTTCGGCTTCGTCTTTCAAGGACTGGACGTAAGTCAGTCGGGTCGGCTCTTTGGAGTTATAGGGCAAATATATTTTTTGCATCTTGGGGTTAAGCTTAACCATCCAGCCCAACCGTTTGGTGGTCTGCTCATTGTTAAGTGTGAAAATCCCGGTGATGTTAGAGCCAGGGCGCTCCACGCTCTCAGCTAATCCCGTCGTCACCGGGTCAAGGATACCAATAGTTACAATCGGCTGATTAGTTCCAGCCTTTTTGACGGCCTGGGCCAGCACGCCGCTAATTGTCCAATAAGCATCATAGTTTTTGGCCGCAAAATCCTTAAAAGCCGTAGTTACCTGCTCCGGGGTAGTCATGCCCTCGGTACTCATCAAGTTATATCGAATATTTTTGCCTTCGACATAACCCAAAGTTTTCAAACCATCCTTTAACCCATCCAGGCGGGCTGAAAGACTGGCAAGCGGTAAATACACTCCCAGATTATAGACTTTTTCCTGTTCGCCACAGGCGGTCAGAAGTAGTGAGGCCAAACATACCGTTAGGAACATTCCCGCAAAGAGCTTTTTGGCGGGGCGAGTAAGATAGTGCATATATGCAACCTCATAAGTAAATATAATTTAACGTGATAAGAAAGGTTAGCAAAATACGAAATGTCCCGATAGCTGTAGCTTACACCTTGAAGATTACGAACAACATTACGTTTTGGTTATTTGTACCACTTTTTGTAAAACAGGGGTTGGGAGTTAAAGATAGAAAGGAAGCTGTATAGTGAGGGAAATTGGCAGGGGCGGCACTTCGTAGCCGCCCTAGTTTTCTAATTTAGAAGGCCAGCCAACTGGCGACCATCATGCCCAATACCAGAAAATTTTGACCGCGAGCCTGATACCAGACCGCTCGGCTGAGGGGCTTTTGGACGAAGTGACGCTGCAATAAAAATTGGGGAACTACCAGTAGCCCGATAATCCCCGCCGCCACGTAGTGACCTTCGATTATCAGAAAGCAAGCGACTGCGATTTGCCCGCCGTCCATGATGCCACAGGCCAGCCGAGCGGCTCGATGGATGCCATAGACCACCGGCACGCTGGGCAGCTTTAATTCATAGTCGCCCCAAATGCTCTTGAAATCGTTGAGGACCATAATGCCGACCCCCGCCAGAGAGTACAACCCGGCCACGATAATCACCCGTCCATCAATGCCACCAAAGACACTAGCCGCCGCCAACCAGGGAATCAGAATATAGGAAGTAGCACTGGAAAGTGGGCCGAGCCAGGTATGCCCTTTGAGGCGAATAGGTGGGGCGCTATAGATATGGGCCATAAAGATACCGATAAAAGCCAGGGCCGTGACGGTTGGGCCGAGCCAGTAGGCCACGATTAGCCCGGCAAACCCTAGCCCGGCGATAAGCTGATATACTCTGCGCCCGGTGATGCGCCCACTCGGTATGACCCGCCAGGGTTCATTAACCGCATCCACCTCCCGGTCAAAATAATCGTTGATAGCCTGCGACATACCACATAGTAACGGGCCAGCCAGCAATAATCCACCCAATAGCCGCAGCAAGGCATCGGGCGAAGCTACCAGACCGCCGCCCCCCGCCGCCCCACACCAAAAGCTCCAGACTACCGGCACCCAGGTTATAGGCTTCATCAGACTGAACCAGACCTTGACTTCAGTCTGCCAGCCGTTTGGGGTTGCCTCTACCGGGGCAACTATCTTTAGTTTAGAACCTGGAAAAAGACGCTCTTTTAAAGTATTACTTTCCGATTCAGCTTCTTCGATTTCTTGTAATTCTTGTGATTGAGCATTTTGGAGATGATACTCGGTGGGACGCAGCAGGTGTAGCCGTCCGGCTTTTGTCTCGGCCTCGCAACTCTCTACCGAAGCAATTGAACTCTCAATGTCGAGAGGTAGTTCGGCAGGGGAGGCTGCCGGAACGGACACCGACAACCCTCGCAGATAAGCGGGGTTGGTTTTAATCTGACGCATGAGCAATCCTTTTCTAGCAGGCTACCGGGCCGAAAAAAGTCTGGCCCGTCTGCTCTTCATGCTACCACAATCGCCCAACTTGGCTATGTAGTAAATGCTACCGGGGTCAGTGGTCGGTGGTCAGTAAGCAAGTTTTGACTTTTGAGTTTTGAATAAAATGCCAATATCTAGCCGGATTTTCTCAGTCCTCAGTCCGGTATTTTACTGACCACTGACCACCGACTACTGCCATGTAGTAAATGCTACAGACGCTCTATAGGCCGCGTGTTAGCATGAACTAAAGGCAGAAGAAGGGCTACCTCGTTTCTTTTTGCAATCTTCTGCCGATGGCGCTCCGATAGTTTGATGGAGACCTGCCCAATTTTTCACTCACTAAACCCGATTTTAGCAACAATAGCACTTAGCAATTTTAGCCATAATCGAAGAAATGACAGTTAGGAAGAGACTATAGCAATGCGGATTATTATCTTTACCGGTAAAGGTGGGGTTGGTAAAACCAGCGTAGCCGCCGCGACTGCCGTCAAAGCTGCCAGCCAGGGCTATAAAACGCTGGTGATGAGTACCGACCCGGCCCACAGCCTAGCCGATTCTTTTGATCGGGACGATTTTTTAGGGCCAGAGCCAAAAGAGATTGCCCCTAATCTTTTCGGTCTGGAAGTAGATATTTACGACGACCTGCGCGAGAACTGGGAGAACGTGCGAGTTCATTTCGCCAGTTTGTTGAGCGCCCAGGGCGTAAACGGGATGCTGGCGGACGAGATGTCTATTCTGCCAGGCATGGACGAGCTTTTCAGTCTGGTGCGGATTAAACGCTATTACAAAAGCCACGAATATGATTTGCTGGTGGTGGATTGCGCTCCGACTGGCGAAACCTTGCGGATGTTGAGCCTACCCGAAACTTTGGCCTGGGGTATTAAACTCTTCCGCAATGCTGAGAAATTTATTGTCAAGCCGGTGCTGCGTCCCCTCTCCAAACTCAGTCCCATGAGCAAGATGATTGCCCCGGAAGATGTATATGTCACGATTGATAGCATGTTCACCGAGCTAGAAGGCCTGACCGGGATTCTGGGCGATGTTAAGACGACCAGTGTGCGGCTGGTGATGAACCCGGAAAAGATGGTTATCAAAGAATCACAACGCGCCCTGACCTATCTGGGAATGTACGGCTTGATGGTGGACAATGTGATTGTCAACCGGATTTTGCCGGTGGACAAGGATAGCGGCTACATGAACGCCTGGAAGGATATTCAGCAAAAGCACCTGGCGGAAATTCACGACTCCTTTACCCCGCTTCCGATTCGGCATGTGCCGATGTACCAAAATGAGGTGGTAGGCCTGGAAGCTCTCAGCAAGATGGCGGATGATATTTACGGCGAACAGGATGCTACGGCCTTTTTACACAGTATGCGGCCTTACGAAATCAAGAAATCACCAAGTGGCTACGATGTCCGCATGTATTTGCCTTTTGCCCACGAAGAAACCCTCGACCTGTGGCACAAAGGCGATGAACTAATTGTCCAGGTCGGCACTCAGCGCCGGATTGCAACCCTGCCGACAGCAGTAGCTGGAATGGAAGCAGGGGCCGCCGACTTTGACGGTCATTGGTTGGTGATTAGCTTCACCCCATCCGGTAAATCCGCCCCGGTTGCAGTCGGAGCGAGATAATCAAGTAGTTTTGAGTTTTAAGTTTTGAATTTTGAGTTAAAGAACCAAATTCAAAACTCATAATTCAAAATTATTCTAAAGTGTGTATAACTGCTTACGGTGACTGCCGTAGGTTCGCAATAGATATATTGAGCCAGGTTTCGGGGCGAGGGTTACGGATATTGGGTCAAGCTCAAATCCAAAATCGGCAAGCTGAAACCAAGCTAGGAAAATTCACTTGAAGGGAGGTGAACAAATATGGCTGGATTAGTTCAAAAGACGGTAGGAGATGCCGCTGAGTTTTTTGAAGTACAGAGCGACGGTTGGTGGATGTGGGTCGCTTCGATGCTTCGGACGACTGCCGATGCGGTGGAACGGATTACGGTAGGCACTTATGGGGTATCGAGTGGCGGGCGCGTAAGCAGCGAACGTCCGGTAGTAAGCCCCGGTGGTTCTCGATTCCGGGACAAAGAAATCGAATCCCGTTTTACCAAACTCGGGTAGAGCGATACGGACTTAAGTCGTTGTACCTGAGTTGTAAACGCCGCCTGTTAGCCGGAAGGTTTGGTAGCACACGCTGGCCCTCTCATCAGGGGTAAGCGGGTTGCAAAAACTAAACCTGAAAAGTGCGGGCGGTGTGGTATCTCAGTTTAGGTGTTCGGTTTCAGGTTTCTCAAGATTTAATTAGCATCAAACCAAATTACTGAATTTGCTCACTCAAATATTATCGCTAAGACCGAATGTCAGGTTTAGAAAGAACCAAAGAGGGTAATAGCTTGAACTCAACTGCTGATTTCAGGCCGGAATTTTTATTCAAACCGGCCCAAACCTCCGCCCGTAGTCAGGCCCAAATGCCTGTCAATTTCTTTATGGGAACAAATTCGAGTGCCAAACACCTGGAGGAGGCTCTAAGGCAGCAGATTATCGCGCCGAGCGAACACCTGCTTGGGTTCTTTGATGGGGTCTTTTTTGATGCCAATAACAAACGGGTCGGCGGGTTGGCGCTCCACGATTATTTGATTGTCACCGACCAGCGTATAACGATGTGGGCGCGAGACCAGTTTAAAGATTATGTAGACCATTTTCCGCTGGCGGATTGCTTTATCAAACAATCCGAACAAAAGGATTTTCTGCACGGGCGGATTAAACTTGGTCTGGTAGTACCAGATAACGACGAAGACGAACCCGAAGAAGCTAATCAGGTAGAAGTTACCTTTGACCTCGTGCCGGTAGCCGACCTCAAGCAAATCAGTGGCCTGATTGATGTCTTTGGTAGTTTGCACCGCGATATGATTGCGGGTGGGGCGGAATTAGAAGACCGCTGCAAAGCCACCGGGATAATGTTTACCCAGCTTTTTGTCCTGCCATTGCAGCAGGCCAGCGCGGTTGCCAGTGCCGCCTATGCCAAAGAAGCCAATGCTCCAACTCAGGCCCAGCCTCAGACCGAACAGGATGATGAGGATGACGATGAGCCGTTGGTCGAAATTGTGGAAGGCGCAGAACTGGACGATTTGATGACTCCTTTGAGCCGCCTGGATCGGCTGGACAAGCCGGATGCCCGCCCTCTGCCGGTGGCCCAACCGCCCCGCCAACGGCGCTCACGGCTACCCGTTTCCAACCCACATAGTACTGGCTACGGTGCGGCGGATAGTGGCGGCAACCTCGAAGACCTTGAATCTGAATTACAATGGCTGGGTGATGGACAGCCCTACAGCAGTAGCAGCGCCTCGACCAAGAGCAATCCGCCGCCGGTAGCGCCGCGCCGCGCCGCTCGTCGCCAGGCTGAGGCCAACACGGGTGATGCGGCTTCCAATGCGGTGGCCCGGATGCGCCAGGATTTGAACCCTGATAGCCTGTATAACGTCAGCCGGGCCGGGCGAGTAGTGTGGGATGGCGTGGAAAAATTAAAGCGCGAGGGAGAAGCCCGCTTTGATGCCAAAGGACGGCCTATGCTGCAATCGCTCAAAGATAACGGCATGAATGTCAAGGATGTGACCGAATTCCTGACGGCGGTCAATAATTTGCTGGATACGGTCAATCGTAGCCCAGCCGCCCGCGAAATTGCTATGACTTTCATCAATCGCAGCACCGCTTTTATGCCCACTTTCGGGGGCTTAAAGCCATCTGCCAGCCGTCCGCCGGTGGAAGTAGAAGACGCAGAAGATAGTGGGCCACAAAAAAGTAGCGGCCCGCGCAAAGTCGAGCGGCGCGGAACTTCCAAACCTAACGCCCCAACTTCGCAAATTGACCCATTTAATCCGCCGCGCTACAAGGTGTCCATTCGCAAAAAAGAAGCCGAAGTCGAGACTGGTACATCGGAGGTCAATCTTGAAACTGACCAGATTTTAGGGGATAATTCGGGTAGTTGGTTGACCGGCGACCCCGCCCCGGCTCAAGCTCCGGTTGCCATCAGCCTGAAATCGCGGTTGGGGGCCGAACCAGCCTCGCAAGTTGAAATTGCCCCGGAAGCGTCCACCCGCCGTCGGTTAGTTCCGGTGCGGGCGCAACGCCCTAGACCGGAGGAATTGGACAATTAAAAAACGGTTTGAGGACAGGAGAAGAAAACCATGACCATGATGGAGGAAAGCGCAATAGAAGCGGTCGTTGGGGGCAGGGTTGAAGTTCCGGCGGATATTTACGTAGGTAACAATGTGGAACGTCAGCATATCGCCGAATTCTTCTACCGCGCTCAAACGAT
>JBBRSG010000129.1:0-17669 GCA_038245615.1 Chloroflexia bacterium | reverse complement strand
GCCTGGTCCAGCTCTAGCAGCGACCCTTTAAGTTAAGCTAAAAGGCAAGAGCCTTTTAGGATTGTTAAAGAACATTACCGACAAGACAATTGTAGCAAGCTTTGGGCTAGCTTTTCTACCCCGACTTTTTGAAACGATACCCTAAAACATCCAGCCATTGCCGTTCGGATACCCCGCCGCCCGCTCGGTACCAATCCAGTTTGTATAACAAAATGTCTTCGGCGGTAGACAAGAAAAATTCTTTAGAATTGGTGCTATCAATTTGCAATAATTCTTTACGGCTAAAGGCCATCTGGTCAAATGGGCTGGCTTTGAGGATAAATATATCCACTTTGGTCATAGAAGCCAGATGCAAGACATTAAACGAGCTTTGGCGGGTGACGGTTTTCTGAATCGCCGAAAGTGCAATATAATAAGTTGGGCTGAGTTCGGCTACCAATAACGGAATATGATGGGGTTTAAGGTCGGCTACCAAATCAGCACCTATCGTAGTGCGCGGAAGCCCCTGCACCGAACTTGCGACCGAGCCACCGATTAAATATGAAATGTTGAGTTTTTCAAAAGCGGCTACCACCGGCTCAAACGCTCCCACCACGTCTTCATTTGCCCTCTCATCTATCCTTCGTTCTGGCATTACTCTCAGGTCTAACTCAATTCCGTAGAGGTGCTTGACAAAAAGGCGGTCAATTTCACGCTCGGATAAGGTCGGGTGCAAGCGTTTCAGCCCGCCGCGTGACATCCGGCGAGTAGCTGTTATCATCCCCCGCATCAAGTTGGCCCGCCGGGTTGGGCCAGCCTGCCCCAGCAGTTCCATTTGAAGATTTTCCACGTCCGGGCTGGTATCTACCGATTGGGTCTTCATAATATTTCTTCTCTGAAAGCGGGTCGCAAATCTGAAATCGAAAGTCGAAAATCTAAGGTCAAAATCTGGGTATAGGCGATTTTCGATTTCAGATTTCAGATTTGCGATTATTTAAAACTTCCGGGTTTACCGGGTGTAGCGGCGGTTTCCCCTGTAAAGCCAAAGCCAGATTAGTCGCCGCCAAGCGCGACATTTCGTTACGGGTTTCGGTGGTGGCGCTGCCCAGGTGAGGGGCTAGAACCGCGTTTTCCAGTTTAAACAGGCCGGGGTCAAGCTGCGGTTCACGCTCGTAGACATCCAGCCCGGCCCCGGCAATCTGGCCCTCCCGCAAGGCCGTGACTAAGGCCGCTTCCTCGACTAGCGGGCCACGCGCCGTGTTTATCAAATACGCTGTAGCTTTCATCTGGCCCAATTTTTCGGCGTTAATCAGGTGATGAGTTTCCTGACTATAGGGCGCGTGCAAGCTTACAAAATCGCTCTGGGCCAACAGCTCTTCCAGCGAGGCCGATTGTGCCGCAAGTTCGGTTTCTAGTTCGGGGGAAAGCCGGGTACGGCTGTTATAAAGTACCCTCATCCCAAACCCTTTGCTGCGGCGGGCCATCGCCTGTCCAATCCGGCCCATCCCGATAATGCCGATGGTTTTGCCGTTGACCTCGCCGCCTAAAAGCTGTAATGGACCCCAGCCGTGCCAGTTGTGGCTGCGTACCAACCGCTCGCCTTCGCCCAACCGCCGGGCCACTGCCAGAAGCAGGCCAAAGGCTAAATCGGCGGTGGTCTCGGTCAGCACGCCGGGGGTATTGCAGACCAATATCCCGCGCCGGGTAGCTTCGTTCACATCAATATTATTGTAGCCGACTGCCATATTGCTGACTACCTTCAGGTTAGAGCAGACCGCCAGAAAATCGGCATCAATCGTATCAGTCAAAAGGCACAACAGACCCTCGACCTGCTGGGCCTGAGCAATTAAATCCGCTCGACTGAGGCCCGCATCCAAAGAA
This sequence comes from Chloroflexia bacterium, assembly GCA_038245615.1. Lineage (GTDB taxonomy): Bacteria > Chloroflexota > Chloroflexia > Chloroheliales > Chloroheliaceae > 54-19. Next base: position 15,809 of record JBBRSG010000129.1, on the reverse strand, counting down.
TTGGCTCGCAATTCCAGCCCAGCGGTTTCTTCCAGCACTTTCATTCCGGCCGGCGGGATCGCCCGGCTTACAAAGGCTTTCATACTTGCATCCTTCGTTCTTAATATCGCCCGTCATAGTAATGGTCGGTATTGGTAAGGGCAATCCCTTGTGGTTGCCCTGCCGCCAAAGGCGGCTAATCATGAGCGCTTTCGCAGCGTTAGCTCTTTAGCATAGATGAAGCGGATAAGCTAAAGGGCGAAATTGTGCCGGGTGTTCGTTGGGTAGCCGTCTAGCGACGGCAGGGCAACCACAAGGGATTGCCCCTACCAATCCAACTTCGTACCTTTCTTGCGAAGCGATATACTCTGTCCTTATTTCGGGCGTTTCCGGCGCAAGAAAGCCGGGACAACCCGCTCGATGCGCCTTTCACGATTGTAATTCAAAATCGCGGTTTGATACTGCGCCCAATGTCGCCGCATCTGCTCTTCCGATGAGATTTTAAGCTCGGCAGTCGGGCTAGACCCATCGGCGGCAGCTTCAACTAGCGGTGGCTCTAGCACCGCGACGGCGGTTTTTGGTCCGGTTAGTTCGGGGTCAGGGCTGGTCGGCCCATAGCGCCGCTCGACATAGGCCGAAGTTATCGCCGTGACCGGGGCGCTGGCTTCCGGCAATTTCCCCTTGAGATAAGTCGAGTATTCGTAGGCCGTCATGCCACTGCGCCCCCGAAATCCGGCTTTTTGAGCGGCGCGGTTCATCCGATTGTAGACCGTCAAAGGCGAAGGGTCGGGCAAGGTCAGCAGTTGCTTGACATAATATCGTCGAGCTGCGTACAAACCGACCACCAGCAGAATTGTCCCCCCGATCCATAATACCCAGGTCGGGAATTGCCCGGATTGGGCGGCTACGGTATCGGGATTGCCAGCGACAGGTTGAGGCGGAGTCGCTTCCGGGTCGCCGGGCTGAGGAGTCAGCGCCGCCGGTTCGGGGGTCGGGGTCGGCGCGGTGTTGGGCGCGACACTTCCGGCGGGAACCGGAGTTGCCACCGGAGTAGGCGTGACCGAAGCAGGGTCGGCGGGCCGCGAAATCCCCTGATAGCGGTCGCCAGGGGTCGGCTCAAAGTCCACCCAGCCCATGCCAGGGAAATAAACCTGGGTCCAAGCGTGCGAGGCTGTCCCGCGCACCAGCCAGCTATTATTGCCCTGGGCTTCGCCACTGATAAAGCCGGTCACGATGCGGGTCGGAATTCCAATACTTCGCAACATTACCGCCAGCGAACTGGAATAATAGGTACAATAGCCGGTTTTGCTATCGAACAGGAAAAACTCAATTTCATCTCGACCTTCCGGGGCGGCGGGTGGGGTTTCACTGTAGGTGAAACTCTTGAGATACTTTACCAGCGCCATCGTCTTGTCATAGTTAGTGGTCGCCCCCGCGCTCAGTTGTTGGGCCAGGGCCTTGATGCGCGGCGAAAAATTACTCGGCAATTGCAGATAGCGGTTCTTGACCCAATCGGGATAATCGCGTGGGGCGGTCTGCAAACTCAGAATATCGGCCCGATAGCGGCGGGACAGGCTGGTATAAGCCTCACCCGAATTGGGGGCCTGGGGCATTATCGCCGCCGTAAGGTCGTCGTAATTCGGTTCGTAGCCATCATATTGCAGGCTGTAAGGTCGCCCGTTGCCCAGGGTATAAGAGGCTTTGTTGCCTTTGACCGCTTCTTGCAGCTTTTTGATTTCGGCGGCGACTTTCTTGCCGTTTTCACTTTCACTAAAGCGGTCAATCGCAGCATTGCCCCGCGCCAGAGGTGACTCAATGGTGACGACGTATTCCCCGCCACTACTCAGGTAAACCGAAGTGTCCACCTCCGCCGGTTGGTTATTGCGGAGCTTATCCTTGATGGACAGGCCGGACAGAGTTTTGACGGCTGCCCCACCGGGCTGGAGCGAGAGAGCCTGTAACTGGGTAATTGGCGGGAATTGATAAGTCCAGCTATCGGCCTCAAACGCCAGGCTGCCATCGCGTTGGGTCTGGACATTCACCGGGCGACCATTGCCGATTTTATATTGGGCCAGCCAGCCGTTACCGCGTTGAGTATAGGTCAGGGTCAGGCCGGGCGGGTAGGCTGAGTCCTCGCGCCGTCCATCTTGTAGATATTTTACCAGGTCGAGCAGGGCGGGCGGGACAACTTTGCCGGTAGTATCGTCCACCAGTACCAGCCGTTTGCCGCCAATCCCGTCGGCGATTTCCTTTAGCTTGAAAGCATCCAACCGGGTATTAATCGTTACTTTTTCGTAGTGAAAAGCTACCAGAGCGGGTCGGTCAAGGTTCACCATATCCCCCAGGGTCAAGACCGGGTTGAAATTGGGGATGAGGGCGGTCACGGACAGCTTATTTGTGCCGCGCCCCTTGTCGGCGGAAGTTGGGAGCGATTGGTTCGCCGACAGCGAAAGACGCCGGAAAGGTACATCTTCGGGCAGCTTGCCGGTGGCCGGAGTCTGATAGGTGCTAATCCAGCCTTTGCCGTCATACTCGTTCAAGGTCTTGGCCTGCAAATAAATCGGCTGGGTATTGCCATCCCCGCTGACCCGAAAAAGCGGCTCGTTGCTAAGTTTTAGCGGGCCACCCAGGGTAAAAGAGTCTTCCAGAGTGTTGAAATTGGCTTTGGAACGCCCCAACAGCTTATCCCTGCCGTCGCCACTATTGCCCAGATTATCCCAAAAACCTTTCAGGCCACTAAACGGCTGGCTAACCTTGTCCAGCACTTCGCCAAAGCTCTCGACCTCTGAGGCGCTGGGGGTGACGAAGGCCCCCGCCAGAGCAATCAAGGTCAGTACCGCCCCGACTACCAGCCCGCCCCGCCATAACCCCGGCTGGAAATAAAGCCGCAAGGAGCGCCAGCGCTGTTCGTCCATAAAGGCGCTAAAGCGGATGACCAGAATTAGGGCAAAGATGATAAAAAAGACAAAGCTGGCAAGCGCGTTGGGCGGATTAAAGGCCAGATTGACCATCAGAAAGATACCCATCAAGGAAACCGACCACCAAACCCGATGTCCCCGAAAGAGCAACCAGGTAGTCAGGTAGCCCAGCACCCAAACCCCAAAACAGAGCATGGTCAGATAAACCAGCGTATCATCACGGGCGTTCCCCAAAATGGCGTTTTCACCCCATCGCACCGTCCGCAAAATAGTACTGCCAAGCTGTCTGCTCCAATCGTTTTTGTAGGCCGGGTCAGCGTAGGGCATTACCATGATACCCACAAAGACCATGCCGACACTGACGACAAAGGCATGACTTAACAGGGCCGGGATAAAGCGGATTTTCGCTAGGGCCAAACCTGCCACAAATCCGGCTAACCCGACCCTGGTGATGATGTACGAACCTTCGACCCAGTTCGCGCCCTCGATGGACCACATTACGGTTATAAAAGCCAGAAACACCGCTATCAGGCTCAACCAGCCTTCTTCCAGCTTCAGTTTATCCCAAAATTTTACTTCAACTTGTTGTTTTGTTACCATAATCTATCTAAAATATTCCTGTAATTTCCAAATTAAGATTTACGCCCAATCACATTTTCTGACTAAAATCATTGCATTTGGGCCGCAAGCCGCGCCAGTTGGCTATCGAGTGCTTCGGTCAGGTCGTCTCCTCGCTTGATGAGATAGACCGGGATATTCATCGGGGCGAGGCTGCCGACCACAAAGATAGGCGAAGCCGTCGGGCCACCAAAGGTGCTGGGTTCGATCAGTACCACCGCTACCTTGATGTTTTTTCGCAAGAGCAAAGGCAGAACCCCGGCCCAGCCCTCATCGGTGGAGGATGTTATCAGAATCACCGTATCAGTATTGCCCAACCGCGACATTTCGGAGGCGATAAGCTGCCCGAAATCAGTCTGGCCTTGCGCCCGCAACACCGCCAGAGCTTCCATCAGCTTGACTAACTGGCGCTCTCCCCGGTCAGGCGCACTCAATTCGTGATGCTGTCCCCAGGCAATCATCCCGACGCTCCGGCCTATTTTCAAAAAGTGGCGCGAAAGAGTCGCCGCCGCTGCAATCGAATATTCCTCAGTTGAGTCGTTGGAACGTATACCACTACTGGCGGGCAGCGCGGAAATCGAACCATCCTTGCCGTTGCGGTTCAGAACCCAATGACTGAGGGCGTTCAGGTCGAGGAAAATTTGGACATCTATGGTCGGGTCAAAATCGAATTCTTTGACCATGAGTTTGCGCTGACGGGCGGAAGAAGCCCAGTGTATCCGGTTCATGCCGTCGCCGGGCCGATAGTCGCGCAGGCCGGTAATATTGGGGGTCGTATGAGGAGTGGGGCGGTTGGCAGTATTGCCGCCCGGCAATATCCCGGCCTGGGCCTCAAACCGATTTATTTCAAAAGTCGGTGGATAGACCGTGACATATTGCTGAATTGGCAGTTCGCGCTTGAAGCGAAAGAGGCCGAAGGGGTCGCCTGCCGTCAGGCTGACCGGGCCGAGCCGGAAACGCCCCCGCAAGGTGCAACTGGTTCTGGCCCGCCACCGGGCTTCGCCAAACGGTTTGAGGCTCTGGACGCAGTTAATCCGCAGGCCGGGCAGTTCCGAAATATCGCGGACTTCCAGCCATAATTTTGGCAAAAAGCTGCGATTGCGTAAGGTCAGGGTTTCTTCGTAATAATCGCCGACGCTGGCCCGGTCGCCGTTACCCACTCGGCTGATTTCGACCCAGCGCAAACTCAACCAGGCCCATCCCAGCGAAAATACTAATAGACCGACTAAAATATAATCCAGCACAAAAAGCAGCCGAATGTGAAAGACCTGAGCAAAAACAGCTATTAAAAAGATTACCAGCCCAAAACGGTATATCCGCCACAGATTCATAGGTATCGCTTTCAGTATGGGGTCAGGCCCTCACCCCATTGGCTTTCGCGCCCGGTACAGAGGTGTGGCGCAAAAGCTGTTCGACGATTGAAAGACTGGTTATACCTTTCATGCGGGCGCTGGGACTCATTATAATGCGGTGGGCCAGCGTGACCGGCGCGAGAACTTTCACATCGTCGGGTATTACATAGTTGCGGCCTTGCAGCATAGCGCGGGCCTGGGATGCCCGGTAGAGACCTAGCGAACCACGGGGACTTGCCCCCAGATACACCTCGTCCTGCTCGCGGGTCAGGGCCACCAAATTTACAATATATTCTTTAATCAGGTCGTCTACATAAATTTCTTTGACCGCCGCCTGAGCTTGCACCAGTTCTTCCGGCCCGGCAACCTGGCTCAGACTGTCGAGTGGGTGGACGTGTTGCTGGCGACTTAATATCTCGATTTCGTTCTGACGGCTGGGATAACCCAGCGATATTTTTAGCAAGAAGCGGTCTAGCTGGGCTTCCGGGAGTGGGAAAGTACCTTCATATTCAATCGGGTTCTGGGTCGCCAGCACGATAAACGGGCTAGGCAGAGCGTGGGTCGTGCCGTCCACCGACACCTGATGCTCCTCCATCGCTTCCAGCAAGGCCGATTGGGTTTTGGGAGTCGCCCGGTTGATTTCGTCCGCCAGTACCACCTGAGCCATAATCGGGCCAGAGCGAAACTCAAACTGCTCCTCTTTTTGGTTGTAAATCGAAACTCCGGTGACATCGCTAGGTAACAAATCGGGGGTGAACTGAATCCGCTTGAATGAACAACCCAACGAGCGCGAAATCGCTTTCGCCAGGACGGTTTTACCTACTCCCGGTACATCTTCTATTAAAATATGACCATTGCATAACAAGGCCAAAAGGGTCAACTCGACTTCTTTATGTTTACCGATGATTACTTTTTCAACATTATTTATAACCTGTTCGGCAACTTGCCAGGCGACAGTCATTAATTAGCTCCTCTGAAAATGGGGGATGGGGGTCAGAGGTCAAGGGTCGAGAACTCCTGAACCCGCCGACTAACCCGCTCTATCCCAATTAAAATTCATTGACGCTGATGCGCTCCCTGCGAATGAGGTCTCCTGTAAGATAGGGCTGAGGTTGGGAGGTTGAGTATAGGTCAACAATTACTCGCTCTAGCCTAAATTCCAAAGATAAATCCCAATAATTATAGCATATCTCAGGCTGGCTACCGCGATTTGAGGCTGAAAAGCGGATTAGAAAAATGTTAGCATCTAGCTACTAGCCGACCTGTCAGAGGTAAAACGCTACTAACCGGGTGATTGTTACGGGCCACAACCGAGACTTGAGGTAGGCGCGACCCTATGTGGTCGCCTCGGAAAGCCGAGTAATCACTTTGGACTAATATCACAAATTGAAAGCAGGAAACCCGACGAGCTATGTGACTTTTCTACTGAGCCTTCGTCTAATCATCGGTAAGCGAGTTTAGTGGTGAGTGGGTCTGCTCTACCTCGGCTGTTCGGCGCGATGAGAAAAGCATAATTGCTTTATCATCGTTCCGAGGGGCGGGGGAAATACAGCTAGACCCAAATAGTTCATAGTTTTATGGGCTGAAACCCGTTCAGTAATATAAATATCAAGCGGATTTAGTTTTTCCTGGTACAAATTTAATCTAAATCTAATAATCGTTGCAGCAAACGCTAGACCAGTGCCAGAATCAGGCTTATAATAGGAATGGTTCGCACTAATGCCAAATTATACAAAATATTCAAAGCGTATAGAACCTGGTAATTATAGCAATTATGCTAATCAAGCTACTCCTGCTAATCATACAATTGTGGTGGGCGAAGAGAATGCCCGGCTTGCCCATGTAGTTAGCATTCTCTTGAGCAGAGAGGGCTATAATGTTTTCACCGCTACCGATGGAGAAGCAGCCTTGAGTCTTCTGCTGGCCCAACGCCCAGACGCTGCTCTTTTGGATGTCCAGATGTCAAAATTGGACGGCATCGAGGTTTGCGCCAGAGCCAAGAAATTGTTGCCTGACACCTATATTATAATGTGGCGGGCGGTGTGCCAGTGGTATTGCAGGAGACCGTCGGCAGCCAGATAAGCAGCTCTATGTACCCGCTAGGCTCGACCTCGCCATTGTACCAGGACGGTGGGGGCGGAATGTGGTATCATAGTGATGGGCTAGGCAGCGTACGAGCCTTGACTAACGGCACTGGAGCAGTAACTGGCGATTACGCTTACAGCGCTTTCGGCCTTAATCAGCCGACTGGTGATAGCAGCATAGTCGGGGCAGGCAGCAAGGTAGCCAAAAGCCACCTATTCGCAGGCGAGCAGCTAGACCCGACTATAACTAGCACCATTGGTTATTACCGCCTATTACCGTGATTTACTCCATCCCCAAAGTCTTGAACAGAAAGGCATATACATCACTCTGTTCTTCGATGACCTTTGCGGTGGGCTTGCCCATGCCGTGTCCGGCCTTCATCTCTACCCGCAGCAATAGCGGATTATCGCCGACGTGGGCCGCCAGGAGAGTGGCCGCGAATTTCTTGGCGTGCGCCGGAGCTACCCGGTCATCGGTGTCGGCGGTGGCAATCAGGGTCGGCGGATAGCTCACCCCCCCTTTCACATTATGCAAAGGCGAATAAGCGTAGAGAAAGCGGAAATGCTCCGGCTCGGCCTCGGCATTGCCATAATCGGGTATCCAGTAGCGCCCGACGGTGAATTTATGGTAACGCAGCATATCTATCACCGGCACGGAGCAAATAACCGCGCCGTAGAGGTCGGGGCGCTGGGTCATACAGGCCGCTACCAATAATCCCCCGTTACTGCCGCCCCAGATTGCCAGCTTGGGGGTGCTGGTATACTGCTGCTCAATCAGCCATTCCGCCGCTGCAATAAAATCGTCAAAGACATTTTGTTTATTGGCCTGCATTCCGGCCTGATGCCACTCCTCGCCATATTCCCCGCCCCCCCGCAGGTTGGCGCTGGCGAAAATCCCGCCGCTTTCCAGCCAGGCCAATCGTGCCACCGAAAAGGCCGGAGTCAGGCTGATATTGAACCCGCCATAGCCGTAGAGCAAGGTCGGGTTCTGCCCATTCTTGACCAACCCTTTTTTATAGACCAAAAACATGGGAATTTGAGTGCCATCTTTGGAGCTATAAAAAACCTGCTCAGTCGTAAACCCGGAAGGGTCGAAGTTAATCTCCGAGTTGCGGAAAAGCTCCATTTTGCCGCTCTTGAAGTCGTAGCGAAAGATACTATTGGCATACAAAAACGAGGTAAAGCCAATAAACATTTCACTATCTTCTCGCTTGCCCGAAAGCTCACTGATTGAGCCAATCGTTGGCAGGGCGATTTCACTGATAAAGCTACCGTCTTTAGCATATAGCTTGAGTTGGTGATGGGCGTGATGCATATAAGCCGTCACAAACTGGTCATTGACCATCGTCACAAACGATAAAACATCTTCCTGCTCCGGGATAATCGTCTGCCAGTTCGGGCGCTCCGGCTGGGTGACATCAATCGCAATAATTCGGCCTCGCGGGGCCTCCAGGTCGGTATTAAAATAGAAAACCGGGCCATCATTTTCGATAAAGCTATACCCGGCATCGTTGTCGTCCAGCAGTCGGATAAAATCGCGGTCGCTTTCCAACTCGCGGTAGTAAAACCGATTCTTAGGGTCAGTCCCGTTCCAGACTACCAGCCCCAGATATTTACTATCCTCGGTGATAAACGGGCTAAAGGCCAACTCCTTGAAGTCGGGTCGCTCGTATACCAAAGTGTCCTGCGCTTGGGGCGTTCCCAGAATATGCCAGTACACTCGGCAATAATAGCTGCTTTCTTCCGGCGGGGTGCTGCCCTGTTCAGGGTAACGCTCGTAGTAGAAGCCCGAATTATCGTGCTTCCAGGCGATGCTGCTAAAGCGACACCAGCGCAACACTTCGGGAAAATCTTCACCGGTCTCGACAGTGCGAACCCGAATTTCCTGCCAATCGCTGCCACTCTGGGATGAGCCGTAAGCCAACAAAGTACCATCCTGGCTGAGAGCTTGATTGGTCAGGGCCACCGTACCATCTTCGCTGAGTTTATTGGGGTCAATCACTACCGCAGGGCTGTCATCTAGCGATTTTTGGACGTATAGTACCGACTGATTTTGCAAACCATCGTTTTTGGAGAAAAAAATCTTGCCACCCTTTTTGTAAGGGGCGGAATATTTGGGGTAATCCCATAGTTCGGTCAGGCGGGCCTTGATTTTTTCGCGGGCGGGAATTTTTTCCAGAAAGCTATGAGTACGCTCGTTCTGGGCCTCGACCCAGGCCAGGGTATTAACTGCGTCGGGGTTTTCCAGCCACCGATATGGGTCGGCTACCAACGTGCCATGATAATCTTCGACTACATCTTCTTTGGGTGCAACCAGCATTTTAATTCCTCTCTTTTAGTTTACTATAATCCGATGAAATAAAGATGGCGAAGGCGATTATTACCCCGCCCACCAGCACAATCACTGGCAACAGGAAATCCATAATGCTATATCGCTCATAAAGGGTGGCCTTGTAACCCTCTTTGGGGTCGGGTACTTCGCTGTATTGGGCGATTAGTTTCCCGCCCTTGCGGTCAAAAATCTGGGCAGCGACGGCTTGATAATAATTGGGCAAATAGGCGACCTTGATATAAACTGAGGTGGCCGAGACTGGAGCTACAATTTCGTTCAGCATCCCGAAATAAAACGGCTCGGTCAGATAAATATTAAAGCCGTTTACCGCCAGCCAATAGGTCGTATTTTCGTCGGCAAACCCTCCTTGACCCTCGGTTATGAGGGGAGTAAGCAAGGCCTCTTTATCCAGTCTACCGCGTTCGGTCAGGCCACTTACCAGAAAGTATCCCGCCAGTGCCAGCGCCACCAGAATTATAACCCCACTATTAAAAAGTGCCTTAAAAAAACCGGGTCGGCGGCCCGATTGCGGGAAATTGCCAGTCTCCGCCGCCAAGGTAGCCGATTCCGTCGTTTGATTAGGCAACCTGGTCTGCCAGCTACCCGGCCCGGTTGGAGGTGGGATTGACGGCTGATAGCCCGGCCCGGATGCCGTCGGCGAATTCCAGCTTGCCTCGGATGGCCCGCTGTAGTTGGCGGCGCTGGGATGCGACCATTGTTGGGCCGGAATGGGCGGCGGATTTTGGGGCGGTGGGGCATTTCCGGCCCGATGTTGGGCCAGACGGCGCATTTCTTCCATCCACTCGTCCTCGCTGCCTGCGCCAGTGTTATTCTTTTCCATTGCTTCCACCTTTATTCCAGCTTGATATTCTTGGACACTTATACGACGCAATATTACAACCGTACTCCCACTCTGAAACTCTCAGGGGCGCTACTAAGGCGATACTATTTTACGCCATTTGGTCTATAATTAAAAGAAGTACAAGCAATTTGGGTTGAATGATAACAAAGTATTCTGCTGTTATCGCCTTATATTATCGGGCCAAAATCTGGCTTATAATAAAAATGAAATGAGTTGAGGAAATGAAACTGGAAACTGCCCGTTTCGAGCGGGCTGAGGCAGGGTTTACGCCTGCCCAAAAATTTCAGATTGGGATAATTTTTGGCTTTTTTTTGCTGGTAGGGATTAATAGCGGCGGTTTTGGGGTCATTCTCCCCGATTTCAGCGCGGCTTATGGATTGAGTAAAGGCGATACCGGGCTGCTGTTTATCGCCCTGACCGCCGGGTATCTGATTGCAGCTTTAGCCGGAAGCTGGTTGACTGTCCGTTTCGGGTTACGCAATTTTCTGGTGGCGGGCTTGTTGCTGTTTTGGGCCGGTAGCCTGAGCATGTGGCTAGTCCCGCCTCTGGCCCTGGCGCTTTTGGCCCGGTTAGTGCTGGGGTTAGCGGGGGCGGCCCTGGAAACCGGCGGCAATTTCTATGTAGCCTATTTGCCGCGCAACACCGCCCTTCTCAACTACCTGCATGCCTTTTTCGGGGCGGGCGCACTCATCGGGCCACTTATCGCAAGTTGGGTGCTGGAAAATAACTGGGGCTGGAACAGCCTCTTTTTATTGTGGCTAGGAGTAGCCCTCTTGCTGGGCCTCGGTTTCCGGTTGGCCTTTGGACGCTTGCCGATTAGTTCACTTTCGGCTAATACCGCCCCACCCTCCCCCATCAAAAGCGAGGCCGACCATCGTCCAATGCGGGTGGCGCTCCGGCTACCCTCTATCTGGCTGGCGACTATCTTTTTGCTGGTCTATGTCGGCGGGGAAACCAGCGTCGGAAGCTGGAGCTATACCTATCTAACCGAAGGCCAACATCATCCTAACCCCCTGGCGGGCGCGATGGTCAGTCTTTATTGGCTGGGGCTGACCCTGGGACGGCTGGCGTTGGGCTGGCTGGTGCATCGCTTAAATCTGGATGGGCAAGACCGAGGGTTGATAATAGGCTGCATTATTGGTTCGATGGTCGGGGCGGGGCTGGTTTGGCTGGCAGCGGCCCAGCCGATTCTAAGCGGCTTGGGCCTTTTTCTAATCGGTTTCAGCTATGGGCCGCTCTACCCGACTACCCTGGCGGTGCTTTCGCGGATGATTGACCCGGCCTTGCTTTCCAGCGCGATTGGTCTCATTACTGGCCTGAGTATTCTGGGAGTTGCAATATTCCCCTGGCTGGCGGGCAATTTACTACAAGGCTGGGGGCTGGGGGTTCTTTTTCCTTATATCATCGGGCTGGGCGGCATAATGATAGTTTTGGGTCTGGTACTGCTACGACCTCCTCAAAAGGCCGGAGTTTAACCTAAATCAGGCTGCCAGCCATTCCAGCCAGTTCGCATGACCGTCGCACCAGCCCAAAAGCTGTTGGGTCTTAATCATTTGCTCATAGCGGGTTAATTCCAGAGCCGGAGAAGCATTTCCCTGTCGCCATTCTATTGAGATGACCGCCACCGGGCGATGGGTCGAGGTTTCGGTCAGCAAATTATCAAACCTTTCGCGCATCGGCGGGCTGAACTGGTTGAGGGTGAAACTGTGAAATAGACATAACTGAGCGTCTGCCGGAACACGCTCGATTATGCCGGGCAGTAAATCCAGGGCATCTCCCGCCCGCAATTCCACCGGCAGGTTTTGGGCTACCGTCAGAGCGTTTTGCAATAAAGCCGCCCGAACATGGTGTTCAGGCCAGATTAAGGCTCGTAGCCAATCGGTGTCATCGGGGTTATTGACTTCTAGCGGGTTCAAATCCAGCCCGACCCGAAAACTAACCTGCGGCAATTTCTCAGGCAAAGGCGGCCTTAGCTTGCCGCGCAATTCACAACTCAATTGCACCGGCGAGGTCGGGTTGCCGTACTTTTTATTTTCACTATAATCATAACCGTAAGCGTTCCAGTGTAAGTTTAATCCGGCGCTACATCCAATTTCTATCAAAGCCAGCGAACTACCCGCCGCCCCGACCAGCCCAAACGCCGGCAGCAAACAAACGCACCGCCGCACCTCGTTGGTCTGAACCAATCGGCGGGAAATCAGAGCGATAATCGCGGTTTGATGCCCTAGACAAAAAGCTCGAAAGTGGGAATAAGCCTTTTCAACGGGCGACGGCGCGGCACACAAACTGGGATAGAAGGCCGCGAGGGGTTGCGCTTTATCGCGGGCCAAAAGATAGTGTACCGCTCCAAAAAACAGATTAGGGGCGGGCTGCCCGGTTCGGGCGTAGCTGATAATTTCCAGCAGCGTCGGGTCGTGGGCGATTTCCAGCGAAAGCTGCTCGTAAAGCGGCGAAGAAGTGCGGCATTCCAGCCGAGCGAACCGCTCAAACCGCTCGGCTAGATTGTTTAAGGGAGTATGTTCCAGCATTTTATTTTCCGGTTTTTCTAGTGTACTTGCGATTGCTTCATGTTACCACAGGCTGACCTGAATACTACTTTGAAAAAAAACCCAAAGTATCGCATAATACTATACACAGACATACACATATTGATACTGAAAAGACTTTCGTTTGAGATGATTTTCTGATTTGAGGATACTAATGCTAAACCTGAAAACTGAGTTTGGTTATATTTGAAAATTTTACTACATAAAATTTTCAAATATAACTTTTCCGGGTTTGCCCCGTTTACAAGTGAAAGTCTTAACCAATTCTATAAGGGGATAGGATGAACCAGAGCGAAGAAAGCAACGAGGCAGGCCGGATTGCCGCCTTGCGAACCGAATTTGAACGACGTTATCATTATGCTCCTGAATTTATCAGCCGCGCTCCTGGGCGGGTGAACCTGATTGGCGAACACACCGATTATAACGGCGGCTTTGTCCTGCCGGTAGCGATTAATCGTAGCGTGCTTATGGCGGTGGGCGCTCCGCCCGCCAATATGCCCCTCGGTGAGGTGCGGGTATATTCGCTGGATTACCAGAAAGAGACCGTTTTTAATCTGGCCAATATCGAACATGCCGCCGAGGATATGCGCTGGTCGAATTATTTGCGGGGAGTGGCCTGGGCATTAGCCGAGCGCGGCTTACTGAACCTGGCTGATTTGCCGGGCGCAAATATTGTGGTAGAAGGAAATGTGCCGCAAGGGGCAGGGCTGTCTAGTTCGGCGGCCCTGGAAGTGGCGACAGCGCTGGCGCTTTTTCGACTGGCAAACCGCACTCCTGACCGGGCGCAAATGGCGTTGGCCTGTCAACGGGCTGAAAACGGCTTTGTTGGCGCAAATACCGGCATTATGGATCAGTTTGTCTCAGCTTTGGGCCAGCCCGACAGTGCGTTATTGATTGATACCCGCAGCCTGGAATACCGGGCCATCCCGCTGGGTTTTGCCGCCCGTGGGTTGAAACTGGTCGCGGTGGATAGTGCCGTCCCCCATCGCCACGATGCATCGGGCTATAATCAGCGCCGGACTGAATGCGAAATTGCCGCTCGGACGCTGGCCCAGCTTTACCGACGGCCTGAAAATTCGCAATTGCGCGATTTCACTCTGGCGGAGCTTGAGGCGGTTTATACCCAATTGCCGCCCGTCCCCGCTCGCCGCGCCCGCCATGTCATCACCGAAGATGTCCGCACCAGCCGAGCGGTTGAACTCTTACAAAGTGGTTTTGCCGGGCCGGAAAGCCTGGTTGAATTCGGGCAACTATTGCGCGGCTCGCACGAGAGTATGCGCGACGATTTTGAGATTACCGTCCCGCCAGTGAATTTACTGGTCGAGTTGGCCTGGAAGCTGGATGGAGTAATCGGGGCCCGAATGACCGGCGGCGGCTTTGGGGGCTGTACCGTAAATGTGGTAGAAGCCGCCACTCTCCCGGTCTTTGAACAGGCGGTGGTCGAGGACTATCGCCAGCAGACCGGCCTCCCGGCCCGAATGTTCGTTTTTGATGCCGTCCAGGGCGGAAATATTATCTCAAATATTATCTAGTGAAATGGGGATTTGGGTTATGGCGGATTTGATAATGCAACCGGGGGAGCGGCCTGTACCACCCCTGTTAGTGGTCATAAGCGGGCCAAGCGGTGTGGGCAAGGATGTAATTTTGGCCCGGATGAAGGAGCGCGGTCTCCAGTTTCATTATGGGGTAACAGCGACTACTCGCCCACGCCGGGACTACGAAATTGAAGGCGTACATTACTACTTTCGCACCGTCGAGCAATTTCAGGAAATGATTATCCAGGGCGAGTTGCTGGAAAATGCGACGGTCTACGGGCATTATTACGGCCCTCCTAAAGCCGGGGTGCGAGAAGCCCTGGGGCGAGGGGAAGATGTCGTTTTGAAAATTGATGTCCAGGGCGCATCCCATGTCAAAATGAGTGTCTCGAATGCCGTCTTTATCTTTATAGCCCCCGGCAATTTTGAGGAATTGGTCGGGCGGCTCCAGACTCGCGGGACTGAATCGCCCGAAAGTCTGGCCCTCCGTCTGGCAACCTACGAGGCCGAAATGAAGTCCGCCGACATGTTTGACTACCTCGTCATAAATCGGGACGGGCAGCTTGACGCGACCGTGAACGCAATTCAGGCTATCCTCGTCGCCGAAAAAAGCCGCGTCCGTCCTCGTCAGATTCGGCTATAACGTCCCCAGGTAGTATCAGCCAAATGGTTGAATTTACCTTGCTGATGATATTTTATTAATTTAGGCAAATTTTTCCGATTAACATATTGTTACCAAATACTATTGACTCTATTTGATTAAAATGATACAACAATACTAACATTTCTTCGGTATATGTTCACTGCGTGTAGACCGTCCCTTGATTGCTAATTAACCGTCCCTTATAGAACACGTATTATCACTTGCAACTGGCCCTCGCCCAACCAATTACGACCAATCGAAAGCAAGTTCCTGATTATCTTGTTACGGCTAAAGTTTTGTTCACGTTTATACAGGTCAACCATGTCAAAAACTATTCTAAATTTTTTACTTGAAACCTTTTTAAGGTCGGAAATAATTGTAGCCTTGATTGGTTTCGTAGGGAATATTATCGTTGCCTTTATAAGAAAAGATGGTGGTGCTTTTCATCCTGGCTTTCCCACCAAGCTACCATCAATTAGCTCATAACGGGCCTCAAACTCTGGCAACAACTCAAACTCCGCGTTGGTGTAAAGCTTTCCATGAACCGAGGCTATCTTTTGTAAGGGCAATGTCATAAATTACCGCGCGCTGCAAAATTGAGCTTTGTGGTTTTCAAAATACCTCAAGCCTTTTTAGAGGCGGATTTGGTCAGCCAACCGGTCAATTCCTCCCGGCTTTTGAAATCGAGTAAAGCTTGGGCCAGCTTTTCGAGTTGCTTTTCGGTCAAGCTGCCGATTTGGGCTTCTTCCTCCACCGTGAGCGAGCCGTAACGATGAGTAAGCAGTTTGAGTAGCAACCGCTGTTCCCCCTCCCGTATCCCCTCTTTTTTCCCTTCTTTTTTCCCTTGCTGAATGCCTTTTCTCTCCCAACTGGTCGTGAGATCCATAACCACCTCCTGTTTAGCTTTAGGCAGGTTTTGGGTCGCCTGCTCGAATTTAAG
>JBBRSG010000128.1:0-17715 GCA_038245615.1 Chloroflexia bacterium | reverse complement strand
CATGGCGGCGGTTGCCAGCGCAATCCCCGAAATCAGACCACCTCCGCCAATCGCCACCAGCAGTAAGTCCAACTCAGGTCGTTCCAGCAGCATTTCTACTCCAATTGTACCCTGCCCGGCGATAACCTCCGGGTCAGCAAAAGGATGAAAGTAAGTCAGACCTTCGCGGGTGGCATAAGCTTGAGCCGCGCTATTGGCTTCATCCCAGACCTTGCCGTGTCGAATAACGGTTGCGCCCCAGCTTTCGATTTTGGCGGCTTTGGCGGCAGGGGTAGATTCTGGCAAAAAGATGGTAGTCGGTTTTTTGCTCAACCAACCGGCATAGGCTACTCCCAGCCCGTGATTACCGCCCGAAGCCGTCACCAACCCCCTTGAGGTTGGCCCGCTCTTGCTCGGAATTCCAGATTGACATCAGCTTATTGGTCGCGCCGCGAGCCTTGAATGAACCGGCAATCTGCAAATTTTCCAGCTTTAGATACAAAAACCAGTCCCGGCCCAACTCCTGTTTGACTGGAGAGGCGGCAATCAAGGGGGTGCGCCGGACGTAGCCTTCAATCCGTTGGCGAGCATCCCCAATTTTGGCGTACCAATTTTTTAGCTCTTTGTCCATTACACCACTCTCTTTTCGTTATAATGGCGACAATCTGAAATCTGAAATCTGAAATCTGAAATCTAAAATCTAAGGTCAGGGACTTTACGATTTACCCCCAACGGGGCGAGGCCGCGATTTACAATTATAAACTCAGTCCTCAGCCCTGCATTTCTCCGACCTTAGATTTCAGATTTTAGATTTTAGATTTCCGAAGAGCATTATAACGTAACTCTAACGCGGTTGCTCTTTTAAGCCTTGAGGGGGCGTGTTACAATTTCGGCAACCGGAATAAACGCTGTCAGGCGGCAAAACGACGGTATCCGGCCTGTGTTTCTACTATGTTACACCTGTGATAGCTGACACGCCGCGTCGGTTATAGAAAGGAAAATAAATATGAGTGATCGCAACAACGATGGCTCCTCGCTACAGGGCGTATTCGCCCAGGTTTTGCGCGAGATTCAATCCGGTATCAGCAAGCTGGAGCAGACGGTAAATCAAGCCGTCCAGAACCCGCCTGCCGGACGACCGGGCAATGGCGAAGGCCCGGCTACCCCGGAAACGCCTTCCCAATCCCAGTCCGCCCCCAAACCCCCTACCGAACCCTACAAAGGTCAGAAATTTGAGTACAAAGTGGTTTATGTCAACTTCCGGGGACAGATTTCTTCGGAAGGCGACCAGACCATGATTGGACGTGGCGAGCGCCGCAGTTCTTTCGTGCGCGAATATCTGGATGAGTTGGGCCAGGAAGGTTGGGAACTGACCGGGGTTAGCCCGCTCGCCGAAACCGAGAATAGCTACTTTATCTTCAAGCGACCTGCTACCCGCGAATGGCCCGCCCCGACTTCAACCAGCCGGAGTGGACAGCGCGTGCCGGTCGAGGAGGTAGACGAGTCGGCGGGTACGATAGCCCAGCTTTAGGCGAGGCCAGCCGTACGGCTACTGTTATTAGGTTAGTGACTGACTGATATTTCAAGATAGACAAAGCCGCCATCCTGTAGGATGGCGGCTCTTTGTTTAGCTTGTGGACTTTGGACTAAAGTAGAACTTTCGCTTGAAAATCGGGGCAAAACTCGGTTTTGGGGTTTGACAATGTTATCCTCAAATTAGACAATTGATTCCATGCAAAAGTCCTATAAAAGCTCGGCATCTTTATCCATTTTTTACGGTAGCCGCCCGCTGGTCAGTTTAATAATGCTATCACCGGTTGGGTCAACATATTTCAGGGCCGCAAGCCCACGAGTCCGCTCGGAGGTGGTATAACGCAAATGGGGCGTTTCGGCAGTGGCGGCTTCCACAATCACCTGACCAATCTCCGCCGGAGTTTGCCCGATGCTGGCGAAAGCCTGCTGAGTACCCCCAAGATAAGCATTGAGCATTGGGCCGTAAGCCGCCTGATGTTCGGGTGACAAGTCTGGGAGGGTAGCCTGAACCGTACCTACAAACTCAGTATTGACCGGGCCTGGCTCAATTAACGAAATAGCCACCCCCAAGCGGCGGGCGACTGGCGCAAGGCTTTCCATGAAACCTTCTACCGCAAACTTGGCGGCGCAATAGGCCTCGTTAAAGGGTTGTCCGATTAGGCCACCAACGCTTGTAACCGTGATGATATGACCTGAGCGGGCAATCCGCATCAATGGAAATACCGCCTGCGTCACCTGCCACACCCCGAAGAAGTTGACTTCCATCACCCGGCGCAGGGTTTCGGGCGGGGTTTGTTCCAATGATCCCAGATAGCCCGACCCGGCGTTATTTACCAGAAGGTCAATCCGCCCATAAGTCGTAATTATCCCCTGGATACACTCGGCAATCGAAGCCTCGTCCTGAACATCAAGTTGCCGCACCACAACTTCAACCCCAGCTTCTTTCGCCAGGGCTTCCAATTGCCCGGCCTTCGCGGTATCACGCATCGTCGCAACTACCGTAAAACCGGCTTGAGCCAGCAAGACGGCAGTATGCAACCCAATTCCGGTAGAAGTGCCGGTAATAACGGCAACCTTCCCGGTGGTATTATCATTCATAATTGCTCCTGTGAAAATGGGGGTCAAGGGTCGGGGGAAAGGCAGGGCTGAGAGGATTTACGATTTAAGATGTGCGATTGGGGAACTCAGTTCGCAGTTCGCAGTCCTGGATTTTCCCCGACCCTTGACCCCTGCTCTGCTTCCAAGACAAAAAGTTTGCGGACCGGGAGGATGAAGCCGGGGATAATATCTTCCCCGCTCAGGCTATCTTCAAGGCCCAATACTGTCGGCTCAAGCTGACCGCTATGATAGACCTCGACCTTTTGCTCGGTGGGATTAATCGCCCAAACCAACCCCACTCCCGATGCCAAATAGCGCAAGATTTTAGCGCGGGCTTCGGCCCGGTTTAATTTGGTATCCAAATCACCGGGCGACCAAATTTCAATGGCGAGGTCAGGGCGAGGGCCAGCTCCTTTGAGTTGAACATTCACTCTGCGGCTGGCTTTCCAGAAAGCTAAATCGGGCTGAGGGGTATTGTTACTGCCCAACCGAGTGCTGGCTTCTGGCAAAAGCACTCCCAGTTTCATTGAAGGGTCAAAGCGGTCAAGCTCGCGGATAATCAGCCGATTAATCCAGCTATATTCCATGCCAGGCATCGGTTTCTCGACCAACCTTCCATCAATCAATTCACACCGTCCGCCAAACTCCGACAACGCCTCAAATTCATCGGCGGTATACATTCGGTTTAAATCCAGTTGAGTAGCCATCTATGCCTTGCCTTTACTCGATGGTTTCGCCACTGGCAACATCCAGGCTGGGGAAATCTTTGGGCTGGATACCATAGCCTAATTTACAGTTGCGCCCGACCTTGAGACCGGCGGGCAAAACCGCTAGTTTCCCAATCACCGTAATCCCGTTGTTCAGGCGCTGCGGTTCGAGCTTATTGGGAGTGCTATCCGTACCAAAGCCAATATAGCTATTTGGCCCGACCACTACCTCTTTATCAATTACCGCCCGGTCAATCACGGTATTTTTGCCGATAAAAGTATCGCCCAGAATAACCGAATCGCGGACGACTGCCCCTTCCTCGACCACTACCCCCGGCGATAGCACACTGTGAATTACATGACCATGAATCTGGCAACCATGCGAAACCAGGCTGCGCTCTATTCGGGCCTGCCCACTGGTAAGAGCGGGCGGGCGCTCCTCGCTGCGAGTGTAAATTACCCACTCCCGGTCGTACATATCCAGCCCCGACGACGGCTCTAGTAACTCCATACTGGCCTCCCAATACGATTGGACTGTCCCGGTATCGCGCCAGTAGCCCTCGAAAGCATAGGCAAAAACCCGGTCGCCATCTTCAATCATATTGGGCAGCACGTTGCGCCCGAAATCGCGCTGACTGCCAGGGCGGGTGGCATCGGTATTCAAGCGGTCGTACAGCACCTCTTTATTAAAGACATAGATGCCCATCGAGACTAGATTGCTGGCGGGTTGTTTGGGTTTTTCCTTAAATTCGGTCACGCGCCCGGTTTCATCCGCCGAAACCACCCCAAAGCGGTGAGCTTCTTCCCACGAAGTCCGCAACACCCCCAGGGTCACATCGGCTTCTTTTTCGCGGTGGAAATTTAGCAGCTTTTGGTAATCCATCTTGTAAACATGGTCGCCCGCCAGAATAAGTACCGTATCGGTATCAAACTCCATGACATCCGGTAAATTGCGGTAGACCGCATCCGCCGTCCCCCGATCCCATCCGGCATCTTTCGGGCCGAGATATGGCGAAACCAGCCGTACTCCGCCGTGCAGTCGGTCTAAATCCCAGGGCTTGCCATTGCGAATATGCCCATGCAACGAAAGGGGCTGGTATTGGGTCAAGACCATCAAGTTTTTCAGACCAGAGTTGACGCAATTGCTCAGGGAGAAATCTATAATCCGATACTTTCCGGCAAAAGGCACTGCCGGGGTTGCCCGTTTTTCGCACAATACACTCAGACGATCCCCGCGTCCGCCCGCTAGAATTAATACCAGAGGTTCCTGGTTGGGTTTGCTCATCCTCGAACTCTCCTGTCGTCAGCTTGCGCGGGGTACTGCCCGCATCTACGCACCTACACTTAAAATCACGATTAATTTCTAATTTTTAGTTTGGTTCGGGTTGTTTGGGTTCGGTATTAAAGGGCTATTGCCAATTTTATTATACACGTTCCAGCCAAAAAGTTTACAGCCCGGCGAATTGAAATTATACCGGCTTAAACTCAATTTCAACGGCTTTGGATTTACGGAATGGGCCAAAAAGGGTGGCTTCTGCTTCAATTTCGGCCCGGACATTCGGCGGCACAGGTTGTAGTTCCGTTACCGTGAGTAAAAGCCGCTGGCCCTTTTTCTGGGGACGCCAGATGCCCAAGATTTCGCCATCCGATAATACTACTCCCGGATTGCCCAAAGCCCCCCAAACCAGTTTATGCTGGGCTTTGTCTGGGATAATAGTCAGGCGGTCACGCAATTGCAAATAAACATCGTAGGGCGGCAAAAGACGCACTCCACTTGGAGTCGGCGGCGACTCAAAGCGAGCTTTATCGGCCCGCCGCAGCCAGGTTTTTTGCCAGCGAAATCAATCTCCTGCAATTCCTCGGCGATACCTTCCCAGGTAGTTTGGGCCTGAGCCGGTGAAATCCCGGCCCATTCCGCAAAGTGCTTGGCAGTCGAAGGGGCGTAGCACCCTAAATAGCGGCGGGCCAGTTCGCGGGCCGCCTCAACCGGGTCGGTTTCAGGATGAGCAGCGCCCAGCCATTCTTCAATACGGATAAAAGTAGTCTGGTTATTTTCACCTGGATAAAAACCGAATAAACCACTGAGCGCGGTCAGCCGAAACAGGCTTTCGGGAATGTGGTTCGACTTGCAACCCGCACACCAGCGCAACAGGTCGGGCGAAAGCAACTTGCCCGCCGCGCTGCTAAGTTCGCCTTTGGTCAGCCGCTTGCCGTCGAGGGCTTCGGTCATGGCTTTGGTAGTAAGCTGATAAGCTTCGGTTGCACTTATCCCGGCCCGGTCAAGGTCAGGCACGAAATTTTGGATGGCAAAGCGAATAGCCACTTCATCCAGCGGTAGCAGACCACTGGTGAATACCGCCAGGTCGCGGGTCGGGAAATAATGAGGTGAAATCCGCATCGTCCACATCTGGAGCAGGGTTTTATCTATTTTAATGGCCCGGTTAAATGCTTCGGGGGTGAAGTCGGCGACCCGCGCCAGGAATGCCAATTCCGCCGAACCGGGCGGGGTGTTTTGGATACCACAAGCCGTCGCCGCTTTCAGCCACTCATCGGCGGGCAACCGTCGGGAAAGATTATGCCTCGCCAACCGAAAAGCCAATACTTGCTCTCGCTCGGCAGCTAAAATATTAGTATCAGAAGATGAAGAATGGGGCTTGAATTGCTTTGATTTCATAAAGATAGATAATTTCCTCATGCTGGTTTGCGCTTTTTATCATATCACAATCCTGCAAAATTTTTTTGAGATGATGATTAACATTATGTTAATTATATTTTTAACCAATTTTAATTTTCCTCGGTTTATTAATAAAAGCATTAACAACCTTCGAGCTGCCCCAAAATTCTTAAAGGGTTCTTAACATCGAATTTATACCTTCATAAAATCAATGGTCTATGCTTTACTCAAGGTGGATAGGCTAACTCCGGTCTATCATTCTGCTTTGAAAATCTGTCTAAATAACCAGGGCGGGTCGCAGTTGCGGCGCTAGCCTAGATACGAGAAATAAATTGGATAAACCATCTCAGCCCGTTCTTGAGGTTAAAAATCTCCGTAAAGTCTATCCCAACGGTTACGAAGCCCTGTCCGACATCAGCTTTGAAGTAAAAGGCGGGGAGTTTATTTGCATCATTGGGCGGAGTGGAGCGGGGAAGTCCACTTTATTACGCTCGATAAACGGCCTCATTCCAATCACTGAAGGTAGCGTAAGGATTAATGGCACGGAACTGACCAGCCTCAGCGAAGATAATAAGCTGCTCTTGCGCCGCCGGATTGGGTTTATCTTCCAGGAATTTTGTCTGGTAGACCGCCTGACGGTCATTCGCAATGTTTTGACCGGGCGGCTAGGCTATGTGGATAGCTTGAGTGCTGCCGTCGGCTACTTTAACGAGTCGCACCGTCGTAAGGCCCTGTGGTGTTTACAGCGGGTCAATATGCTTCATCGCGCTCAAAACCGGGCTGACCGACTTTCCGGCGGCGAAAAACAACGAGTGGCAATCGCCCGCGCTCTGGCCCAGGAACCACTTTTGATATTGGCGGATGAGCCAGTGGCCAGCCTCGACCCGGAATTGACCTGGGGGGTGATGAACGACCTGCGCTCGGTGGCTAAAGAAGAAAACGTCCCCACCCTGGTCAATATTCATGATTTGGAAACCGCTAAACTGTTTGCTGACCGAATTATCGGGATTGCCAAAGGTCGCATTTTGTATGATGGCCCGGTGGACGGGTTGACCACCGAGCGGCTGCGCGAAATCTATCGCAGCGACAATCCTGACCTCAAATCACGCTACGAATTGATTGAGAATTAAAAACTAAAGATTGAAAGCTGAACCTAGCGCCGGAAAGAGTAACGCTGTGTCAATCGAAGAGAAGAATTTTGGACAACCCGACGGGTCACGAGAAACCGCCCAGATGATGCTCAAAGAAAGCATTGAGGTCCGCGAACAGGTTTTCGTCAACCAGTTAGCTACGAAGCCGGAATATCGCAAGCTGGCCCGACCCTTTGGAGTACCCAACTGGACGCTGCTTATACCGCTCCTGGTTTGCACTGCCGCCGCCCTTTTATTCTTTACCCGGACGATTGATCTGGGGTTGGCGACCCTCAACTGGAACATTACCTTCAATGTTAATCTGGTAGCCGGACTAATAGTTCTGGCGGCAGGGGCGTTAAGTATTATCCCCAAAATCAGCAAAGACCCCCAGCTATTAAGAAATCAAACTACTATCGCTTCTATTGTCCTGATAGTGGTGATCGTAGCCTTTTTCTTTTTTACTATTTTGGACTTTGGCACCTTCAAGTATACTCTGGATAAGCTCGATTTGAGTGCCGCCGTTGGGCTGCTTTTCATTGTAGCGATTATCGTCCTGGCCTTTATGGGTAGCCTTCCAGCCACTTTTGTGCTAGGGGCGCTATTTTTGTGGTGGGGTTTCAGCATCGTCAGCTTTGGCACTGAAACCCTGACCGACCTTTTTACCAGTCCCAACGGCGGGCGACTTTTGCGGGCCTTGACCCCGCCCAACTGGAATTATTTTACCAAAGTAATTGACCCAATGCTGCTAACCGTCCAAACCGCCATCGCTTCGACCGTAATCGGAATTATCGTGGCCTTACCGCTCAGTATCCTGGCGGCCCGCAATACTTCGCCTCATCCGGTGATTTACAACCTGGTACGCCTGATTATAAATACGGTGCGGGCCATTCCCTCCCTGATTCTAGCCTTGATATTTATTCCCTTTGTCGGGCTTGGCCCGGCAGCCGGGATTGTTGGGCTGGCGTTGCATTCGGTGGCAGTCCTGACCAAGCTTTATTCCGAAGCCTTCGAGTCGGTCAAACCCCAGCCAATCGAGGCCCTCAATTCGGTGGGGGCGAATGGCTTCAAACGCTTTCGCTGGGCGGTATTTCCCCAGGCCTTTCCGTTGGTCGCCAGTTATTCTATTTTCAACTGGGAGTCGAATGGACGGGATTCGACGGTAGTAGCCTTTGTCGGTGGAGGTGGGATTGGCTTTTTGCTCCAGGCTAACCTGGCGTTGCTGGATTATGCCAATGTCGCGGTAATGCTGATTGTACTCATCTTGACCGTTTCTTTACTTGACCGTTTCAGCGACTTTATTCGCGCCAAGATTATTTAAGGTGTCATTACAGCTTGTGGCCTGAATTCAAGGCCGGTTTATATCACTCAAAATGTGTAAGTTGATTACGAAGGAGAGACCGATGTCCAAAACGAACAACCTGACTAGCTGGCTGCGCCCCCTGAGCGCGGTTATGCTGGTTATAATGAGCCTCACTCTACTGGTAGCTTGTGGCGACCCGACCGCGACTCCAGTTCCGGCGACCACTGCCGCTGCAACTACCGCCGCCGCCACGACTGCCGCTGCAACTACCGCCGCGGCGACAACGGCAGCCACCACCGCCGCCCCGACGACAGCGGCGACCACTGCTGCGACTACCGCTGCAACGACGGCTGCGACTACTGCCGCGACCACTGCCGCGACCACAGCGGCTACGACTGCCGCTTCCGCCGCGACCACTACCGCCGCATCGTCTTCTACTCCGGCGGGCGTAGTAACTTCGGCTCCGATTGGGGCGGAAGGTACGGCTAAAATCAGCCTTAAAGAGCTTCGCTTGGGGGTTATCCCGGCGGAAAACTCCACCAAAGTTTTCGATGATACCAAGCCTTTCGCCGAAGCCCTTTCCAAAGCCCTGGGGGTTCCGGTTCGGCTGACGGTTGGCACTAATTACACCGCCACGATTGAAGCCCTTGCCAGTGGCAAAATTGACGTAGCCTGGTTCGGCCCGTTCAGCTATGTGCTGGCCTCTGACAAGTACAACGCCGAGGCTTTTGCCCTGCAACTCGGTCTCAAAGGTGAAACCAGCTATAATAGCCTGATTATCACCACTGCCAAGACCGGAATTAAATCCTTGAACGACCTGAAAGGCCGCTCGTTCTCGTTCGTAGACCCGGCCTCGACCAGTGGCAACCTTGTACCGCGTTATACTATGCTTCGCAATGGTCTTGACCCGGACAAGGATGTCAAAGGCTCGTTTGCGGGCGGTCACGATGCTTCGCTGTTGGGGGTTATCAGTGGCAAGACCGATGCCGGAGCAGTTGCCAGCGACGTTTTTGCGAACCTGGTAGCGGCTGGCAAAGTCAGTGAAACCGATGTTATCGTAGTTGCCAAGAGCGACCCGATTCCGAACAGCCCGATTGCCTATCGCAAGGAATTGTCGGCGGGCGACAAAGCCGCCATCAAAGCCGCTTTCCTGGGGGTCAAAGACCCGGTAGCCCTAAAATCGGCTAACACTGGCGGTTTTGAAGATGTCAGCAACAGCAAGTATGA
The DNA here is from genome assembly GCA_038245615.1 of Chloroflexia bacterium. GTDB lineage: Bacteria > Chloroflexota > Chloroflexia > Chloroheliales > Chloroheliaceae > 54-19. The sequence continues at coordinate 8,064 of JBBRSG010000128.1, read as the reverse complement.
CGGGCTGCGCGACATCGCCAAAATCTTGAATCTGGACTTAACCAAACTCAAGTAACCGTCCCCAAAACCTTGTCTTTAAGGAGGCAGTTGGCGATGGGGCTGACTGCCTCTTTTGGCGAATTGGGCGGGTATCTTATCGGAAGTGTATAGGAAATAATAAAGGGTCTGAGAATCATCGCTTTGCAAGTTTATAAATAGCGGATGTTGTGGTAAAACAGTGCGGTTGGAATTGGAGAGTAAATTCCAGAAACGGGGTTGCGATGAGCAGTCATTATAAAGTGTTGACCCACTGCAATGAAGAGCAGGTCAACAAGCTGGCGGAAATGGTGCTGACGACCTATAACACCGGGCAGGTGCGGTTATTGAGTGGACCGCAGACTGGTCTGGTGATGATGCGGATGCAAGAAACGGTCTCCGAAAGCCAGTTCAATGCCGGGGAAATCCTGGTTACGGAAGTGCGGCTGGAACTGGATGGACAGTTCGGTTTTGGCATGATTACCGGCGATAAACCCCGTCAGGCCATGGGGATTGCGCTGGTGGATGCCGCCTTGCGTAAAGGCGGAGTTCTGGCGGAACGATTGCAGGGCGAAATTGCCGAATTGGGCTACCAGCTTGAATTACAGCGCCAGGAAATGTATCAATTGGTTGGTAGTACTAAAGTGGACTTTGAAACTTTTTAATATCATGATTTTAGCTATGAGGAACGCATGAAGGGTTATACTTCAAGCTCTGGCTTGCCGCCCGCCACGTCTTATGGGGCGGCGACCTTTCGGCGGTTGCTGGATAGTCTGGCCCGGCCCGGCAAAATAAACCAGCTCGACTATCCAGCTTTTCTGGGAGAACCGCCGGTCTATTTTTCGGCAGCCGCCAATGAAAATGTGCTGATCAATCTCTTTGCCCTCGGTGCGATGCTGACCCTGCTTGACCGCGAGGTTAGCGCCGGAATTATCGCCGAAGGCGGGTGGCTCGACCAGCGCACCCCGGCCTTTAACTGGTTAAGTTTACGGAGCGGGGCAAAAGCTGCCGAACCGGAAGAAGCTAATTTCGTGCTGGTGTGCGAAGGCGATAGCGGCGGTTTGATGGCCCGACTTGCCAGAGGTACGCTGCTTGAGCCGGAGAATAGCGCCACGGTTCTTTATTGTGTCGAGCGGTTGGAGCATGACCTCTCGCGCCCGGCGGCCTGGCTCACTGGCCTGACCCTGGAACTTGCCGGGCCGGGTATCGCCGATTTGCGGGAACTCCGGGTAGCTGGACTAGAGCCGCCCGAATTGGAACTTATTCGGAACAGTCGCCGCCAGTATCCGCTGGGGGTGGATGTTTATTTGATAGATGCTGAAGGGCAGTGTGTCGGGCTACCCCGCACTACCCGGATTATGTCGAGCGCGAGTGTGTGAGAACAGTGGTTCAGTGGTCAGTAGGCAGTTTTGAGTTAAAATGCCAAGCCCTAGCCGGATTTTTTCCGTCTTCCGTCTTCCGTCTTCCGTCTTCTGCCCTTCATTTACTGACCACTGACTACTACTAAAGGAAATCAAATGGGATATGTAGCAACTAAAGGCGGAACGCAGGCGATTCTGAATGCCGAGCAGCTAATCGAGTATTTTCGGCTCAAGGGCGGGAGTGAACCGATTAGCACCCGCCAGATTCAAGACCAGCTTAGGCTGGCAGTAGACCGGGCCATGAGCGAAGGCTCGCTCTATGCCCCGGAACTGGCGGCCCTGGCAGTCAAGCAGAGCGAAGGCGATAGTATCGAGGCCAGCTTTTTGCTGCGGGCCTATCGCTCGACCTTACCGCGTCTGGAATATAGCCTGGGCAGTCGGGGCGAAGATATGCGGGTCTTGCGGCGCATTTCGGCGACCTTCAAGGATGTGCCGGGCGGACAACTGCTTGGCCCAACCCGCGATTATCAGCTAAAACTGCTGAATACCCTTTTGGCGGACGAGTCGAGTGAGGATATGCGGGAATATCTGGCCCAACTCGAAGAAAAGCTGGCGAACCAGACCCGCCCTGAAAAACCTTCTGGCTATTTCCCGAAAGTCGCCACCAGTATGCGGGCGCAGGGAATTCTAGCCCCAGCCCAGACTAGCCCTGAAGCCGAACCAGCCGACATCACCCGCAAAGCTATCAGCTTTCCAGCTTCGCGCAGCGCTCGGCTACAGACGATGGCGCGGGGCGATGTCGGCAGTTTGCTGGCCCTGGCTTATAGCAGTGTGCGAGGCTATGGCGATGCCCATCCCACTTTAGGGGAATTGCGGGTGGGTTACTTGCCAGTCGAGGTTGCCCATCCTCTGACCGGCGAAGCGGTTGAAATTGGCGAAATTCTGGCAACGGAATGTGAGATGGTTTCGCGGGTTACATCCGACCCCGCCGGAAGCACCGCAGATGACTCGCTGCCCAAATTCGGGCTGGGCTACGGGTTCAGCTTTGGGCATCTGGAGGTCAAGGCCATCAGCATGGCAATTCTGGACCGGGTAATCAGCTCGGCTCAGGAATTAGGCGTACACGGGCAGACCGGGCCAGCCGCCCACGAAGAATTTGTGCTGCAACACGTAGACGGAGTAGAGGCCAGCGGCTTTACCGCCCATTTCAAGCTACCGCACTATGTCACCTTTCAGGCTGACATCAAGGTGCTGGAACGCTCGCGGACGCACGAAGCCGCCCTGCAAGCCCAGGCCAGCGCCCGGCGTGAGTCTATCGCCGCCGCCCACAAGCTTGGGCCGTTGCTCAATCCCGATGAAGATGAGGAGGATTAGCCCAATGCCATCCAGCCAATCTGATAAGGCCATTAGCCCGGCTCTGGACGCTTTATTCCATGCGAATACAGCCTCTGAAACCAAAGATATGGGCTACGACCCACTTTATAATTTCGGCTTTATTGACGAAGACTCTAAACGCGAAGTGCGTCGCAAACTGCTCAAGGCGGTGGCGCTTCCCGGTCATCAAGTGCCATTTGCCAGCCGGGATTTACCGATTGCGCGGGGCTGGGGAACCGGCGGGCTGCAAGTCACCCTGGCGCTAGTCGAGCCACACGATGTCCTGAAAGTGATTGACCAGGGCGACGATGACAGCGTAAATGCGGTCAATTTGCGCCGTCTGATTCAAAAAACCACCGGCCTGGCGGTAACTGATGATACTTTGGAAGCGACGGTTATTCAGTCCCGCCACCGCGTCCCGGAAGAAACCTTGCGGGATGACCAGATTTTGGTATTGCAAGTCCCGATGGCCGACCCGTTGCGCTGGGTTGAACCGGCTATCGAACACGCCACCGAAATGCACGCCGAGGCCGATTATGGCGCGATGTGGGTTTATATGTACGAAAGCGTGGTGCGCTCCGGGGATATGAATATCAGCACCCAATACCCGGTGATGGTCGAAGACCGCTATTTGATGGATACCAGTCCGATTCCGCGCTACGATGTGCCGCGCCTGAATATGTCCGAAACCCTTTATTTGTTTGGAGCGGGCCGCGAAAAACGGGTGTATGCCGTCCCCCCTTTTACCAAGGTCAAACCGCTGGAATTTGAGGATTATCCTTTCACCACCGAGCAGCAGACCGGGCAATCCTGCCAGAAATGCGGCGCAACTGACACTTTCCTGACTGGTTACTTTGTCAACGAAGGCGAGAGCGGCAAATGGGTCTATGCCTGCTCTGACACCAGCTATTGCGATAAGCGGGTAAAGGATGAAGGCCGCAGCATGAAAGGCGAAGGTCTGAAATCGCTATGACCTTTGAAAAACTCGATACCGAAAACCTGAATAGCCCCGCTCTGGTCGCAAAGGGCGACCCTTCCCGCAATCCTCAGCCCACTCAAAACTGGGTGCTGAAAGCGACGAATCTACTCAAACGCTATGGGGCGGGTTGTCCTTATTGCGCGACCCTCACCGGGCCGGAAAACAATACCAGTCAATGCCGAATTTGCGGGACGGTCACGGCCTGTACCAACATTAATTTTGAGCTAGAACAGGGCCAGATTCTGGGCATCGTCGGCGAAAGCGGGAGTGGCAAAAGCACCCTGATGCAACTGGTCAACCTGAGCCATGCCGCGACTTCCGGGCAGTTGTGGTTTCGAGAACCGGGCAAAAAACGGACTGCCGAGCCGCTAGACTTGCTGGCTTTGGATAAATTCGCGGCCCGCGCTTTTCGTAACGAGCGCCTGGGCATTGTGCATCAGCGCCCGGAACTGGGCCTGAATATGAATTTTACGGTCGGGGGCAATGTCGCCGAAAAGCTGCTTTTGGCAAATTGGCGCAATGTCGGGCAAATTCGGCAACGCGCTACCAATTTGATGGAGATGACCGAACTGCCGCCGGAACGGATTGACGACGACCCCCATACTTTTAGCGGCGGGATGCTTCAGCGTGTCCAGATTTCAAAGGCGCTGTCCAGCCAACCGGCCCTTTTGCTGCTGGACGAAGTGACCAGCGGGCTGGATGTATCGGTTCAGGCGCGGGTGCTGGATTTAATCAAGCGACTGCAATGGGAGCTAAAAATTACGATGCTGCTGGTCTCCCACGATTTGGGAGTTATCAAGCAACTTGCCAGCCGCACCCTGGTCATGAAAAATGGGCATATTGTCGAAAGCGGCCTGACCGACCAGATTCTGGAAGACCCCCAGCATCCTTATACGCAATTGCTGGTGAGTTCGGCGCTTTAGGGGTCTGAAATCGAAAATCTGAAATCTGAAATCTGAAATCGAAAGGTGAAAGTCAGTCGAATAATTTGGAGTTAAAATGCCAATCATAGACCGGACTTATTAAGCCCTTATCCCTTTTCTAATCTTAGATTTCAGATTTCAGATCTTAACCGTGAATAAAGGACATTGTTACTAATGGCAAGTGATATGCAAAGTTCAGTTCAAGCACCGCAGTCTAATCAAATTAAACAAGCTCAACCCTTGCTAGAGGTGGAAAATCTGCAAAAACAGTTCCAGATGCATTTGCTGGATGGGCGGATTATTCAGCCGTTTACTGGGATTTCGTTTCGGGCCTGGAGCGGCAAGCTAGCGATGATTAGCGGCAAAAGCGGAGCGGGCAAAACCACGATTTTGAAGTGCATATATCGCACCTATTTAACCAGTGGCGGCGCTATCTGGTACAACTCGACGGCTTTCGGGCGGCTGGATTTAGCTGCCGCCAGCGAGGATACGATTTTGCGGCTGCGGGAGCGCGAGTTGGGGTACTGTTCCCAATTTCTCAAGGTTTTGCCACGAGTATCGGCCCTGAATGTGGCAGCAGAGCCGTTATTACGGCGCGGGATGCCGTCTGCCGAAGCTCAGGAAGTAGCGGCAAGCTGGTTGGCCCGCTTGGGCATTGAGGAGAGCCGTTGGCAGGCTTACCCGGTGACATATAGCGGAGGTGAGCAACAGCGCCTGAATATTGCGCGGGCTTTTATCGCCGCTCCGCGCTTGTTGCTGCTGGACGAACCAACCGCTAGTCTGGATGTGAAATCCAAGACAATTGTCCTGGACATGATTGCCAAAGCCAAAAGCGATGGCGTGGCTATCGTCACCGTTTCGCACGATACCGCCGCCATCGAAGCCCTGGCGGATGAAATGTTGAGTTTGTAGGGAGAAAAGTGGTCAGGGGTCAGGAGTCAGTAAGGTAGTTTTGAGTTTTGAGTTTTGAGTTTTGAGTTTTGAGTTTTGAATTAAACTATCAGCTACCTGACGAAGTTACTCAGCACTTAGGACTGCATTTCACTGACCACTGACCACTGCTAGAGGTGAAAATGACTGAATTAGATACCAAAATTGAAGAAATTCTAGGGCTGCTGGCGAAGGGCGGTAGCCGGATGTATGGCGGCGAGGCGGTCAGCCAGTTGGAACACGCCCTGCAATGTGCGACCCTGGCGGAAGAAGCCGGGAGTGAGGCCGAGCTGATTACTGCCAGTCTGTTGCATGACATCGGACACTTGCGCTACGGTCTGGAAGCCGCAATAAAAGAGGAAGTAGACCATCGCCATGAAGTCCAGGGCTGGGAATATCTCAAAGCTACTTTCGGCCCGGCGGTGATTGAGCCGGTACGCTGGCACGTGGACGCTAAACGCTATTTGTGCCTGGTAGACCCGGAGTATTGGGCGACCCTTTCGCCCGCTTCAAAGCGAAGCCTGGAATTGCAGGGCGGAGTTTTCAATCAGGCACAGGCGGCGGAATTTATCGCTCTCCCCTACGCCCGCGATGGGGTGCAATTACGCATCTGGGACGACCAGGCCAAAGTTGCGGGCCTTGTCACTCCCGACCTGGAACATTTTGGCAAGATTATGGCAAGTTGTGTTATACCCGAAAGTTAAGAATAGATGCAAACTCTGATTTATAATGTCAGCCTGATACTGCCTGACCGAATGATTGAGGGTGGTTGGCTGCTAATCGAAGATGAAAAGATTGCCGGGCTGGGCGAAAGCGCCATCTGCCCTAAAAATGGCCCGCAAAAGCAGATTGATGGACACGGCAGCTTTTTGATGCCGGGGATGATTGACCTGCATTGTGATGGGATTGAGCGTCTGGTCGAACCGCGCCCCAATGTCACGATTGATATTCATCTAGCGTTGGACGAGATAGACCGCCGGTTGGCGGGTTGCGGCATCACCACCGAATTTCACGCGATTTCGCTGGACGACCACGAGTTTGGGACGCGGGCGGTCAGTTTCGCCCAAACTCTATCGCAGGCCATCCACGATAATTTACCGCACAGTCTGGTACGCCACGAAGTCCATGCCCGGCTGGAATTAACCAGCCAGAACGGTTTTGAGACCATCCAACACATGATTCAAAACCGCGAAGTCCGGTTGGTATCGCTGATGGATCATAGCCCCGGTCAGGGACAGTACAAGAGCGAGGATGCTTTTCGAGGTTATGTCAAGCGCACTGTCAATATGTCCGATGCCGAAATTGATGCCCTTCTGCTGCACAAGCGTACCCAGCAATCCTATAAGCCGGAGCGTACTCTGGCAGTGACTAAAATGGTGCGAGAAGCGGGCATGGCCCTGGCGACCCACGACGATGATGACCCGGCCAAAATCGCGGAATGGCCGGCCCTGGGCGTAACCATGAGCGAGTTCCCTACTACCTGGGAGGCCGCGCATAAGGCCCACGAAATCGGGCTGGCGGTCTGCATGGGTGCGCCCAACGTCTTGCGCGGCAAATCCAGTGGCGGTAATATCAGCGCCACCGACATCGTACGGGCCGGGATCTGTGATGTGCTTTGTTCCGACTATTATCCTTCCGCGATGCTGGCCGCGATCTTTAAGCTGGTCAGTCAGGATATTTTAGGGCTACCGCAGGCGGTCAGACTGGTCACGCTCAATGCCGCCAAAGCCGTCCAGATGGATACCGAGTTTGGTTCACTCGAAGCGGGCAAAGTGGCGGATTTGATTTTGGTAGAACTCAACTCACAGCATCAGCCCAAAGTCCAGCGCCTGTTTTTGGCGGGCAACGAACACCTGACCGTCAGGAGCAAGCATCAATAGCTTACCGGTCAAACGTTGTTCTTTGCCTCAGAAATTTGCAAATTCTATAATACTTATTAACACTTTCAAGCAGATGGTTTGTTATGCTTTCTCTGGAAGCTGATTTAGGGTGGCAGTCTAAAGCTGCCTCTGGTCAGGATGTCCGACTATAATTAATAGCTTACAGAGAAAGCCTGATAATGCGCCCTAATAATAGGTTAAACCCTGGATTTAGCAGTACTATTCTCAAATTTGGTTTGATTTTGCTTTTACTCGGTTTGGGCGTTCTGCCTACCTATCACGTTCAGGCCCAAACTACCACTCCAACCGCAACCCCTACTAAGACAACTGGGTCTACCCCTACTCCGACGGTAGCAACAACCCCGGTTATCACGCCTACTGTCAGTCCTGGCCCTGGCTTTACTCCTACTCCTAGCCCTACTGTTACTCAAACCGTGCCGCTCAGTTCGCCGGTTATAACCAGCACCGCCCCGGTTTCGATTACCGTCAGCCCAATAGCTACCCCTACTCCTGACCCGGCTAAATCCGAGAAAGAGAAAGAAGAGAAAGAAAAGGCCGAAAAAGTAAAGGCCAAACAAAAAGCCCTGAGCCGGGCCAGCTAT
>JBBRSG010000127.1:0-17811 GCA_038245615.1 Chloroflexia bacterium | reverse complement strand
TAAGCGTTATAACTAACATAGGCGAACTGGGAACCCGCAACTTCCTGCCGACGGTTCAGGATGACAAACGTTACCAGTTGATGGACGCCATGACGTTCACCACGGGAAGCCACGAATTCAAGTTCGGCGGCGAATACAGCAAGGTCTCTGTCGGACAGGTCTTCGGATTTAACCAATTTGGCAGCTATACATTTTCGGGCTTCTGGCTAAGACCTTACCGCTTGAAGCTACGAAATCCAACCGGAAAGCAGCATCGAAGCCAGTAAGCTATAGCACGAAAGTCTTAAATCTAGTTTTTATGGTAAGTTGGGTTGGGCTGAAAGTAATCACATTCCAGCTTTTCGCTTGTTATGATAATAACATTCCGTTCCAAAATTGGCAAGCGGTTTTTTAACTCGCTGAGAGCATTATAGTCCAACAGTTGGGGTGAAACTTGGCACAAACATCCGAATAACTAATTCAGCTTATAAACAAAGGTTATATATGGCTAAATAAATCTTGCTACTTGGTTTAGACAATCCTTGTAGCTGATAAAATTGGTTAATTCTTACTAAATTAGTCGGTTATAAACTTGACGCGATGCCAAGAAAGCGGTACAATTCCTACTAGCTAGATAGGAATTAAAACAAGGTAAACAGGTAGAAGTAATGCTTTTTTCAACTCGCTCGGAATACGGAGTTATGATGCTGACGGTTTTGGCCCGCCACTATGGGGAGAATCCGTTATCGTTGACCGAGATTGCAGTACAGCTCAATGCCAATCCGCTTGGCCCGCCTGACCAGGGCAAAATAACGGTGGCTTATCTGGAGCAAATCGTCCCAGCTTTGCGTCATAGTGGTTTTATCGAAAGCCAGCGCGGGGCTAAGGGTGGCTATGTTCTGACCCAGTCTCCCGAAAAAATAAAAATGGGGGCGGTTATTCGCGCTCTGGAAGAACGCAAGGCCGGGGGCAAAAGTAATTTTAGCGTCATGCCTTGTGCCAATCTGGATGGTTCCGCCGACCCGTGTGGGCTGGAAGAAGTTTGCACCGGGCCAGTCTTGTGGATGCGGGTGCGCGACGCAATTACTCAGGCTCTCGACGCGACTACCCTGGCCGACCTTACCCCAACCGTCCGGCGCAGGTTGCCGATGCTGGCGGGGATGTTTTCGGGGACAAGGCTGGATAGTCTGGAAAAAGTAGGCGTAACTACTGAAGAAAGCTGAGTTTCAGCTTATATTTAGGCCTGATGTTCCGCAAGCTGCTTGTTTGCCGCACTTTGAAGCTTTGCTTACTGCCAATATTTGCCGAAAACTGGAGTTTCAGGCCCGGAGCAACCGGGCTTTGTATTGTAAATCAGGGGAGAATTTTAAGGAATGAGTGACAACGTGAACAACGAACTAATTATCAAAGACCTGCATGTAAACGTGGATGATAAAGAAATCCTCAAAGGGGTCAGCCTGCACGTCAAGCCGGGGGAAGTCCATGTAATTATGGGGCCAAACGGCAGTGGTAAATCCACTCTTAGCAACGCCATTATGGGCCACCCGCGTTACACTATTACCAGTGGCGAAATGACTTTCCAGGGTGACAATATAATCGGAATGCCCGCTGACCGCCGGGCGCGGCGCGGGATATTTTTGGCCTTCCAAAACCCGATGGTGGTCCCAGGGGTTTCGGTTTCCAATTTTTTGCGAACCGCCCTTACCAATCGCCGCAAAGGGGATGTCCGCCCGGAAGTGTTGCCCGGCAATCTGGATGTAGTTGGCGACAGGCCGATGTATGAGAACAAACAGGCCAGTGTCGGCGGCGATGGCTCTCTGATTGACCGCAAGAAGAAAGATGCCTTGATTCCGCCCAAAGAGTTCCGGGCTATCCTCAAAGAGAAGCTGGGTCTACTGAAAATCGAGGAGAAGTTTATCAAGCGCTACCTGAACGACGGTTTTAGCGGCGGTGAAAAGAAGCGGCTGGAAATCTTGCAGATGGCGATGCTAAACCCCATCGTAGCTTTTCTGGATGAGCCAGATAGCGGGCTTGATATTGATGCGATTCGGATTGTCGGCGAGGGCGTGAGTTCGCTCCGCAACAAGGATACCGCCATCGTAGTAATCACCCATCAAGTCAAGATTTTGAGCTATCTCAAGGTAGATTACGTTCACGTAATGATGCAAGGCCAGATTGTCAAAGAAGGTGGCTCAGAACTATCTGACGAAATCGAAGTGCGCGGCTATGGCTGGATACGGGATGAAGTTGGTCTGGCAGCTACCCGCGAGGAGCTAGAGGAGGTCGGCGCGAATGCCTAGCACGCTTGAAACCCGCATCTCCCGCGAGGCCGTTGAGCGGCTTTCGACGGAGCGCGGCGAACCCCACTGGCTGCTCGAAAAGCGGTTGGCGGGATGGGCCGCTTTCGAGACCTTGCCGACCCCGGATTGGACTCGTGGCATACGCGGTTGGTGGAATGCGACTATCCGCGACCTGGATTTTGAAGCTCTATCGCCGTTTGCGGCGGCGGGAGCGGTTCTGCCCGATTTGGGCCTGAGTAATCAAGGGGAAGATGCGCCCGCCGGAACTTTGGTGCAATACAATAGCCAAGCCCTCCCGGTGACTCTTTCGGATGAGGCTAAAGCCGCCGGAGTAGTGCTGTCGAGCCTGGAAGATGCGGTCAAGACCCACCCTGAGATTCTACAAAAATATTTTATGACCCGTTGCGTCGAAGTCGAGGAAAGCCGTTTTACAGCGTTGCACGCCGCCCTGTGGACGGGGGGAGTATTCCTGTATGTGCCGAAAAATGTAAAGCTGGATGCGCCGTTCCGCAGCGTTTTTTATAGCGACGTAAACGGGCTGGCCCTCTTTACCCATACCCTGGTGGTAGCGGAGCGCGGGGCAAAAGTCCGACTTCTGGAAGACCATCGCTCTACTGGGAGCGAGGCTGACCCGACCAGCTTTGATAGCGGGATTACCGAAATTTTTCTGGGCGAAGGAGCGCAAGTCGAGTATTATAATCCCCAGGAATATGGCCTCAACGTCAGCAATTTCTCGATTAAACGAGCAATGGTCGGCAAAGACGCGCTGCATCGCTGGGTTATTGCAACCCTCGGCAGCGAAGTTACCCGTCTGACCCTCGACTCGATTATGGAAGGCGAGCGCAGCCACGCCGATGCCACTGGGATTTCGTTCTCGACTGGCAAGCAGAATTTCGATATTTCGGCCCGCACTCTGCACAGCGTTTCGCACACCTCAGCTAATTCAATTTTCAAGGCGGCGCTGGACGATCAATCTCAGTTGGGCTTTCGGGGGGCTATTCGCACCCTCAAAGGAGCGCAACAAACTGACAGCTTCCTGAACGATCATACTCTTTATCTAAGTGAAGATAGCAAAGCCGATGTAATGCCCTCGTTGGATGTGGATGCCAACGATGTTCGCTGCGCTCACGGGGCTTCGATAGGCATGATTGACGAAGACCAAATCTTTTACCTGATGAGTCGTGGCCTGCCCCGATTGGAAGCCGAGCAGATGATTGTGGCGGGCTTCTTCGAGGAAGGCATCGAGCGCATCCCGCTGGAAAGCGTTCAGGAGCGGTTGCGGGCTTCGATTGAAGCGAAATTGCACTAATTCAGGTTAGCTATTGAGAGAGGGTTGAGTTTATGACTGTTGAACTGAAAAACCCCGCCTTGCAGGTTCTAACTGCGGCGGAGTCGGAAGTTATGGCAAGCCTTGAACACGGGGCAATTGGTTCGAGACTCAATCGTTATCTGGATACCTATGTGGCGGACAACAAGTTGGGGCGGGTCTTTATGGCCCAAACCACTTTTCGGTTTAAGGGTACGCTCGTGACCCGGTTTCCAGATATAACTTTTTTGACTGCTGCTCGCTTGCCCGCCAGTCTTAGAATCGAGGCCGATTTTGCGCCGGATTTGGCGGTAGAAGTCGTTTCCAAAAATGATACCGACTTTGAGATAGAAGAACGGGTCATTCAGTACCAGCAATCGGGGGTACGGTTGATTTGGGTAATTCACCCGGTCAGCCAGACTATCACGGTCTATCGTCTGGCAAGCGGGGTCAAAGCTCAATTTTTAGCCGATAGCGATGAGTTGAGCGGTGAAGATGTCATTCCCGGTTTCAAAGTCGCGGTTCAAAAATTATTCGAGCAATACTAAATAAAACAGAGAGAAGAAAAATTATGACAAATCTCAGCATGATAGATACTCGTGACCAAATTTTGGAGATTTCGCCGGAAGATTTGGCGGCGGGCAAGCTGGATGTAGCCACGATTCGGCGCGACTTTCCAATTTTGGAAGAGGAAACCTATGGCAAGAAAGTAGCCTATCTGGATAACGGGGCCAGCAGCCTGCGCCCGGAACAGATGATTGAGGCCATGCTGGGTTATTTTCATAAATACAATGCCAATATTCACCGAGGGGTTTATCGCTGGTCGGAAGAAGCCACTCGCGGCTATGAGACCGCCCACCGCAAAATTGCCAAACTTATTAATGCCAACCCTCGTGAAGTTATTTTTACCCGCAATACCACCGAAGGGCTGAATCTAGTCGCCTATAGCTGGGGACGGACAAATGTCCAGGCCGGGGATGAAATCGTTACAACGGTTATCGAGCATCATTCCAATCTCGTACCCTGGCAGCAACTTGCCGCCGAAAAGGGTGCGAAATTGCGCTATATTCCGATGACCCCCGAAGGTCAGCTGGATTTGTCGAACCTCGACCAGATTATCAATGAAAAAACCAAGCTGGTAGCCTTCACCCACATGTCCAACGTGCTGGGGGCAATCAGCCCGGTAGCCACGATTACGGCGCGGGCCAGAGCCGTCGGCGCAGTGGTAGTGATTGACGGCGCACAGAGCGCCCCGCATATGCCGGTAGATGTGGCGGCGCTGGATTGCGATTTCTATGCCTTTAGCGGTCACAAAATGCTTGGGCCAACCGGGATTGGGGTATTGTGGGGACGGCGCGAGTTGCTGGAAGCCATGCCGCCATTCTTGACCGGCGGAGATATGATTCGGGATGTCCAGCTTGAGGGCAGCACCTGGAACGATTTGCCCTGGAAGTTCGAGGCCGGAACGCCTTCGATTGCTGAGGGTATCGGTCTAGGCGCAGCAGCGGATTACCTCATGAATTTGGGAATGGATAAAATCCGGCAGCACGAAATCGAATTGACGACCTACGCCCTGGAAAAAATGCTGCAAATTCCCGACCTGGCGATTTACGGCCCGAAAGAGGCCGCCGCCAGAGGTGGAATCATCGCCTTTAATCTGGGCGAAGTGCATCCTCATGATCTGGCGACCCTGCTTGACCGTGAGGCTATCTGTGTGCGGGCCGGACACCACTGCTGCCAGCCTCTGACCGAATTACTGGGTCAGACCGCCACCACCCGCGCCAGCTTCTATATCTACAACACCGAGGAAGAAGTTGACCGGCTGGTAGAAGCCCTTTACAAAGCTCGGAAAGTTTTCAAGCTGGACTAAACAATCGAAAGTCGAAAATCGAAAATCGAAAGAGATTATGCAGATAGCAATTGTTACTTTCGATGGGTTTAACGAAATTGACTTGTTTGTCGCCCTGAATATCTTGAACCGGGTTAAGCTGTCTGGCGGCTCAATATCTCGCCACCTGGCTTATTGGACAATTGGCGGGGCTTTCAGTCGCAGCCGAGGCGCTGAGTTATGTGGCTCCAGTTGGAGAAGAGAGTGCTTTCATAAGTCACGCCCTGGAAGTAGTGGGCGGCAAAGTTGGGGTTGCAGTCTAAACAGGAAAAGCAATGGGAACGCGGATAAACCAACTCCAGGTAGTCAGGGTCGCCGATGGCGATACTATTCGGGTGGTCTTGAACGGCAAAGAGCAATCGTTACGGCTGGGCTGTGTAGACACCGAGGAAAGCAATTACAATACCGACCCGCTCAAGCCGATCACAAAAGCCGGGCTTGCCGCTTCTCAAATGGCAAAAACCTATTTCCATAATCCCGATGGCAGTATGCCAGTGGTGGACCTGGAATTTGATACCGACGACCCGATAGAAGTCTGTCTTTTCAAGCATCGTGACCGTTATGGACGGTTGTTGTGCTACGTTCATAAGGACGGCGAGAATTATAATCTCAAGCTGGTTCGAGAAGGCTGGAGTCCTTATTTTCTAAAATACGGGCGCTCGCGGTTCTATCATCGGCAGATGATGGAGGCCGAAGCTCAGGCCCAGGCTCAGGGGTTGGTTATCTGGAATCCGGTGACTAACATGGGCGGCTCGACGCGGCCCTATGACCGACTTTTGCCTTGGTGGGCCTTGCGGGATGCGGTAATCGAGGAATTTCGCAACCGTCCTGCCGGGCCGGAAATATTTTCGGCCCGACTCGATTATCAGAAATTGCTGACTGCCGCCGAAAATCAAGCTACTGTCACAATTTTTTGTGACTTGCTGGATGGGGTCAAAAAATGGGCCGGGGGCGGGGCGCTGGTAGACGCTGGCTCTACCAACTATCGCTTTAACCTGTGGATACCTGACCGGGAACACCAAGCCTCACTAGAAATCATCCAGCTGATTCAGACCCGCTACGCCCATTTTGGGCGGGGTTATGTCTATATCACTGGCAAAACTCATATTCACAAGGAAATACCGGAATTGCTGCTTTCGGATGTGAAACAGCTATCCGATTTTCCGCCGACAAACTAAATCCGCCAAAAAGCTTTTTGACGGATAAGTTTATAGATGACGACGGGCCATTTATTAGCACTAAAGAAGTAGGTTAAAATATGACCACTCAAGTACAAGAATTCGCCAAGTCTCCGGGCGAAGATGAAGAAGAGGAATTGAATTACGCCGACTTCAGCCGCACCTATACGGTAGATGAGTACATGGAACTCATTTTCCCGTACGACAAACAGTACGAGTTGATTAATGGAGAATTAGTCCAGATAAATAAAGGCGGCCCTTCCTACGAACACGGTAAAGTTTTTGGCAATTTGTTCTTTTATTTAAGTGTTTATGTTAGGGAGAAAGCTCTAGGCGAGGTTCTAAGTAATCTGGCCTTTGCCCTCACCTACAATACTTCGCCGATTCCCGACGTAGCTTTTATTGCCGCTAATCGTCCGCCGGTAGCTGAACCCAGGCAGGCTTTTCCCGGTGCGCCCGACCTGGCGGTGGAAATACTCTCCCGAACTGATGTGGCGATGAAAGTGGACAACAAGATTGAAACCTATCTCACTAATGGGGTAAAGCTGGTCTGGATAGTGAATCCGCGTCGTAAATCGGTAGAAATTTTCCACGCCGCGACTGGCTTCAAATCGCAATCGCTAATTGGAGCAGAAGAGCTGGACGGGGAGGATATAATTCCCGGCTTCAAAATAGCGGTAGAAAAGCTGTTTATCTAGGGCCACATCGTGAAATTGCTATCAAACTATAACGCAGAACCTTTGACAAAACGGCTAATTCCGAGTAAAATAGTAGGGAATTAAATACTTTGGAAATAAGGCTTTGGAGGAAAGTGCAGTGGCAGTCGAAGAAGTGCGGGATGACCTCGATATGGAATATGTGCTGGAACTTGCGTCAGCTTTTGACAAGCAAGCTCGCCGTCACGTGGTAGTCAACCCGGATATTATTTTTGAAGAGTCTAATCCGCTTTGTGGCGATAAATTTAAGGTGCAGCTAAAGTTGACTCAGGCTGGCGGAATCGAGGATGTCGGTTTTACGGGTCGAGGTTGCGCGATTAGCCGGGCCAGTGCGATGGTACTGATGGACAAGTTGCAAGGGGCGGACTTTAACGACCTGGACAAAATGTCCCGCGATGAAATAATTGACGAATTGGGGATTGAGATAAATAGTGCCGTCCGCCTCAAATGCGCCGGATTAGCCTTACGCACGGTCAAATCGGGTTTGCAAAAGGCCGGGTTCAAAGTTGCTGAACCCGAAGAAGAGGACTGGGCCGAAACCGATTAGATTATGAATTTTGAGTTAAATCTGCTCAATTCAAAACTTAAAACTCAAAATTACAACGATAAACCTGGAGGAGAGTAATCAAATGACGATGGAAAAAGAAAAGGTTGTTGCCACCCCTGGTTTTGGCACCCCTCTGATAAAAGTCATGAAAGCCCGCAAAGGTTTGACCCGCGAGCTAATCGAAGAAATTAGCTGGCAAAAAGAAGAGCCGGACTGGATGCGCCAAAAGCGGCTCAAGAGCTATGACATTTTTGAGTCCAAGCCCATGCCGACTTGGGGGCCGGATTTAAGTGGTCTCGATTTTAACAATCTGACCTTTTACACCCCGCCCGGCTCGAAAAAGACCCGCAATTGGGACGAAGTGCCGCAGGACATCAAGGATACTTACGAAAAGCTGGGTATTCCCGAAGCCGAGCGCAAGTATCTAGCCGGGGTCGTAGCGGTCTACGATAACGAGACGGTCTATGAAGGCATCAAAGAAGAGTACAGCAAGCAGGGTATTCTATTTTGCAGCATGGACACGGCTGTTAAAGAGTACCCCGATATTGTGAAAAAGCACTTTATGACCAACAATGTCCCGCCGACCGACAATAAATTTGCGGCCTTGCACGGGGCGGTCTGGAGCGGTGGCTCGTTTATGTGGGTGCCACCCAATATCAAAGTAAATCTGCCGCTGCAAGCTTACTTCCGCATGGAAGGCAAGGAAGAGGGTACTTTCGAGCATACGATGTTGATTGTCGAGGAAGGCTCGGATGCAGAATACATCGAAGGCTGCACCGCCCAGCAGTATAGCACCAACTCGCTGCATAGCGCCGTGGTCGAAATCTTTGTGCGGAAGAATGCACGAGCGCGCTATACCACCGTCCAGAACTGGTCGAGCGATGTCTATAACCTCAACACCAAGCGGGCGCTGGTCGAGGAAGAGGGCCGCATGGAGTGGGTCGGCGGTTCGATGGGCAGCAAAATCACGATGCTTTACCCGGCCTCTTACCTGATTGGCAAGGGCGCACGGGCCGACCACCTGAATATTGCCTTTGCCAACAAGGGGCAGCACAAGGACGGCGGGGCGAAGGTCATTCACGGTGCGCCTTACACTACCTCGAATGTACTGGCGAAGTCCATTGCCAAAGATGGCGGTCACGCCGGTTTCCGGGGATTGGTACGCATCGCGCACGGAGCTTACGGCTCGAAAGTCAAGGTACGTTGCGACGGCTTGCTGATGGACGAGTTCAGCAAGAACGACACGTACCCCAATATCCAGGTTCACCAGAATAACGTCACCATCGAGCATGAAGCGACGGTGGGCCGGGTTTCGGAAGAGCAAATCTTCTATCTGATGAGCCGGGGTTTGAGCGAAGCCGAAGCGATGGCGATGATTGTCAATGGCTTCATTGAGCCAGTCACCAAGCAACTGCCGATGGAATATGCTCTGGAGCTAAATCGGTTGGTCGCGCTGGAAATGGAAGGCTCAATCGGCTAAGAGCTAACCTCTTCAATTTTAGAGCTATTAGGGGAACTACCAATTATGGATAGTTCCCTTTTTACTTTTACCGAATAGTGTTAGAATTTCCTTGACGCGGTATTCAGGGTGACAAAAGGCCGCCCTGAGATATGATGTCAGATTTCTTGACTATCAAATGAACTTCGCAGTAATGCTGGGCTGGCAGTTTTTCAATTCGAGCGGTGGCCCCTCGAACAATACTTCACCTCCGGCGCTACCACCTTCCGGGCCGAGGTCAATAATCCAGTCGGCTTGCCGGATCACGTCCAGGTGATGCTCGATTAGAATGACACTATTGCCGGTATCAACCAGCCGGTCAACAATCCGCATCAACACCCCGATATCGGAAAGATGCAGCCCGGTAGTTGGTTCATCCATTACATAAATGCTGCCCTGCTTGTGCAGTTCGGTAGCCAGTTTCAGGCGTTGGCCTTCGCCTCCCGAAATGGTACTGAGCGGTTGGCCCAACTTCAGATAACTCAACCCGACCTCGTACATGGACTTCAACACTATCTGCACTTTCTTTTCGCTGAAAAATTCGACAGCTTCCTCCACCGTCATGTCCAGCACATCGCTGATCGTCTTGCCACGCAGATGATATTCCAGCACTTCCGATTTGAAGCGTTTACCTTCACAGATTTCACAGGTCTGGGTAATGCCTTCCATAAAAGCCAGATCGATGTAGACTACCCCCAGGCCGTTGCAATTGGGGCAACTACCTTCGGAATTGAAACTGAAAAGCGCCGCACTGACATTGTTGGCGCGGGCGAAGGCTTGTCGAATGTCGTCCATAATCCCGGTGTAGGTGGTCGGGGCCGAGCGGCTATTGGCACTTACCCGCGATTGGTCAATCGCCAGGGCTTCAGGGTGCTGCTCCAAAAAGATGCCGTTAATCAAGGAGCTTTTGCCCGACCCGGCGACCCCCGTCACGACGGTCAGTACTCCGGTGGGAATATTGACCGTAACGTTTTTCAGGTTGTGCAGGTTGGCGTTCTGGATGGTGATATAGCCGGTTGGTTGCCGCACTTTCTGTTTGATCGAGAAATGCTGCTTCAAATGTTGCCCGGTCAAGGTGTCAGCCTGTTTGAGGCCGTCGAAGCTGCCTTCAAACACCACCTGCCCGCCGTGGGTTCCGGCTTTGGGACCCAGGTCAATGATATGATCGGCAATTGCAATCACATCGGGGTCGTGTTCCACCACCAGCACAGTATTACCTTTGTCTCGTAGTTTTTTTAGAAGGTCATTAAGGCGGGCGACATCGCGGGCATGCAAACCAACACTTGGTTCGTCCAGGATATATAGCATCTCGGTAAGGCTGTTGCCCAGATGCCGGATCATCTTGACCCGCTGCGCCTCGCCGCCGGAGAGGGTCGAAGTTTCCCGGCTGAGGCTCAAATAACCCAGACCAATATCAACCAGATGTTGCAATCGTTCTATCAGGTTGGCAGCCACCTTCATCGCTACCGGCTGAGTAGCATCCTTTAAGAATTCGAGCAGGTTCGTGGCTTCCAGGTCGGCGAGTTCGGCGATATTCCGACCACCGATTTTGCAATTCAGCACCACCTGGTTAAGCCGCGCCCCGTGACAGACCGGGCAAGTCTGCGAGTTGGTATACTGTTCAAATATCGCCCGGTTTCGGTCGGACATAGCCGCCGCGTCTTTCTTGATGTACATTCGATTAAAGCGTTCCACCAACCCTTCGTACGCCGAGTTGTACGGTCTTTGGGAGCTAAATTCGCCACCCCACCCAACCCTGGCTTCTTCCACCCCGTACAACAGGGCTTGCAACTCCGCCTCACTATAGTCCTTGATCGGTTTATCGTTGTCGAACAAACCCGAAAGGGTGTACATCTTCCACATCCACTTGCCGACCTTGAATTCGGGGTGCAAGATTGCCCCGCCATTCAGCGACTTGCTGCGGTCAAGGAAGTTGTCCAGGTCGAGTTGAACGGTCTTACCGATGCCTTCGCATTCCAGGCACATCCCCTGCGGCGTATTGAACGAAAAGGCAAACGCCGACCCGACGTAAGGTTGGCCGACCCGCGAAAAGAGCAACCGCAACAAACTGGAAATATCGGTATAGGTGCCGAGCGTCGAGCGTGATCCGCCACCCACCCGCTTTTGGTCAATAATGATTGGCGAGTTCAGGTTTTCGATGTGGTCTACTTCCGGCTGACCGTAGTGCGGCAGGAAGCCTTGCACAAAGGCCGTAAAGGTCTCGTTAAGCTGGCGTTGGGCTTCAGCCGCGATGGTATCAAAGACCAGCGAAGATTTGCCGGAACCAGATACTCCGGTGAAGACCGTAATTTTTTGTTTGGGAATCTTTAATGAAACGTCCTTGAGGTTATTCTCACGGGCACCATAAACCTCAATGAACTGGCGTTCAGTCATTCTTATCTCCTTTGAGGGATTGTCAAAGCAGTGAAACGAGTCTAGCTGATAACCAGACTGGGGCGGCGCATCCGCTCACGGGCCGCCATGAGGAAATTTCCGGCCAGAGCATCGGTCTCGATAGATTGATATTGCTCGATTTGCCCATTGTCCACCAATTCGGCGGCGTGCGGGTCGAGCGGCAACCGCGCCAGTATCGGGGCTTGGGCGGCCTGCGATAGCTCCTCGGCCCGGCTTGGGCCAAAAATATTTAAGTGCTTACCACTGTCGGGCAGGGCGAACCAGCTCATGTTTTCCGCTACCCCGATAATCGGAGTGTGCATCTTTTCCGCCAGCCGGATGGCCTTTTTGACAATACTGGTCGCCAGCAATTGCGGCGACGAAACCAGCACGATGCCATTAGTCGGGAGGCTCTGCATGACGGTGAGAGGCGCATCACTCGTGCCGGGCGGTAAATCTACCAACAAATAATCCAGTTCCCCCCATAGAGTGCTGTTATAGAAATCCTTGATCATTTTGCTGATTAGTGGCCCACGCCAAATAATCGCCTCGTCTTCGCTTGGTACAAAAAAGAGCGATGAGATAATTTTGATACCCTGGGCGCTGATAACCGGGATAATTTTACCGCCTTCGCCCTGAGCCGGACGCGCTGTAATCCCAAAGGTGCGTGGAATACTCGGCCCGGTGATGTCGGCATCCAGAATACCGACCCGCATTCCCATCCTGTTCAACCCTACCGCCAGGGCGCTGGTCACAAAAGATTTGCCGACCCCGCCTTTGCCACTGACAATCGCAATAATATTCTTGATGCGCCCGGTGGTAGTATCGTCTGTTCCGATAAAAGCGGCATCCAACCCGCCGGTTTTCACCTCTGGAAAAAGCTCCGGCTGGGTCAGTACCAGATTTAAATCCGCCAATAACGGCTCGGCTTCAATCTTGTGGGCCTTTGCGCCCTTCTCCACCGTGTCCAGGCTGGCAATCGAACAAGTCACGCAACCCAGGCCGTGTTTGGCAAACACCCGTACCGTGGCCGGATAGGTTTCGACAATCGTTTTTATTACCATTTCCGGCCTGATAACCAGCGCTTGTGTTTCACTCATGGCTTATGTTTCTCTCCAACTATAGGGGCGAAAGTCGAGCGCACCGGGGCTAATAAATTTTAAGTATTAAACCCGTGTACCACTGAATCGGGGTTGGCGTTCAAGCGCACCGGTGCGGTCTAGCGTTAGCCTCGGTCTAGGCTACTCATCCGCCTATCGCTAACTCCTGTCAGGTTCACTATACCTGGCTCTTGTGCCAATTATAGGCCGATTGAATCATATCCTCAAGGCTGTACTGGGCTTTCCAGCCCAATTCGCTTTCGGCCTTGCGGTTATCGGCCCAAATTGCCGCCGGGTCGCCCACCCGTCGTGGAGTTTCGATCACCTTGAAATCTACTCCGCTAATCCTTTTGGCAAGGTCAATCACCTCTTTGACGGTGCTGCCATTGCCCGTCCCCAGATTATAGGCCGTCGTCTGGTTGGTCTTCGTTAGATAGTCGAGGGCCATGAGATGGGCAACTGATAAATCTACCACGTGAATATAGTCGCGGATACAAGTTCCGTCGCGGGTAGGATAATCCGTCCCAAACACCTGCACCGACTCAGCTACGCCCAACGCCGCCTTGAGGGTCAGGGGAATCAGGTTCAAGGCCACCGTCCAATCCTCGCCAATTTTGGCATCCATAGATGCACCCGCCACATTAAAATAGCGTAAATTCACGCTTTTGAGGCCATAAGCCAGGTCGTACCACTTGAGGGCTTTTTCGACCATCAATTTACTTTCGCCATAGGGGTTTTCCGGGTTGGGCGGGTTATTATCCTCGCTGACCGGCTGATGAGCCGGGTTTCCAAAGATGGCGCAAGTTGAGGAAAATACCAGATATTTGACCTGGTTGCGAACCATCGCTTCCAGTAAAGAAAGCGTACCGGAGAAGTTATTTTGAAAATATTTATAGGGCTTCTTGACCGACTCGCCTACATTTTTATAGGCCGCGAAGTGAATTACGGCATCGGGTTTATATTGCTGAAAGATTTTATCCAGCAAAGCTCCGTCCGCAGTATCTCCCACGATTAATTTATCGGTTACGCCCAGCACTTCGAGGGCGCGGCGGTGGCCTAATTCCAGGGTATCCAGTACCACAACCTCCTCATAGTTGCGCTCAAGCAACTCGCGGACGGTATGTGACCCGATATAGCCTGCGCCCCCTGTCACCAAAACTCTCAAGTTAGAAGCTCCTTCCTGTTTTATTTTTTAATCTACTTATTCTACCGTTACGCTCTTAGCCAGATTACGGGGCTGGTCTACGTCACAGCCGCGCCGGACCGCGATATGATAGCTCAAAAGCTGCATCGGCAAGGCTGTCAGAATCGGCACGAGGAGCGGGTCGGTCTGCGGCACATAAATTACCTCATCGGCCTTTTTTGCCATCAGGGTATCACCTTCGGTGGCGATAGCCAGTACCCAACCGTCACGGGCCTTGACCTGCTCAACGGCGGATAACACCTTCTCATATACCTTGTCCTGGGGCGCAATTATTACCACCGGCAAACCCTCGTCAATCAAGGCAATCGGGCCGTGCTTCATCTCCCCGGCGGGATAGCCCTCGGCATGGATATACGAAAGCTCCTTGAGCTTTAGAGCGCCTTCCAGAGCGATGGGGTAGTTGATACCCCGACCTAGATAGAGGAAATCGCGAGCGGTAGCTTTAGCGCGAGCGACCCGGTCATAGACCGCTTCTTCGGCAAGCACATCGGCGACCATTTTGGGCAATTCTACCAGCGCCTGTAATAGCTGCCGCGCCCGGTCTGCCTTTAAAGTTCCCCGCGCCCGACCCAGGTAAACCCCTAGCAGCACCAGGTCTACCAGCGAGGTGGTAAAAGCTTTGGTTGAGGCCACCCCGATTTCCGGCCCGGCCTGCATATAAATAACCCCGTCGGCAACTCGTCCGGCCTGACTACCGATGGCGTTTACAATCGAAACCACTTTAGCTTGCTTGTCGCGGGCTTCTTCGATGGCGGCTAGAGTATCCACAGTCTCGCCGGATTGGGTTATTGCCACCAGCAAATGATTAGGGGTCAAAATCGGGTCGCGGTAGCGGAATTCGCTGCCGTAGTCTACTTCTACTGGCAATCGGGCTAATTCCTCAATCAGGAATTTACCAATCAGGCCAGAATGCCAGCTAGTACCACAGGCGACAATCGTCACTTTTTCGATGGCGGCAATTTCTGCCGGGGTAAATTTTATCCCTTCCAGCTCGACGGTGCCTTCCAACAAATTTACCCGGCCTCGGATAGTGTCAGTCAGAGATTGGGATTGCTCGAAAATCTCCTTTTGCATAAAGTGTTTGTAGCCGCCCTTAGCCGCACTAATCGCATCGGTAGTAATCGTCACAATCTCTTTTTGAAAGGTTGTGCCATCCTGATGATAAAAAGTCGCGCCCTGCCGGGTCAAAACTGCAACTTCTCCGCTATCCAGAAAAGAGACCTTACGAGTATGCGAAAGAATCGCCGGAATGTCGCTGGCGACAAACATTTCGGCCTCATCACTATAACCAATGACCACTCCGCCGGCGTTGGACATCCGGGCGCAGACAATCTTTTCCGGGTCGCTGGTGCTAATAGCTACAATCGCCGCGGTTCCCCTAATTTCACCCAGCATCTGGAGCATGGCCTGTTCCAGGTTCAAGCCGTCGGCATCCATGTGTTTTTCTAACAAGTGAGCCAGCACTTCGGTATCGGTTTCGCTGGTAAAGCCGTAATCATAGCCAGCTTTCGCCAGTTCCGCCTTCAAGTCCATATAGTTTTCGATGATGCCGTTATGCACCACTACCACCTGACTCTGCGGGCCGCGATGGGGATGGGCATTATGCTCAGTCGGCTTGCCGTGAGTAGCCCAGCGGGTATGCCCCATGCCCAGCGTTCCATTTGGCACAGTTCCCAAACTCTTTTCTTCATCCAGAGCGGTAGTCAGATTGGATAACTTGCCGACACTCCGGCGTAATTGCAAAGCCCCGGCTTGATCCAATAGGGCCACCCCCGCCGAGTCATAGCCTCGGTACTCCAGCCGTTGCAGGCCTTCAATTACGATGGGCAGAGCCTGTTTATCGCCAATATAACCAATAATACCGCACATATATAAAACCTCCTGTTGATACAAGCTAAAACGATGGGAAAAGTAGCGGAGAGCTACTTACTTAATAATCCAAGTCCTGACATCCGAGACTAAATTAAGACTATCTTTTCGCGGCCTTCGGTAACTTTGGCAGTGGCGTTTCGGGTATCCACTATCAGATTGGCCCGCCGCACGATATTGGCATAATCGTAATCGGAATGGTCAGTCAATATTACCACACAATCGCTACTGGCTAACACTTCATCAGTCAATTCTACCGATTGCAAGATGGTATGTCCATGCTCTGTCTCAAAGTGAGGAACGTAGGGGTCATTGTAAGCAATTTTGGCCTCATTTTTTCCCAAAAGCTCGATAACCTTGATGGCCGGGGACTCGCGCATGTCGCCGACATCTTTTTTGTAGGCCACCCCCAAAATCAGAACTTTAGAAGCTTTGAGCGATTTGCTTTTCTGGTTCAGCGCCCGAATGACTAATTCCCGGACAAAGTAGGGCATTTGCAGATTGATTTCGCCTGCCAGGTCAATAAAGCGAGTATTAAAATCAAATTCACGGGCTTTCCAGGTCAGATAAAAGGGGTCTACCGGGATACAATGCCCGCCGACCCCTGGGCCGGGAGTAAACTTCATAAAGCCGTAGGGCTTGGTCGCGGCTGCATCCAGCACTTCCCAAAAATTAATGTCCATGCGGTCACAAAGCAAAGTCATTTCGTTGACCAATGCGACATTTACCACCCGGTAGATATTCTCGAAAAGCTTGGTCATTTCAGCGACTCGGTTGGATGAGACCGGCACAACTTTGTCCAGAACCTGCGAATAAAGGGCTATCCCGGCTTCCAGACAGGCCGGAGTATAGCCACCCACCACCTTTGGGACATCCCGGAATGCCCATTTGCTGCCGGGGTCAATCCGCTCTGGCGAAAAGCCCAAATAGAAATCCTGCCCGGCCTGCAAGCCGGTTTCTTCCAGAATAGTTTTCACGACTTCATCGGTTGTCCCCGGATAGGTGGTGCTTTCCAGAATGATTAACTGCCCGGCCTGCAAATTTTGGGCAATTTCTCGCGTGGCACTGCGAATAGCTCCCAGGTCAGGCTCACGGGTACGGCTCAAGGGGGTTGGCACGGCAATAATGATTACATTTTGTTCCGCCAGTTGGCTAAAGTCGAAAGTAGCTTTGAAATGACCGGAGGCGACCAGAGCATGTAATCGCTCGGAGGTGATATCCTCGATATAGCAATCACCTTTGTTCAGGCGGTTCACCCGGTCTTGGCTGATGTCAAAGCCAGTGACATAAAAACCGGCTTCTGCAAAAGCCACAGCCGCCGGAATACCTACATATCCCAGGCCCACAATTGCAAGGCGGGCCTCTTTTGAATGTAGTTGGTCTAGCAAAGTCATTTGGTACAGCCTCCTCACCAGCAAGGTACATCACAAAAAGCACAAGAAACTAAGTCAGAATGCTATTATAACGTACCAGGCCACCAAATGTTTTCTATTTGCTCAAGTTTGTTCTAGGGGGCAGCATAAACCAGCTTTAATCTAAGGTTGAGAGCCTCCTTACCCAATAATCCCAGGGTTACTTCCCCGTTAGTTTGTTCGGGGTTCAGTTCAAAGCGGGCGCGTTCAAACCACTGAATCAGCCGATTTCCTTTTATCTCAACTTCGGCAATCGGATAGCCAAACTGGGCGACCCCACCCAAATCGTTCCAGGTTTTTGCGAACTGTCCCGCCAGCCAATGCCCGGTTTCGGGAAAATATACCGCGTCTTTATCCGTCCCGTTATCGCCAGAAACGGAGGGTTGGGATTGTCCCAGGTTGCGGCCTATATCTCGCATC
>JBBRSG010000126.1:0-18072 GCA_038245615.1 Chloroflexia bacterium | reverse complement strand
TCCGGTGGTGGTGCTGACCGCTAAGGATATTACCGCCGAAGACCGTACCCGTCTCAATGGGCAGGTCGAGAAGATTTTGCAAAAAGGAGCTTATAGCCGGGAAGGTCTGCTGACCGAGGTACGCCAGCTAGTCACCGCCAGCCTCGCCCCCCAACTCCTCCCGATTTAATGCCAGTTCAAGCTCCCTGGACACCAGCTTTCATCATTTGGCGGACTACTAAATGATGAAAAGGCCGAATCACATTAAAATAGACCGGGCCAGACCATTGGTGGTAATGGACGACGGTAATTACCTTAAACTGATGTAAGGGCTGGGCCAGCACAACCAAACTGGCCTTGAGGTGTTTATCATCGGCTTCGGCTACCCAATATCGGTTTTCCTGGGCCAGCCGTACCTTGAAAAAACCGACCCGTTGACCGACCTGCATCGGAATATCTTCGGCTTTGAGGTCAGGCATTCGGGGGATTCGGGCTTGCCGCATTCCTAAAAACCGCACAAATACGGCCCTTACTCGGTATAGCAATGTTACCCACTCCGGCTGATAGCTAAACATTCCGCTAATAAACTGGCGCATACTTACCTCGCCGCTCACACTCTTTATATCAATGTGGTCGGCTTTCTGAAAGACCGGCTCTAGTTCGGAAAATTGCTCAACAATCGCGGCTAATTTCATTCTGGTTTCTTCCTTTCTGGCAAAATATAAAGTCGCCAAATTTCATTGTAAAGTTCTCGCAAAGCCTCACCAGTTATAGGCGGCCTAATATGTTCGCTCCCAACGTAGATCGCGTAAAACAGCCGGGCCATCGTCAGGGCTTGCGCATAGGGGTGGCTAACGGCATAAAACAACTCTTGTAGATAAGCGATCCGCTTTTGGTCTATTCTTTCTTGATAAGTCTGGACTAATTCATCTTGCAAGGCCCAGGCCCGAATAGCTACCTCTACCTGGGGTGGCCCTTGCAGGGTAGCTTCTAGCACGGTGGCAATCTTTTCAGCGGGGGTCGCGGTTGCTTCAGCCAGATTTATAATTTGAAGGGTGCCTTCCTCTTCAAAGAAAATCAGAAAAGCTTCTTTGAACTCTTGATAGTTTTTGAAGTGGTGATAAAACGAACCTTTTGTAACTCCCAGACGGGTGGTTAGAGCCTCGATAGTGAGGCTATTTACCCCGGATGCCCCTATAATCCGAAGACCTTCTAATAACCAGTCCTTTTTTGATTTAGTCGCCACTTCTACCCTTCTCTTGGCTGCTAATATCCGATTGCTATATAGCTATACCATACCATACGGTATGGTATGTGTCAAGTAAGGATTTAGTCTCTGGTTTATTTCCAAGATATGCAAAAACCTTTTATTCAAATTCGGGCGAAAACCTCTTGACATCCAAAACGTTTTGGGTAATAATAAGCTAACGAAAACGTTTTGGATAAACATGGCTAAAATCCGTTTTCAGCGCCAAGCTCAGTTTCCTAAACATCAGGCTCTTCCGAAAGCCGTCCATGTATATAATATATGCCTAATATTTTTGATATTGCCAAAAAAGCCGGGGTTTCGATTACCACCGTTTCGCGGGCCTTAAACGGCTATAGCGATGTTAGTGAAACCACTCGTAAACGGATTGCGGCGATTGCCGAGGAGTTGAACTATTACCCAAGCGCGGCGGCACGCAACCTGCAGGGTAAGAAAACCAACACTATCGCCTTTGCCCCCTGGTTGCGCGACCATATCGAGTCTCGCTCATTTTTTAAAGAAATGGTCGGGGTACTGGCCCTTAATTGTCTAAAATACGACCTGAGTTTGCTGGTAACGGGGGCCGACTCCTCGCAAGAAGTTCATGAGAACTTACGGGAGTTGGTCGGGAGTGGGCGGGTAGATGGCCTCATTCTGGCCGACATCAAACCCCAGGATGAACGGGTAGCGTTGCTACAGGAAATCGGTATTCCATTTGTCGCGTTTGGTCGTACCAGCGATTACCAGTCGTTTACTTATCCTCTAGTGGATGTAGATGGGGCTGCCGGTATCAGAGCGATTGTTGAATATCTTTACCGGCAAGAACATCGGCGGATTGCCTATCTTAGCGGCCCTTTCAACACCTCGTTCTCACTCTATCGCTATAGCGGCTATCGGGAAACTTTGGCTGGCTATGGCCTGGAAGAAAACCAACGCCTAATGATTGCTGATTTGCAAGAACCAAACCAGGTGCAAACTGCCATTGCTCGGCTGTTCGAGCTGGCTGAAGCTGAAAGGCCCACCGCAATTGTCGCCAGTAACGATGGTCTGGCCTTGCAAGTGGTCTATGCCCTGGAAGAGCGCGGAATTAAAGTCGGACGACAAGCCGGACAAATGGCAGTTACGGGTTTTGATGATTTGCCTTTTGCGGCTTTTCTGAATCCACCCCTGACTACCATTCGCCAACCAATCGAGGCGGTCTGCGCCACCCTTTTGGCTTTGCTGGCAAGTCTTATCAAACAAGAAGAGGGGTTAAACCTCGAAAACGCTCAACCAGGTCTAGTTAAACTGGGTGCGAAGCAATTTTTGCTAGAACCCGAAATTGTCGTCCGCGCATCGGCCTAACATCGCCCAACCGTCCAACCTACGCTTACATCCTGCTCTCATCTGCTTATATTAATTATGGTCGCGCTGGAATAACTAATACCAAGCTACTTCGCCTTGAATTTTAGCGGTCAAGGTCGAGTAAAGTGGGGAAACGCCGTAATGGGTTCGGTTACTCTAAAAGATGATTACACCTTTTTGGTGAGTGATAGCGCAGGCGAATTGGTCGGCGGAGTCGAAGGCTTTGGCATGTACCAACTGGATACCCGCTATTTAAGCCGCCTGGAATTAACGGTCAATGGTGAGAAACCCCATCCTCTGAGCTTTACCACCGATTACAAGCTGGCGGCTAACTTCCGTTTGAGCGCCCGCCATCGCAAACAAATCGAAAACGTTTCGTCGGCCCTTGCTCCGGCTTGGAGTGACATCTCGCACGCCATCGGCGTTACCCGCCAACGTTTTATCCGGCGTGGGCTGGTCGAAATTATAGAGTTCATCAACTATTACCCTGAGCCGATTAAAATTAGCTGTGGCTTGCTGCTAGGCGTGGATTTTTGCGACATCTTTGAAGTGCGGGGCTTTGTGCGCGAGAACCAGAGCTACAAGGTCGAATCCAAAGTGCTGAGTGAAGGTCAGGTGGTAAATTTCCGTTCGCTCCCCAATCCAGGGCAGGTTGGGACCTCGCGTAATTTACGCTTCGAGTGCAAGACCGTTCCCAGCCGCTACGAATTGCTGAATACCAACCAGCTTTCCAATGGCACGCTCTTGCCGGAAGTGCTACTGACCTATGATTTGGAGCTTTTGCCGCATCAACCGCTTATTGTGGAAATGCATCTGACTCCCGACCCGGCCCAGCCCTTAGATGAAATCAGCGGCGAACTGGTGCGGACCAGACCCGCCGTAGACTTTCCCGGCGAAATCGCCCAGATGCGCCAGCTTTTTACCGCCTGGCAGGAAAGTTGCACCCGGCTCGAAACCAATGATTATCTCTTGAACCGAATTTTCGAGAGCGCCACCCTCGATTTGCGCTCATTGATGCAGCAACAGGCCGGTAATCTGGTGGTGACTGCCGGATTGCCCTGGTATTTTACTCTCTTTGGGCGCGATAGCCTGATTACCGCCCTCGAAACCTTGAGCTTGAACCCGCAAATCGCGGTGGACACCCTGCGCGGTCTGGCAGTTTATCAGGCTACCGATTTTGATGACTGGCGCGACAGCGAACCGGGCAAGATTCTTCATGAATTGCGGTTGGGTGATATGACCCTGAGCGGCGAAATGCCGCACGGCCCGTACTATGGTTCGGTAGACAGTACTTTGCTGTTTATCCTCTGCTTTGCCGAAACCCAAAAACGGCTGAACGATGCCGCCTTGTTTACTGAATTGTGGCCCGCCGTCGAAAAGGCGCTGCAATGGGCCGAAGAATATGGTGAGCTGGACCGGGACGGCTATATCAAGTTCAAGCGTCGCTCGAAGCGCGGGATTTTGCATCAGGGTTGGAAAGACAGTGACGAATCAATGGGCGGGGTGATTGGCCCGCGCCCCAGCCTGCCCCTCGCGCTGGTCGAAGTCCAGGGCTATTACTATGCCGCCTTGATAGCTTTGGCGGAAACCCTGCGCCACTTTGGGGATGCCCGCCAGCTTGAACTGGCAACCCGGCTGGAAGCTAAGGCCGCTCAACTGAAAATTAATTTCAACCGCGATTTTTGGTGGGAAGAAGAAGGCTTTTTCGCTCAAGCCCTTGATGGTCAAAACCAGCTTGTCCGCAATATTACCTCGAACCCCGGTCATTGCCTGTGGAGCGGGATTGTGGACGAGGCTAAAGCCGCTTTGGTGGTGCAACGGTTGATGCAGCCCGATATGCTCTGCGGGTGGGGCATCCGAACAATGAGCCAACACGACCCGACCTACAACCCGATGAGCTATCACAATGGGAGTATCTGGCCTCACGATAACGCCCTGATTATCGCCGGGTTGCGGCGTTACCAGTTTGACCGGGAGGCCTTGCAGGTCGCCACCCAGATTTTAGAGGCAGCGTCTACCTTTGAGGAATATCGTCTGCCGGAGTTATATTGCGGTTTTGGTCGAAATATAACCGAAGGTCAGCTAAAAGCTCCGGCGGCCTATCCGGTTAGTTGTAGCCCCCAAGCCTGGGCCGCCGGAACTCCGGCCCTCTTAATCCAGACCTTGTTGGGTCTGGAGGTGAACGCTTACCAGAAAACTATTCTGGTCGCGCCGATTCTTGCGAACAATATTCAGGAACTAAAGCTAACCGGGTTGTGGCTAGGCCACCACCGTTTAGACCTTTGGTTCACCCGTGACCCTGACACGGGCTATATCAACCTGGCTCCCGCGCCGAACTCTGCCAGTACTGAGGAGGATATTACGGTGGGTTTGCAATTGGGTTTTGCCGATAGGCCAGGGTAGGGATGTTTTGGTACTGTTTATGGTTGAACTTTGAGAGACCTTTGAGAAACCAAGGAGGAACTTAACTATGAGAGTAAAGACCGGCGCAATGCCGCGTGTCTCTTTTCTGACAGTGTTGAGCATCGTGATGATGGCTCTGCTGGCCGCCTGCGGCGACCCTAGTGCTACCCCCGTTCCGGCAGCTACTACCGCCGCCGCGACCACTGCTGCGAGAGCGACCACCGCTGCGGGAGCGACTACCGCCGCCGCTGCTGCAACTACGGCTGCGGGAGCGACTACGGCTGCTGCCGCTGCGACTACGGCTGCTGCTGCGGTTGCCCCTAATACCGCTATCACTGGTAATGTCCGTATCGCCATCGCGCCGTCTTCTCCGGCGGAAGACGCGATTGTGGATCAGCAGTTGGCGAACTTTGCCAAAGCTTATCCTAACGTCAAAGCCACCAAAGAGGTTATCGCCAGTGATTATCTGACCAAGATTCAGACCCTGCTGGCAGGCGGCAATGCACCCGACGTGTTTTATGTGGACAGTTTGCCCGCGATTGACCTGATTGAGGATAAGCTGCTAGAGCCACTTAACAGCTACGCCGACAAAGCTAAAGTGAACTTTGGCGATTTCTATCCCAGCCTGATTAAAGCCTATACTGGCTCGGACGGAAAAATCTATGGTCTGCCGAAAGACCATAATACTTTAGGCATGATTTACAACAAAGAGCTTTTAATGCAAGCCGGTATCACCGCACCTCCCAAGACCTGGGAAGAACTGAAATCGGTGGCCCAAAAGCTGAAAGAGAAAATGCCCGCTGATACGACCCCGATTGCGCTTGAACCAGACCTGGCCCGCCTGCTGGCCTTTGTCTATCAAGCCGGGGGGAGCATGGTTTCGGATGACCGCAAGACCTCCAAAGTCAGCGACCCAGGTTTCAAGAAGGGCCTGGAATACTATCTGGGTCTCCGCACCGCCGGACTAGCCAAGAAGTCGAGCGAGTTGGGTGCAGAGTGGCCCGGTGATGCTTTGGTCAAGGGTAAGGCCGCGATTGCCTTCGAGGGCGGCTGGTTTATTCCTTTCGCCGACAAAGCGGGCGCAATGAGCAAATTCGGCATCGCCGAACTACCTAAAGGTGAAGCCCAGGGCAACCTCGACTTCACGGTGGCCTACGTGATGTCTTCTAAAGCCAAAGACAAAGAAGCCGCTTTCGCCCTCCTCAGCTTTATGACCAGCGACAGCCAGCAGAAATTGTTGACCGACGCAGGGTTGGCGCTGCCTTCCCGTAAAGCTCTGACCGAAAGCTTTATCGCCAAATACCCGGAGCGCAAGCCCCTGGTAGACGGCGTGGCTTATGCTAAAGCCTGGCAGTTCGGGGTCGGGTTTGGTGGCTTTGATACCAAAGCCAACCCGGTCCTCCAGGCCGTCTTCTCCGGCAGCAAGCAGCTTGACCCGGCGATCAGCGAGTTAGATAAACTGGTTAAGGACAAGTTAGCTAACCAGTAACCTTCGATTGTCGGTCAGTCGGGCTTCCCTTCTTTGAGAAGGGAAGCCCGGCTTGCAATGAAGTTTGATCGGGATGACCAGGATTAACAGAATAGTTTTGAGGTTTGAGTTAGAGTGCAACCACTAGCCGGATTTTTCCGTCTTCCGCCTTTCGTCTTCCGTCTTGCAAAACTCAGTCCTCAGTCCTCAGCACTTTTCTGACCTTGACCCCCGACCCCAAGTTTTAGAGGAGAGGAGGAGTGATATGGCTATCATGGTTGATAAGCCCCTGAAAAAAGAGTCGTCCGGCAGCCTGCAACGCGAGAAAAGGCAGGACGCGATTGCGGGTTGGCTTTTCGTGGCCCCGGCCCTGTTTTTTTTCACCATCTTTGTGGTGTTTCCGATTCTGTTTGGCTTGTATCTCAGTTTCTTCAAGATTAACGTTACCACGATTGACAACCGAACCTTTGTGGGCCTCGATAATTTTCCAAAGGTCATCGAAAACGAGGACTTTCAGATTGCTTTAGGCAATACGGCTCGTTTCTCCTTTTTTGTGGTGATTCTGCAAACCATCCTGTCTTTGCTGCTGGCGGTAGCGGTAAATCAGAAAATCAGAGGCAAAACCTTTTTTCGGACAGCCTTCTTTTTTCCGTCCATCAGCAGTTCGGTGGTTATCAGCATTATCTTTTTGTGGGTTTTCAACAAATTTGGGCTGCTCAATTATTTCCTCTCAGTTTTTGGGATAGATGGCCCGGTCTGGGTAGATGACCCTAAAACCGCCCTGAATTCGATTATGGGCCTGAATATCTGGACGACTGCCGGAACTTTCATGGTTATCTATCTAGCGGCCTTACAAGATATTCCAGCCCAACTCTACGAAGCCGCTTCGGTGGATGGCGCGAATGGCATCCAGAAATTTTTCAGGATAACCGTCCCGCTTTTGGCCTCAACCACTTTCTTTGTCGTCACCCTGGGCATCATTGGCA
The DNA here is from genome assembly GCA_038245615.1 of Chloroflexia bacterium. Taxonomy (GTDB): domain Bacteria; phylum Chloroflexota; class Chloroflexia; order Chloroheliales; family Chloroheliaceae; genus 54-19. Next base: position 10,646 of record JBBRSG010000126.1, on the reverse strand, counting down.
CGTTCCAGGTGTTTGACCAGGCTTTCGTAATTTCAGCCGGGAGTGGCGGGCCGGAAAAATCCACCCTAACGATTGTCTTTTATATTTACCAGCAGGCTTTTAGAGAACGCAATGGCATGGGAGTCGCGGCGGCAGGCGCAATTGTCCTATTTGTCATCATCTTTAGCCTGACCTTGATTCAGCGGCGTTTTTTCAAGACCGAGAAGAATTACTAGGAGAGGAGGAAAAATTATGGCAGTTACCACCAAAACGCCCACCGCTGAAGCCGGAATGGTAAATGACAGTTCGATTTGGCTCAGACGCTTCAACCGGATACTGACTTATACCCTCTTGATAGGCTTTGCCTTTATCGAGTTTATGCCTTTCATCTGGGCTTTGAGTGCTTCTTTCAAGAACCAGGCCGAGATTCAGGCCAGCCTGAGCTTTCCGCCCCGGTTTATCCCGGCAAACCCGACCCTGCAAAACTATTTCGATATATTTACGATTGTGCCATTTGGTACATGGTATCTGAACAGTCTTTTTGTAGGGGTGGTCACGACCCTTTTGACCCTCTTCTTTTCTTCGACCTCCGGTTACGCCTTTGCCCGAATTCCCTTTCCGGGGCGCGACATCGTATTCTGGATGATTATCGGGACGATGGCAATTCCAGGGGTAATTACCCTTATCCCGACTTATATCGTCCTCAAAACCTTGGGCCTGACCGATACGATGCAGGGGCTGATTGTGCCATTTATGGTGACGGCCTTTGGCATCTTCCTGATGCGTCAGTTCTTTATGTCTATTCCCGTTGAGTTAGAAGAAGCTGCCAGAGTAGACGGGGCGGGGCGGATTCGGATTTTCTGGCAAATCGTTCTGCCGTTGGCTCGTCCGGCACTTTCGGCCCTGACCATCTTCACCTTTATGGGGCGTTGGAACGACTTTTTGATGCCTTTGATTATCATTGGCAAATCCGAACTGTTCACTCTGCCCCTGGGCATGAGTACCTTTCGAGGTCAGTATAAAACCGACTGGAATTTGTTGATGTCTGGTTCGATTCTGGTGATGATTCCGATTGTGATTTTGTACGTGGCTTTCCAGCGGTTCTTTATCGAAGGCATCGCTACTACTGGTCTAAAAGGTTAAATAAGCTTAACTATTCCACCTTGTCATTCTGAGCGAAGCGAAGAATCTTTATCCTTCGCTTCGCTCACCCCCCGTAAAGGGGCGTGACAAATTTAAGGCTGGCTGCATAATTACAGAAAAGCTATAGCAAGGCGGTAAAGAGGCGCTTGTGAACGAGTTTGATGAGCAGGTAAGCGAGAATCTGGCCCGCCCTTTTGCGGTGGCCGGGCGCAGATGTTATCTGGTCGGGTACATGGACGGCACTTTCCCGGATATGGGGCATCACATGGCGGGAGAGATGGGCGGGCTATGGCTGCCACCGCTCAAACTGGCGGATGGTTTCTGGTTTGGTCTGGCGGATAATCGGCTGCCAACCAAAAACCATTCCCTCTTTTGGATGGACGGCGCGAATTGCCAGAGCTTTACCATGAAGCCGGGGCAGGCCCGCCGTGAATTTACCCTGACGATAGCGGAAGCGAAAATAACGGCCTGTCAGGAGATATTTGTCCCGGTAAACGAGCCGGGTCTGTTCGTCACCGTTACGCTAACTAACAATTCTGAAAATGACCTGGATTTAATTCTGGCCTGGTTGGTGCGGTTCGACTTGCAAGGGTCGTGGTGGAGCAATTGGCCTGACCGCCCGGATGAGGCCCGCTTCGACCCGGAAGCGAGCGCAATCTTCGCCAATGACACCCTGCATCCCGAATGGTGGGCCGGAATGGTGGGTGAGCGTTCGCCGGGGGCTTTCAGCTACGGGGCTAATCTGTGGGCCAGCCATCAAACTAGCTCGCTGCAAGGCAACCAGGTCGAGCGCATCGAAATGCTGCGTAACCCGGCGGAATTGCAGGGTCAGGGTATTTCGGGTCGGCTGGACTATACTCTCAAGCTGGGGGCGGGGCAGACCAGCGTTTTTCATTTTGCCCTCGCCGGGGGTCTAGACGGCCTGAGCGCCACTCGACCAAAACTGACCGATTTTTTGGCCCGGCGCGAGTTGTTATGGGCCGAAAAACAGGGCGAGATGCAAAACCTCATCGCACACTCGGCTTCTATCAAATCTCCCAATCCGGCCCTTGACCGGGCTTTTGACCAGTCTAATCTATGTCTTGACCTCTTGACTTTGGATATACCGGGCCTGGGGCGGGGAATTATAGCCGGGCTGCAAGAATTTGCCTGGTTCTTTGGCTGCGATACTTATTATAGCGCCAGTGGCTTATTGATCGCGGGGCAACCCCAAACCGCTCTCGATAGCTTACGACTACTGGCAGGGCTGGCCCAAAAGCAGGGCGGACGGATTCCGCACGAAATTACCCAGTCTGGCGATATTTTCAACCCTGGCAACACCGTCGAAACCGGTGAATTCGTGACCGCCGTCGAGCGGGTTTTTCGCTGGACCGGCGACCGGGCCTTTTTGGAAGAAGTGTACGAAGTCTGCCGCACCGGGATTTTTGACTACATGTTAGGGGAATGTGACCCCACCGGGACGCTTCTACCGGATGGGCCGGGCCTGCTCGAACTCCGCACCGCCGACCAGGGAAAAAAACTGGATGTGGCCTGTAGCTTGTTCCAGGGTCTTCAATCTTTGGCATATCTGGCGCAGGTAATGGGGGATACTTCCACTTTTGAGCGCAGTTTGCACCTGGTGGGTGAAGTTCATGACCGCATAAACCGCTATTTTTGGAGCGAGGAGCGGCAGGAATATGCCTGGCGGATTGAGCCTGATTTAACCCTGCATCCCGAAGAACCAGCTCACAGTTATGTAGCCCTGGAAATGGGGCTTTTGGGCGAAAAAGAAACCGGCAGGATAGCCCGGCTGTTTGCGCGGGTCGAAGGGCCGGAACACACCGGGCCACGCGGCCTGATTCATCCCGGTACGGTTGATTTTGTGATGCCGATTCAGAACGCGATTATCGCGCTGGCTGAGTTTCGCTACGGACGGCCTGATAAGGGATTGTGGTATCTGGAGCGCATGGCCGAACTCGGTGGTCATTATATGCCCTGGGCCATCCCGGAGTTTGTAGGTAAAGAGGCCTGTTTTCTGCAAGCCTGGTCTAGTGCGGCTTATAATTGGCTGATAGTCCAGGGATTATTTCGGCTGCAACCCGACCCCTTAACCGAAGTAGTGCTGGTACAACCTCAACTACCGGATGATTGGACTTTTTTTGAGGCTAAAAATTTGACAATCTGGCAAGGGGTTTATGATTTGCGGCTACAACGCATCGCCAGCGGCCTCGAATTCTCTTATACCACCCGGACGGTCAGCCCGGTTCAGCTCAGGTTTGAAGTGACTACTAACCCCAGCCTGCCGGTAACTTTTGTTTAGCCCCCCGATTTGCACCTCGGATTTGTTAGAACTATACTCCAAAACATCAGCAATCCTGGTTTAGGAGAGGTTTAGATGAATAAATTATCAAGTCCGTTGGTTAGCACCACGTGGCTGTCCGATGCGCTTGAGGCCGAAAAAGAATGGCCCTCGTTACGGGTAGTTGATGCCCGTTGGCGCGGGGATGGCAGTTCCAGCCGGGAATTATTCCGCCAGGGTCATATCAGCACTGCCGTTCATCTGGATTGGCAGCTTGATTTGGGCTGGACTGACCCGCGTGGCGTGCGCGACCTCCTTCTACCGCCCGCCGAATTTAAGGAAGTAATGGAAAGGGTGGGCATCGGCGAGAATACAATGGTCGTGGCCTATGCCGACACCGACTATTCCGGGGCGGCCCGCCTTTGGTGGGCTTTACGTTATTATGGACACGATAATGTCGCGGTGCTGGATGGGGGCTGGAATCGCTGGCAGGCCGAGGGCCGGGCGGTCACGCTTGGAGATACTCCGCTTGCACCTGAGAACTTTGAAGCAGTTCGCTTTACTCCCCGGCCTCAGCCTCAACTACTAGCTACTCAGGCCGAAATAAGGGCGGCGCTTGACCACCCCGAAACCAGGTTAAAGCTGGTAGATACTCGTCCCCCGGAGCAATACCGGGGTAAGGCCGTCTGGACTCCAATGGGCAGCCGCTTTCTTGAAGTGAAAGCTGAAACCATCGAAATAGGCGGACGTGGGCCGATGCGGGCGGGCCACATTCCGGGCGCGGTTAATCTGCATGCCTCGCCGACCTTTCTCGACCAGCAAGCCTGGACTTACTTCCCCCCCGAACTAATCCGCCAAAAAGTCGAGGCTGCCGGTTTGCATCCAGAGCAGCGTATCGTTACTTACTGTGGGGTCGGGATTTCGGCTTCGTTAGGTTTATTTGGTTTATATCTAGCTGGCTATAACAATCTGGCCCTATACGATGCTTCCTGGGAGGAGTGGGGGACTGACCCGACTTGTCCGATTGAGCAAAGTCAAAGTGAAACATAGAATGAGATTGGGAAGCGGAAGGGTTTGACTCAGGCCGGTAAGCTGGTAAAATATGCAAGCAACAACTCAACTGCCAAAATAGGACTAGGCCATCGCCGGCCAGTCGAGAGGAAAAATAAAATGGCTGACGCTGACAGCAACAGCACCCTACGAAAAACCCCGCTCTTTGCCACTCATCAGCGGCTCAACGCCCGCTTGATTGAGTTTGGGGGATGGCTGATGCCGGTACATTATTCCAGTATTATTGAAGAACACCGTGCCGTCCGTAAAGCCGCCGGGCTATTCGACCTTAGCCACATGAGTGAAATCGAAATCAGTGGCCCGAAAGCCCTCGAATTTCTGCAATATGTGACTACCAACGATGTTTCCAAACTGGAAGTATGGCAGGCCCACTATACTTTTATGCTCTACCCCGATTTGGGGATTGTAGATGACCTGATTATCTATCGCCAGCCCGACAAATATTTATTGGTAGGCAATGCCTCGAATATCGAAAAGGATTTTCGCTGGCTGGAAGAGTCTCAGACGATTAGCGGGTTTGATGCTTTTATTCGCAATCGCTCGGATGCCACCGCCCTGATTTCGATTCAAGGGCCACTCGCCGCCGAAATCCTGCAAACTCTGGTGGATATTCAACTGAGCGATATTGCCTATTATCATTGCGCTCAGGGCAAGCTCGGTGACATCGGAATGCTAATAGCCCGTACCGGCTATACCGGCGAGGACGGCTTTGAGCTATTTTTCCCAAAAGCGTACGCTGCGAAAGTTTGGGAGCAGCTTGAGGAAGCCGGGCAACCCAAAGGCCTCCTTCCCATCGGGCTGGGAGCGCGGGATACTTTGCGGCTGGAAGCAAAGATGGCGCTCTATGGCAACGACATTGACGCTACCACCAACCCTATCGAAGCCGGGTTAGGTTGGGCCGTCAAGTTTGATAAGGGTGATTTTTGCGGCAGGTCTAACCTGCTGAAAATCAAGGAGAAAGGCCCAAAACGCAAGCTGGTCGGCTTTGAAATGCTGGACAAGCCGATTGCTCGGCACGGCTATGCGGTAGTTCAAGATGATAAGACGATTGGTAAGGTTACAAGTGGTGCGCCCTCCCCCACTTTGGGCAAAAATATAGGGTTGGCCTATGTCCCCGCCGCCATGAGCGCGATAGATACCCCGCTGCAAATTAAAATTCGGGACAAAGTGGAAGACGCAAAAGTAGTAAAAACTCCGTTTTATACCAGAGCCGACAAGCAGAAAAAAGGAGATTAGAGAACATGGAATTTCCGGCAGATTTGAAATATAGCAAAGAACACGAATGGCTGCGGTTGGAAGATGGCGTAGCGGTGATTGGAATTACCGCTTTTGCCCAGGACGAACTGGGTGACATCGTATATGTCGAGCAGCCTAAAGTCGGTGGGGCCGTCAAGCAGGATGGTCAATTTGGGGTGGTCGAGTCGGTCAAGACCGTCTCCGATCTGTTTAGTCCCGTGACTGGCGAAGTCGTCGAGATTAATGAGGAAGTCGCCAGCAGCCCGGAACTGATTAATAAAGACCCTTACGGGGCGGGCTGGATTATTAAGGTGAAGCCGGACGACCTCAAAGAACTGGAACACCTGATGGACGCTACCTCCTATCAGCAGATGATTGGTAAGTAAACTAGCCTTACCCTACTTTACTTTGCAATAAGAAATAGGATTTTCACTTGCAGTGGTTGGCTGATTTGAAAATAATCGTCCCAAACTCCCAAATCTAATTTGGTTATATGTGAAAAATTTACGGCGTAAATTTTTCACATATAACTTTTGCCGGGTTAAGGCAATTTTCAAGTCGAAGCTATTTATATAGAAAGCAGAAAGATGAATTACGTCCCTCATTCGGAGGCCGAGCGTCAGGAAATGCTTGCCAGTCTGGGCCTCAAATCGCTGGATGAACTTTTTGAGGTTGTGCCAGCTCAAGTCCGCTTTCCCGAACTTAACCTGCCCAAAGCCCTTTCGGAACTGGAAGCTACCCGCCTGCTGGGTCAGCTGAGCGCCCTGAATGTCGAATTGGGCAGCTGTCCTTCTTTTCTGGGGGCGGGAGCTTATCGTCACTATGTCCCCAGCGTGGTAGGCCACATGGCAGGTCGCTCCGAGTTTTACACCGCCTATACTCCTTACCAACCCGAAGTGAGCCAGGGAACGCTACAAGTGGTCTACGAATTCCAATCGCTGATGTGCGAGCTTTTTGGGATGGAAGTTGCTAACGCCTCGATGTACGACGGGGCGAGCGCCCTGGCAGAGGCCGCTTTGATGGCGGTGAACGTGACCGGACGGCGTAAAATCGTAATGCCCGCCACGATTCATCCCCATTCGCGGGGAGTAGTCCGCACCTATACCGAGCCACAAGGTATCACTATCCTGGAATTTAAGACGATGGACGAAGCGATGGCGGCAATAGATGACCAGACCGCCGCTTTGCTCATCCAGCAACCGGATTTCTTTGGTCAAATCGAGGATTTGCAAAAGCTGTCTGACGCGGCCCACGCCCATAAAGCTCTCAGCGTGGTGTGTGCCTACCCCACCGCTCTGGCCCTGCTCAAGCCGCCCGGTGACTTCGGGGTAGATATTGCAGTGGGCGAAGGTCAGCCGTTGGGCATGTCGCTTTCATTTGGCGGGCCGTATGTCGGGATTTTCACCTGTCGCCGCGAATATATCCGCAATCTGCCGGGCCGCATCGTCGGCGAAACCCGCGACAAAGAGGGCAAACGCGGCTATGTGTTGACCCTGCGCACCCGTGAGCAGGATATTCGGCGCGAAAAGGCCACCTCGAATATCTGCACCAACGAAGGTTTAATCGCTCTGATTGTCACGATTTATATGTCGGCGATGGGCAAGCAAGGACTGCGCGAGGTCGCCGAACAGTGCTATCACAAGGCCCATTATGCCGCCGCCGCGATTGCCAAACTGCCAGGTTACGAGTTGGCCTTTAGTGGCCCGTTCTTCAATGAATTCGTGGTACGATGCAAGGACGGCAAAACCGTCGAGCAAGTCCAGGCCGCCTGTAGTGCAGCGGGGATTATCGGCGGCTACTCGCTGGGCCAAACCTATGCCGACTATGCCGACTGCCTGCTGTTCTGCTGCACCGAAATGAACCCCCGCGAGGATATTGACCAGCTAATAGAAGTATTGCGGAAAGCTTGAGAAATTTAAGAAGGGTACATGCAGTTTAACAGGAATGTAGAGGATAAACAGGATAAATTTCTGGGCTTGAGCCAATTGGCAAGCGAAAGTTCTGCGTTAAAAAGTCGGGAGATAGGCATTATGATATTCACCGATTACATCAAAGGCGCAATGCGTCAAGCCACTTATGAGATACTTACCGAGGATAATGGCACATCCTATTTTTATGGTGAGATTCCAGCTTGCCAGGGTTTATTAGCAATTGGCTACACCCTTGAAGAGTGTCGGGATGAGCTACAAGCGTCCCTTGAGGACTGGATATTGCTCGGTCTCTTGAAACATGACCCTATGCCGATTATAGATGGCATTGAGCTTGTCATGCACGAAAGCCCTGATGAAAAGTTAGATACAGAAGCCACCGTCAAGAAAGCGGCAGTGGCCTAATGCCGCCTTTTGGCCCGATTAAACGAGCAAAATTGATAAGCTACCTTAAACAAAATAGGTTGGGTTGGGCCTTATTCTAGTTCAAATCACCAGTCTATGTATAAAAATGGCCTCAAAATAAGTATACCCAACCCGCACGGCGGCGATATTGAGAAAAACTTGCTGGCAAAAATACTGAAGCAAGCCGGTATCAGCAAAGAAGAATGGGAGAAGTTGTAGCAAGTGGAGTTGGATGAGTCCGCCGAAATTGAAGATTTGAGCGACGAGGCGGAGTTCGGGCCAGTAGACGATTACGATTCTTTCGCCCGCTATTATGATTTGAAGTATCAGCATATAGCCGACGACCTGGATTTTTATCGGGAAATGGCCCGCCGGAGTGGAGCAAACGCCCGTGTGCTAGAACTCGCTTGCGGGTCGGGGCGCATCGCCCTACCCTTGCTCCGAGCCGGATTTCACGTGACGGGCCTCGACTTGTCCGAAAAGATGCTGGAAATAACCCGCCAAAAGCTTGCCGCCGAACCACCCGAAATCGCCCGGCGAGGCCACTTTTTGCAGGGCGACATGCGCGACCCGGCAGAAGTTCTGGATAACGCGCAATTTGACCTAATTTTTATCGGGCTGAACTCATTTCAACATCTGCTGACCCAGCCCGACCAATTGGCCTGCCTGCGGGCGGTGCGTCAGCATCTCGCTCCGGCGGGGCTTTTTATTGTAGATGTCTTTAACCCGGAGGAAAAAGAAAGCTATCCCGCCGACGGACGTATGGAATATGATGGGGCAATCTATAATCCCGAAAAACATAGCACCGTCCATGTTTTCCTCAGTACTGTCGCTTTCGTCGCCGACCAGCGCCGCCAGTATCATTATTTCTTCGATGAAACTCAGGCCGATGGTGCAATCCGACGGACGGTGGCCCAACTCAATCTGCGCTATATCTATCGCTTTGAGTTGCAACTGCTTTTGGAAAAAGCCGGATTTGCGATTGAAGACCTGTACGGTTCATACGATTTTGACGAATACGGCGCGGGTAGCAGCAAGCTAATTTTTCTCTGTCGCCGAGGATAAACCTAGAAAGGCAACTATGTTCGGAATTTTTAAACGCAAGGATAAAGGGCTGAATTCCGCCAGCGACCTGGAAGAGTGGGGTCAGCCGAGCCAGCGCAAACTATCGAAAGATGAAGCCGCCCGCGAAGCCGCCGAACAAAAGCTGGTCGAGGAAAAAAACCGAGAGCGCCGCGAGATGTATCGCCTCGCCGGGCGCGAGCGGATTTTTGCCGATAGCCAGGGGCGCAGATTGGCCTTGCGGGTCGAGGACAATACGGGAGCGAATGCTACAACCGGACATCCGCCGATATTGGTGATAGCTTTCTGGGGAACTCGTGAAGTGGGGCATTTTAGCGCCGAAGTGAGCGAAGACGGGGCAAGCTTGCGGCAGTTGAACGCTCATATCGAAAAGGGCTACGAAAACCGGGGCATCGCCGCCGAAATTCTCCGCGAACTGGAAACGGTAGCTCAGGAAAAAGGCTTGCGCCAAATTTGCTGTGCCGGGTTGGAAAATGACGAATGGAGCGCCGAGTTGCTAACCCAGGCCGGGTATAGCCTCACTGGGTCGGAACTCGTTAAGAACCTTTAAGCGCGTTGACACTCTCCAAGCCCCACAGGTATAATCGAATAGCCTGGCAGTGGTCAGTAACTAAGTTTTGAGTTTTGAGTTAAAATTCCAGATAATAGCCGGATTTTTCCGTCTTCCGTCTTCCGTCTTGCATTTTCTGACTACTGACTACTGACCACCGACCACTATTAAAAGGACTTACGAAATAAATGTTTTTTACCGCTAAACAACTTCTTCGTTCTATGCGGCCCAAGCAATGGATTAAAAATTTGCTGGTCTATGCCGGGGTAGTCTTTGACCGGCACTTGCTTGAGCCAAAACCTATGCTTTATGCGACCCTGGCTTTTATCATCTTTTGTGCTATCAGCAGTGCGGTCTATTTGCTAAATGACCTGGTAGACATCGAAAAAGACCGCTTGCACCCCAAAAAGCAGTTCCGTCCTTTGGCTTCCGGCAAGCTGAGTAAACAGGTAGCAATTATCGCAATGGTGCTGTTGGTAGTCGTCTCAATTCCGGCAGCCTTCTTTTTGCAGCCTGCTTTCGGCGGTATTATCCTGGTCTATTTTGTGATTCAGATTGGCTATTGTTTTTATCTCAAGAACGTGGTCATCCTGGATGTGTTTACGCTTGCCAGTGGCTTTGTGCTGCGAGCCGTTGGCGGGGCGTTAGTCATTCAGGTCGAGGTTTCGCCCTGGCTGCTGGTTTGTACCATGCTGGGCGCACTTTTTATCGGGTTAGCCAAACGCCGCAACGAGTTAATTTTGCTATCGGAAGGGGCTGCCGAACATCGTCAGATTCTAAAGGAATATTCCAGCGAACTGGTTCAGGAAATGATTTCGGTTGTCACCAGTTCGGTGGTAGTAGCCTATTCGCTCTATACCATCACTTACGAGAAATTACCCAAGAATCACCTGATGGCCCTGACTATTCCCTTTGTGTTATATGGCATCTTTCGCTATCTCTATCTGGTCTATCGCAAGGATGAAGGCGGTAG
>JBBRSG010000125.1:0-18189 GCA_038245615.1 Chloroflexia bacterium | reverse complement strand
ATAGATTGGGGTTTTTGCTGAAAAGCACCCGCCCGGTATCGGCATCTATCGCAATCGCGGCATGAGCGGTCAATTTGGGCGGGTTGGGCAGGGCAACCGGGGCAGGACTAGGAGTAGGGTCAGGTGGCGCAGCCAGCGCAGTCGAGATACCAAGATTACAACAAAAGTAAAGTAGCATTCCCAGCGAAACCAGCCGGAAAGCGCTTTTGGAAAAGGTAAATGTGCCTCGCAAGATGATTTGCCGAGCCTCCCTGATTTATGATGAATTAAGCAACCTTAAAGTTTTTCGACTATAGCATAATCGCCCGCCCATCGCAACCGACCCTTGACGCATCTGAACGGGCGTGCTAATATATTTGTGCTAATCAATGTTATGGAAAGCTATTTATATAGCGCCACTGTAAAGCGGTCTAGCAATTTAAGGCGGAACCCGACTCATGCCTGAGAATAGAACTACCTCAAATCCTGCTCCTCGCAAGGGGCGGGCTACCCAGTTGCCCCCCGACGGCCCAAGCCCCGATGGTGGCCCGGTTATCAATGCCCGCTCGCTCAAAACCAGCCAGTTGCGGAGCGCCGCGCCCGACCATGTGACCCTCACCCCGCCGTCCGACGCGGTTTCCGAGGCCGTGACCGAGGCTAAACCCAAACCACGCGCCCCCCGCAAACCCGCTGCGACCAAAAGCCCGTCGCCCGACCAGGAAATTATCATTCAGGCCAGCCCACCGCGCCCGCGCCCCGGCTCAACTACCTCCACCGCTCCACGCAGTCGCCGCCAAGCCCCGGTTGGAACAGCCCGCACCGGGGCGGCTTCGGGGCGCAAGAGTTCTAGCCCGGTGATTAATGGGCAAGCCCCACGCCGCGCTTCCCGACCCACTGCCAGGCTTGCTCCCGCTCCGCCGGTCATGGACGAGGCCCTACAGCACGAAATTTTCGGGATTGGGCTGGTGGTTTTCGGGATTGTCTTGCTATGCGGGCTGGTGATTCAGGGTAGCTGGATTACCGAGGTCGGCAACTTCACCCGGCGGATTTTCGGGATAGGTGCGTTTATCATCCCGCCTTTATTTATCGTTATGGGCCTGACTTTCGCCTGGGAGGGTTTCAGCCGCCGCGAGTTCTTTAATCAGGGACGTATCGCTGGAGTCATTTTTATGGTGATGGCGGGGCTTTCGATGACCCACTTGCTGGCGGGCAATCCCCGCGATTTAGCCGAGAAGGGGCAGGGCGGAGGCTTTTTCGCCTATTATATCAACGAAACTTTGAGTAAGGCTATCACCCCGGTTGGGGTCGGGGTGTTATGGCTGGCCCTGGCCCTGGTCGGCCTGATGCTGACCCTCAGTATGTCGCTGGCGGATATGGGCCGGGCCATTCGCAACGGCTGGCGCTTTGTCCAGGGCCAACCACCATTGGTCGCCACCGAAGCCCTCGACTCGGATTACAATGATTATGACGGTTTCAGCGATGACGAATTCGAGGATTTCGCCGATTTCGAGACCAAACGCCGCACCCCGGCCCTGCCAATAGATGAGGATGACGACCTGCTGGACGACTTGCTGCTAAACTCTACCCCCAAGAACAAGCGCAAAAGCGGGCTGGTGCCTGAACCAACCGCCGAAGAGAAGCAGTTTACTCATACTCTGAGCCTGACTCCCGAACCGCTCAAGCTACCCGAAAAGCCGCAACGTCCCTTGCAACAAAACTGGCAGCGCGACGAAACCAGCGCGACTCCAACCGAATTGCCCCACCGGGAGTGGCAAATCCCCAGCGTCAATATTCTCGCCAGCTTTTCGGATGTCGAGGTCAACCCCCAGGAACTACGCAAGAAAGCCCGCCAGATTGAAAATACTTTGGCAAGTTTCGGGGTGGAAGCCTTTGTGCGCGAGGTCAATACTGGCCCAACCGTCACCCAGTTTGCCCTCGAACCGGGGCTAGGGGTCAAGGTGGCGCGGGTCACAGCCCTGGCGAATGACCTGGCGTTGGCCCTGGCTGCGCCTTCAATTCGGCTGGAAGCGCCCGTCCCCGGTCAGCAACGCATCGGGATTGAAGTCCCTAATAACAAAGTGGCGACGGTTGGGCTGCGCGAAATGATGGATTCGGAGGAGTTTATCAAGCGGGTCGGCAAGCTGAAATTTGCGCTGGGCCGGGATGTGAGCGGTCAGCCGATTGTTTCGGACTTAACCCGGATGCCCCATTTGCTGATTGCTGGCTCAACCGGGAGTGGCAAGAGCGTCTGCCTGAACTCGATTGTGGCGGCCTACTTGCTGCAATATCGCCCCAGCGAGTTGCAATTTATTATGATTGACCCCAAGATGGTCGAACTTAGCACCTATAACGGGATTCCCCATCTGCGCTTTCCGGTTGTGACCCAGATTGAGTCCGACCCTGAAAAGGAACGTAGCCGCAATACTGACCGCACCCCAACCGTGATGAGTGTTTTGAAATGGACTATCCGTGAGATGGAGCGCCGCTATAAGCTGCTGTCGCTCTATGGGCATCGCAATATCGAGAGCTATAACCGGACGGCGGGCATCGGCAACGAGTTGGAAAAGCTGAATTATCTGGTCTTAATCGTGGACGAACTAGCCGACCTGATGATGGTCGCGCCGGAAGAGGCCGAGTCCGCTATCTGCCGGTTGGCCCAGAAAGCGCGGGCCGTCGGTATCCATCTAATTCTGGCGACCCAGCGCCCTTCGGTGGATGTTGTCACCGGGCTGATTAAGGCCAACTTCCCCAGCCGGATTACTTTCGCCGTCACCAGCCAGATTGATAGCCGGGTAATTCTGGACATGGCGGGGGCCGAAAAGCTGCTAGGCCGGGGCGATATGCTCTATCTGGCCTCGGATGCCGCCAAGCCAATGCGGGTGCAGGGGGTCTATGTCGGCGATGAAGAAATTGACACTTTGGTCAAGCACTGGCGACAGCAAAACGATTTCTTGACCGGCGACAAAAAGGGCTTTGTCCAACCCCAGCTTTGGCCCCAGGATTTGCAAGACATCCAGGCCGAAAGTGAAGCCAGCGAGAGTGATGAGCTTTTTGAAGATGCCCTGGCGATTGTGCGCGAAACTCGCACCGCTTCGACTTCGCTTTTACAGCGCCGCTTGCGAGTCGGCTACAACCGGGCCGCTCGTTTGATTGACGAACTGGCCCAGGCCGGGGTCATCGGTCAGGCCGAGGCTGGTCGGCCTCGCCCGGTGCTGCTGGACGAAGATAGCGCCGATGGTTCGCAGTCGCTGACCGCTGCCGCTAATGCTTTCGACCCGGTGCGCGATAGTATGCCGCCGTCTTTGCCGCCGTCTTCCGCCAGTAAAATGGAGTTGCCCCCGCCACGTCCACCTGATGCCCCAATAATGCCGCGTCAGCAACGCCCGGCCTCGGACGACTTCGATAGCGACCCGCCAATTTAACTTTAGAATGTACTTTTATCGAAAGGCAACTTCTCTGTTACAATAAACCAGAAAGTTGCTTTTTTATTTAGGGCAATCGCTCGGTACAATTTTTGGCTTGATGACCATTTAGCTATGCCTCATAACCGGGTTTGTTACAAGTTTATTCCAGGTTTGGTGTAGAACGAAGCAAAGAAGAAGGAGAATATCGTGATTCATTTTGACCTGACAGCGAAATGTAGGGCCGGACGACCATTTATTTTGATGATAAGCCCGCTAGTGTTACTCAGCTTGATGATGGGGGCGTGTGGCGATGCGACCCCGACCCCGCCACCCGCGACCACCACCAGCAATGTTACCACTCAAGCGGCGACTACCGCCGCCAGCACGACGGTTGCCGCCACAACTACTGCGCCCGCGACTGCCGCCGTAACCACTGCCGCCGCTGCTGGCTTCGAGCCGCTGTTATTTGTACACGGCAATGGCGATTCGTCGGCCTTGTGGCTAACTACGCTTTGGCGCTTTGAGTCGAATGGCTATCCCCGTGACCGCATGTTTGCCCTCGATTATGTTTTCCCCAATGCCCGCGACGACGATACGGCGGCCCAAGCCAGCCGTTCCAGCACCGAAGAACAACGGATGCAGCTTTCCGCCAAAGTGGACGAGATTTTGGCTAAAACCGGGGCGACTAAGCTGGTATTGGTCGGACAATCGCGGGGCGGCAATTCTATCCGCAATTATCTCAAAAATGGCAACGGGGCGGCGAAGGTCAGCAAAGCAATTCTGGCTGGTACACCCAATCATGGGGTCGCAGCAGCCCTGCCGCCCAGCAATGAATTTAGCGGGCAAGGCCCATTTCTAAAGGGCCTCAATACCAATAGCAACGGCAGCGAAGTGGTCGAAGGCGTGGCCTTTTTGACTTTACGCAGCGATAGTCAGGATAAATTTGCCCAACCGGAACTCAGCCCCGGCAAACCTTCCGGGGTCGGCTACGATGGGCCGGAACTCAAGGGGGCTAAAAACGTGGTGCTGCCGGGAGTAGACCACCGCGAAACCGGCTATACGCCCCAGGCTTTTGCCGAGATGTACAAATTTATCACCGGCAAAGCCCCTGCCAGCCTGGAAATTGTCGCCGAAACTGCCCCGCAGCTTTCCGGCTTCATCACCGGCTACGAAAATAAAGTGCCTACCAATAAAGGAGTAGAAGGCGTAAAAGTGGCGGTCTACGAGGTAGATAAGGCTACTGGCGCACGGCTGGGAGCGGCAGTCCATCAGATCACGACTGGCACCGACGGGGCGTGGGGCAGTTTCGCCGCCAAACCAACTGCCTTCTATGAATTTGTGGTGCAAGCGCCAAACCAGCCGGTCCGCCACTTCTTCCGCACGCCCTTTCCGCGCTCGACCAGCTATTTGACCATGCGGCTGTTTTTGGATGAAGCGGCGGCGGGTAAATCGGTAATTTACTTTACCCGCCCGCGTGGTTACGTCTCCAATACCCGCGATAAACATTCACTGGACGGCAAGCCTGTCCCAGGGGTCAAGGATGGCGTGCCAGTAGATGCTTCTTTTCGAGTAGAAATCGAAGGGCCGGAACGGGCCGTCCCAGTTTCGCTCAACGGTGAGGCCATGACGGTGCGGGCCATCCCCGGCGAGGTAGTCTACGCCGAATTCACCTACTAAAGGCGAAGGCGGAGGACGATAGAGTTCCCTAATCGCGGCCTCGCCCCCTTTGGGGGTAAATCGTAAATTCTTGGGCCTGTAGCGATTACTACTGCCTATTCCGTATGAGTGTATTATGCTTGAGGCAGCCTGTAATCTCGGAAAGGTGGTAATATTATGGCTAAACGGTTTTTGCCGATGTTTGGACGCTCCAAAAATCTTGGCGAGGGTAGGGCGGTGGTAGCTGAAAAACCCACCGAAGTTGCTCCCGCGCCCCGCTCTATCAAGATTGAGCCTAAATTTGACCCGAAAAACATTTCGGAAGCCCCGGTCAACATACCCTTTACCCCCGAACTGGTCGAAGGGTTGACCCATTTTGAGGAGACGGTAATTTTGGGCGACCCCGAAAAGCGCGGCGAAACCCCCGAAGACATCCGTCAGATTCAATTAGTCTATCGCCGTGAACAGGCTCGCCAGCTAAACGACGACATCGTGAAACTCGGTCTTGACCCCGCCGAAATCGAATATTATGTCGCCGGATTCGAGAAAAATCTGTGTCCCTCCACCGGCATGGAAAACGAGGCGGGCATCTTGTACAACAACCGCACCGGGGTTTCCGTTCCCATCGTCCTGGAATGGGTCTGCGAATGGACGTGCGGGCTACCCCAATGGCGCGGACAGTACGAGCCAGAGCTTGACCACTGCAAACCGGTCTATTTCTTCCTGCAATTCTCCCAAAAAGAGGTCGATTCCCTTCGATAATCACGCAGCGACACCTGATGTATTAGGGCCAATCAAATAACAGGGATATACAAGATGTTCAGGATAATACACTATAAAATCCTTTCAGTCCTGTATATCCCTGTTATTTGTATTTTTATTTTAGAGGAGAGTTCCGGCTATGTCTAAGGGCAAGCGGGCTTCAGCAGCTTACTGGCGACAAGTACTTTTCGTTCTGACATTAAGCACCACGGTGTTATTAACGGCCTGTGGCAACGACCCCAGCCCCACTTTCACGGCAACTACCCTCCCAAATACCACTATTGCCGCGACTACAGTAGTGGCGACAACTGTCCCTGTGACTTTGACAACCCCTGCCAGCACTACCGCTCCTACGACGGCGGTTGCCGCGACCACAGCTAATGCTATTACCACTACGACTACACCCGACGGCGCGTCTAATTCCGCCGTAATTCAAGAGCTTTTTGGGTTGATACCCGATAACCCCGATAACCTCAAATGGCTGGTCTTTAACGACTATGCCGGGCTACGTAAGCTGTACGGCCTGGCGACGGTCTCCTCCCTCACGGACTATGCCAAACAAAAAGGTAATATGTCAGTCCTGATGTCGGCTACCAACTACACTGTACCTTCCCGTTTATTTGCTACTGACCGGGCGCTTGAGGAGTTACCCACCCTGATTGGCTACGATTTGTTCCAGATAGATTATGATGCTGGGGCTGGCTTACTCCCGGTAGATTTAAATATTGCTAAAGGGCGCTTTAATTATAAGGCGATTTCCACAGCTTTTAGCGCGACCAAATTTACCCAAAGTCAAATCGGGAATTACACCGCTTTTAGCAATGAAAAGCTCGATCTTAACAATCCAATTCAACGTTACTTTATTTCGACTTTTAATAATCTGGTTTTACTGGAGAATAAAAATCTGCTGATTTCAAGTGGGCAGGCTTCTAATGGCCCATCCAAAACTGTACAAGCGGTGGTCGAGGCAGCAGACGGCAAAAAAAGCTTTAATTCAGTCAAGGATAACCCGGCGGTCAAAGCCCTGCTGGAAACCTTTGGTAATCCCCTGACCCTCTTTTTCAGCAATCAATTCGCTTCGGCGGGAGTGAGTCCTGGCCTGACCCCCGAACAAGTCGCCCGCTTGCAAGAACAACTAAAAATCCTTCCTAAAAATCCAGTGCTGGGTGGCTATGCTTATTATGAAGACAAACCGGGCGAACGCAGCTATTTGCTGGCTAACTATTATCCAAACGCCGAAGATGCTAAAAAAGCCTTACCTGTACTCGAGGATATATTGCGTAATGGCGCGAGTCTGACTTCAAAGCAGCCCTATAGCCAGATTTTCGAGGTAGTTTCTACCGAAAATAAAGGCAATCTGGCACTATTCAAGCTCAAGCTCAAAGGGCTGACTCCTTTATCTCAATTAGTTTTTCAGCGTGATTTGCCGACTTTCTGGCTCTAAAGGCTAGGGCTGCTCGACCAGACTGGCTAGTTCCGACTCGGTCAGGCGGTAGGGCAACCATTGGGCCAGCCGTTTCGCGCCCAGTTGGTCGTAAAAGCGGAGGGCGTTCTCGTTCCAATCGAGTACCATCCACTCCATGCGCCCACATTCGCGGTGGTGGGCCTCGGCTACACAATTTTTGAAGAGGGCCAGACCGACTTTTTGCTTGCGATATTCCGGTAATACGAACAGGTCTTCCAGAAAGAAAGTCGGGCGGGCCAAAAAAGTCGAGTAGGTTTCAAAGCTGATAGTGTAACCCACCGCCTGTCCATTTATTTCCGCCAGAAACACCACAAATTTGGGTTGTGGCCCAAAACCATGTTCGGTTAGCCGAGCGCGAGCCGCCTCATCTGGGCGGGGCAATTCCTCATAATCCGCCAGAGCGGAAATCAGCCCGATAAGGGTTTCGGCATCATTCGGCCCGGCCCGCCGGACTATTACCTGATTATTGGTTTCATCTTTCATTTTTGGCCCCATTCTTTTTTAGAATTTTTGCTTGCCAATCGGCTTTAACTCGGAAAAGTTATATTTGAAAATTTTACACAGTAAAATTTTCAAATATAACCAAACCGGTTTAGGGCTTTTGATACGCTTATTTTCAAATAAGCAAAATCGTCCTAGCCGAAAGTCCTGGCTTTAATAGTCCACCGGGCGCAGATAGTAATCGTTGATACTGGTATTACTGAGCATGGCGGTGGTCGGGAGATGGCGCTTCCAGTGGGTCGCATCCAGCTTGCCTTTTACCAGGTTCACCTCGGCGGCGGAAACTCCCATTGCAATAATCCGCTCCCGGCTGTAACCTCGCAACAGCAGCGCCAAAATCAGGTCGGCCCGTTTGTAGCTGATGCCAAAATCTTTTTCGTCGGTCTGACCCTGAATCAAATCAGCCGAAGCGGGCTTGGTGATAATCACTTCCGGCACGCCCATAAAGCGGGCCAGTTCCCAGACCTGCGATTTATAGAGGTCGCCAATCGGGTTAATCGGAGGCGAGTCGTCGGCGTGCCAGGTAAAGTAGCCAAACAACCGCTCACTCTTGTTACCCGTCCCGACTGGCAGGGCATTCAATTTGGCAGATTGGTCGAACAGGATAATCATCCGCATCCGGGCCATAACATTGCCGCGCCGCCGTCCGTCGGCATCTTCCTCGAACTGGGCCAAATAACCATCTACGGCTTGACTAATCTCGATAGTGCGATGTTGTACCCCTAAATCGTCAATCACTAGCTGGGCATGGTCCAGGCTCTCGTGGCTGCTGGTGCGATAGGGCATCCGCACCGTCAAAACATTCTCCGCTCCTAACGCCTCGGCACAGAGATATGTCACCAAAGCCGAGTCTACCCCACCCGACAACCCCACAATCGCTTTTGAGAAGCCTCGCCGCCGAATAATCTCATCCCGCAAAAACTCGACCAACCAATCTCGTACCAGGGCTGGGTTCATGTTAAGCAGTTCACCCCCGACTTCCTCCGCCGATGGTCTGCCACTATCCAGCATCTCAAACTTTTTGGTGGGCGCTAAGGTCATACCGCAACCTCTGTCTTTCTAAACTAAGTAATTTTCAGGATAGACCTAACTGGATTTTGATAGCCTGTTCTATTTTTATCATATCGGTTTTGGATACAATTCCAACATTATTCTTGATACGTAATTTGCTCACCGTTTTTATCTGGTTGGAGATTGCTTTATTTTGCCTGCCATTAACTGAAACTAGCACCTCGCCCGGATACAGCTTTGCTACTTTAGTCGAAAGCGGCACAACTTGTACCCGGTTTAACATTTGGTTGGCAGTATCGTTGCTAATTATCATGGCGGGCCTTTGCTTGCGAATTTCACCACCTATCGCCGGTTCACAATCTACCCAATAGACTTCACCGCGCTTCATTAGCGACACCTGCTGGGGCAACTTCTATGAGTTCGCTATCTTCTTCCTCATAATCGTCCAAATCGTCCAAACATTCCCCGATGTCAGCCTCAATCCATTCTATAGCCTCGGCTTCGTACTCCTCGTCGGCAGCCATCTGCCGATAGCCTTCCTCAAGGTCAGTATAGGTCATCACCCCGACCTCCAGAACCTTTGGGCGTAATAGATTCTCGATATATTGGCTTATATGACCGCGCCCGGCGACCTGATACAGCCGATGGTAGACCTCTTCATCCAGAGTAATCGTCAACTTCTTTGGCATAATTTCACCTGCTTATTTAGGTCTAATTCTTGGATTTCTAGCCTGCCACGCTGACCGCCGCCGGAGGTGCGGCCTCTTTTGCCTCAATCTCTTCAAAGGTCAACAGTTTTTCGCCCTGCTCGCCCGTCCCGACCTCGGCCTGAATGACATCACCCTCTTTGAAACGGCCTCGAATGACCTCTTTCGCCAGAGGGTCCAAGATATATTGCTGAATAGCCCGGCGCAAGGGTCGCGCTCCGAAAGCCGGGTCGTACCCCACCTCGACCAGCAATTCACGGGCCGCTGGAGAGAGTTGGAGGGTCAGGCGGCGCTCGGCTAACCGTTTGTGCAAGGAGCGTAACTGAATATCTACAATCAAATTGATTTCGGCCCGGCCCAACGGCTTAAAGATAATAATCTCATCTATCCGGTTGAGCAATTCAGGCCGAAATTGACTACGCAAGGCCAGGGTTACGGCTTCGCGGACTTCCTTCTGAGGGCGGCCTGCCTGGGTCAGGTTCAAAATATCAACGCTACCGATATTCGAGGTCATAATAATTACGGTATTCTTAAAATCCACCGTCCGACCCTGACTATCAGTCAGTCGCCCATCTTCCAAAATCTGCAACAGCAAATTAAAGACATCGGGATGGCCTTTTTCGACTTCATCGAACAGTACCACCGAATAGGGCTTGCGGCGTACCGCTTCGGTCAGTTGCCCGCCTTCTTCGTAGCCGATAAAGCCGGGAGGCGCTCCGGTCAGGCGTTGGGCGCTCGATTTTTCCATGTATTCCGACATATCTAGCCGTATCATGGCATGTTCATCGTCAAACAGGAATTCCGCCAGAGCGCGGGCCAGCTCGGTCTTACCCACCCCGGTTGGCCCTAGAAACATAAAAGAACCAAGCGGGCGGTTAGGGTCTTGCAACCCGGCCCGCGCCCGCCGGACGGCATCCGAGACTGCGACCAGGGCTTCTTCCTGCCCGATAACCCGCTTCCGCAAGCCGCTTTCCATGTCGAGCAACCGATCCATCTCGCTCTGCAACATCCGACTGACCGGGATGCCAGTCCAGCGCCCGACAATTTCGGCAATCAGGTCGCTATCCACCCGTTCACTCAAAAGACCTCTGCCGCGCTGCACCTCACTGAGCTTGGACTCCTGGGTCTTGAGTTCCTTTTCCAGAGCCGCCACTACTCCGTATTGCAACTCGCTGGCTTTGGTATAATCCTGGTCGCGCTGGGCGGCCTCGACCATCGGGCGAACCCCCTCGATTTGCTCTTTAATCTGGCGAGTGCGGTCAATCACCGCTTTTTCCTGCTCCCATTGCATCGTAAGCTGGTGGGTTCTTTCCCGCAAATCCTCGATTTGTTTTTCCAGGCTTTGCAGCCGGTCAAGGGTTTCCTGGTCGGGTGAAAGTTCGTGGCTGAGGGCTTCGCGCTCGGTTTCAAACTGGCGCAACTCGCGCCGGGCGGTATCCAGTTCGGAAGGCTCGCTGTCAATTTCAGTTCGCAGCCGAGCAGCCGCCTCGTCAATCACGTCAATCGCCTTGTCCGGCAAAAATCGGTCACTGATATAGCGATGCGACAGGGTGGCCGCCGCGACCAGGGCCGAGTCGGTGAACTGCACCCCGTGATGCACCTCGTAACGCTGGCGCAAACCGCGCAAAATCGAAATCGTGTCCGCCACGCTCGGCTCATCCACGATAATCGGCTGGAAGCGGCGCTCTAAGGCTGGGTCTTTCTCGATGTTTTTGCGGTACTCGTCCAGAGTAGTTGCGCCAATCATGTGCAATTCGCCCCGCGAGAGGGCCGGTTTAATCAGTTGGCTGGCATCCATCCCGCCATCGCCGCTGCCGCCCGCTCCCATAATAGTATGCAATTCGTCCAGAAAGAGAATTATGCGCCCTTCGGCTTGCTCCACTTCACGCAGCACCGCTCGTAACCGCTCCTCGAACTCGCCCCGGAATTTCGCCCCGGCGACCAATGCCCCTAAATCGAGGGTGATGAGTTTTTTGTCCTTGAGGGTCTGAGGAACATCGCCCCGCACAATTCGTTGGGCCAACCCTTCGACAATCGCGGTTTTGCCGACCCCCGGTTCACCGATTAATACCGGGTTATTCTTGCTACGACGCGACAGCACTTCGATGGCCCGCCGAATCTCCTCATCTCGGCCTATCACCGGGTCAAGCTTGTTATCTTTGGCCCGTTGGGTCAAGTCGCGGCCATAGCGTTCCAGGGTGGCGTAATTTACTTCGGGATTCTGGTCGGTAATCGGGCCACTGCCGCCCCGAATTTTCTGCATCACCCCATTTATGGCATCGCGGGTTACGCCCATCTCGCGCATCATCTTGCCGCCATCACCAATATTGGCGGGAGCAGCCAGGGCCATCAGCAAATGCTCGGTGCTGACATATTTGTCACTCATCCGCAAGGACTCTTTTTCAGCCTGGTCTAGCACATTTTTAGTCGCATACGAAATAGTAGTCTTGGGCCGTACCCCATAATTTTTGGGCAAGCGGTTTACCACCCCTTCCACCCGCGTCCGCAAGCGGTCTGGGCTGGCCTTGAGTTCAGTCACAATCTGGGCCGCAATCCCTCCACCCTGGTCAAGCAAGGCCATGAGCAAATGCTCCGGCTCAAGTTGGGTATTTTTGTATTGTTCCACCAGAGCATCGGCGGCGACCATCGCTTCTTGCCCTTTTTCGGTCAATCGGTCAAGCTTCATAATTTATTTAATCCTGTTCCAAGTTGTTTGGTTTTCGATTTTTGATTTTCGTTGTTCAACTGCTCCAAAAATTAGTACAGAGGTAATACGCTCTGAGACCAGATTTGTTACATTCTGAACAAGCCAAGTATATCAAACCTTTTAAGCCAGTATTAATCTAGCTTTCATTATACCTTCACTCCTTCCAGGTATGATAGAGAGTAGCGATTTAGAACTAGCCAGACCAAACTTCTGAGCAAAGTTCTAGGGATATTAAACCGAGGTGCGTAATAATGCAACAATCTGAACTGGAAAACCCGATAAAGTCAGACCCGAATAATTTGGCGCATTCCCAGTTGCGCCCCTATCCTGACCGGGACCGGCGGTTTGGCGCGGAGCAAAGTCGCTCCCCGCATCGCCCGGTCCCATCCGGGGGGCGAGCGAGCGCCCGCGAGGTTAGATTGATGCTGGTAATGGCAGCGATAAGCCTCGGCCTGGTAGTCTGGTTCATTCTGGCTTCCGAAAGGGCCAGCAGCCCCACTTCCAGTGAGCCTTCTACCGGGGCGACCTCGGCTTATCTCGGTATCTTGTACTTGAGCAGTAACGTTCTAGCCGGGTCGAATCAGGTCAATGGAGCGCAAGGGCTGGTTATCACCGAAATCAAGCCGGACAGCCCGGCCCAAAAAGCTGGACTGCAAGCGGGCGACCTGATTACCAGCCTGGGGGGGCGGGCGGTACAGTCCGATGCCTCGCTTTTGGCGCTGCTGGCTAATCACCAACCGGGCGAGACCGTTCAGGTAGATTTTCTGCGTAACGGGCGACTTCTAATCGCCTTTGTCACCCTGAAATAAGTTTTGCTGCTTTGGGATTTATTCTTTTTGCTTCCTTTTACTTCCATTCCCAAGCCAAAGACGGTAAAATATGGATAGTACAATTTGTTAGCCGGTAAATAAATCATAGCAACAAGCCAAAAACATGACCAAAATCCTGGTAGTAGACGATGATCCTAAAATCCTGAGTATGCTTCGGCGCGGCCTCGCCCTGGAAGGCTACGAAGTGGAAACCGCCGCCGGAGGGCAGGAAGCTTTGCGGTTGGCCCGCCAAAGCCGCCCCGATTTGGTGGTGCTAGATATAATGCTGCCCGGCCCCGGCCCGAATGGGCTGGAAATCTCTCACAGCTTGCGCCAGACCGGAGCGCTCCCGATTTTGATGCTGACCGCCAAAGATACTGTCTCTGACCGTATAAAAGGGCTGGAAGCTGGGGCCGACGATTATTTGGTCAAGCCTTTCGCCTTTGAGGAACTGGCGGCCCGGATTAAAGCCCTCTTACGCCGCTCGGTACTCAACGAGGAATTTTTGACCGGCAACCATTCTACCGAGGAGCTAAAGTTCGGCGACCTGACCTTGCGTCTCAAGGAATATCGGGCGGTACGCGGCAATTACTCGATTGAATTAACCGCCCGCGAATTCAAGCTATTGGAGTTTTTTCTGCGCCACCCCCGCCAGATACTTTCCCGCGAGATGATTCTTGAAAATGTCTGGGACATGGATTATCTAGGGGAGTCGAATGTGGTAGATGTCCATGTCCGCGCCCTGCGCGACAAGCTGGAAGCCAAAGGCCAAGCTCGGCTGCTTCAGACTGTGCGCGGGGCGGGCTACACCTTGCGCGAGGAGTAACCACTTGTTCAAGGAACGGGGCAATCTGCCAATCGGCTGGAAATTGACCGGCTGGTTTGGGGGAATCCTGGCGACGGTGTTGCTGGGGTTCAGCCTGACCCTGCTCGTAATCCTGCAAAGCAATCTTTCGGCCCGGATTGATGAGAGCCTGGAACGGCGGGCCAACGATGTCCAGCGCAAAGTAAATCTGCTAACCCAGAACCCAAATGGGGCAATTGGGGTTTCCGGTCTGCTGGAAATTGACCCGTTGGAAGAATTTGCCGACCCCGGAGTTTATGTTCAAATTCTGGATAAGCAGGGCAAGGTGCTGGGCGACTCGGCTAGTCTGGGTCGGGCGCAACTCCCGATAGACCCGGCCCTCGTTTTGGCGGCCCGTAACAACAGCACCAGCACTAGTGAAGCCCAGGTCAGCAGTGAGCGCGTCCGCATCTATTACAAACCAATCAGTATCAAAAACGAAATTACCTGGGTGCTACAGGTCGGCGAATCGCTCAAGACTTACACCGAAACCTTGAACCGGGTGCGGTTTTTCCTTTTGCTGGTAGGGCTGATAGCCTTGGGCATAACTACGGTAGGTGGATGGTGGCTGACCCGGCGGGCGTTGCGCCCGGTAGTAATTGTAACCGAAGCGGCCCGCCGGATCGCCCGCACCCGCGATTTTGACGAGCGGATTCCGCAAGCTCCTACTTTTAAGGGTCATAACGATGAAATCGGCGAACTGGCGGCGACTTTTAATCAGATGATTGAGGAGCTAGGCCGGGTTTTCGATACTAACCGTCAGTTTATGGCGGACACCTCTCATGAACTCCGCACCCCTCTGACAATCATCCAGGGCAATCTGGAATTGCTCAAGCGCGGACTGCCCCCGGAAGAGGCCGCCGCCGCTATCGAAGAAACCCGCGACGAAGCCGCCAGCCTTAGCCATCTGGTCACTGATTTGCTGCTCTTGGCGCAGGCCGATGCCGGACAGATGGTCGAAAAACTGCCTTTAGAACTCGCTCCGGTTGCCGAAAAAGCTTTTGGTCGCGCTCAACAACTGGTCATTACTCAGGCCAAAGCCCTGACGCTTAGAATCGAGCGGCTGGATTCAGCAACGGTTATCGGGGATGAGTATCGGCTGGGTCAGGTGATTTTCAATTTGCTGGAAAACGCGGTGCGCTACACTCCTGAAGGGGGCGAGGTCACATTGAGTCTGGGAGTGGAGCAAAATAATTCAAAATATCCGGGCGGCGTAGCCCGTTTGCAGGTGCGCGATACCGGCACGGGCATCGCCCCCGAACATCTGCCCCATCTCTTCGAGCGGTTCTATCGGGTGGACAAGGCCCGCAGTCGGGCGCTAGGCGGGGCGGGTTTGGGGCTGGCTATCGTCAAATACATCATCGAGGCCCACAACGGACAGGTTTTAGTCGAAAGCCAACCCGGTAAGGGTTCGACTTTTACAGTAGTTCTACCTCTTCAAGGCAGCCAATTAATCGCTAATCATGGGTGAGCATTGGGAGTTTCTGTCACCAAACCTTCGGCCTGGGCCGCAACTAACAGCGATTTATCAGCACTCAAAAAAACGAAATCAGTAACCCCTTTGGTAAAGAGAGTTTCTTTTAACACTAAAGCCGTCGCAAGCTGAACCGCATCATATCCTCGCAAGGGATGGCGTTGAGTTAATTCTACCGTCCGGTTAATTACAGTCCTGGTAGCAGCTAAAAGTTGGTATTCAGTGTCACAATGCCCAAGAAATAATTTGACAGCCAAAGCTCTGTCAGCTACTGAAATTACACCAATTCTTTGTTTGGCGGAAAGAGCCGCTGCAAATTCCGCAATTATAATTTCACAAAGTGATACATTGTGATTACTTGCCGGACCGATATAATTAGTTAGCCAAACACTACCAATTTCATTGGTATATCTTTTAACGATAGCACTTGTATCAAAATATAAATTGCTCAAATATCCTGTTCTCTTTGCTCAATAACAATTTCGCTCAAAGGTTTACCACCCGCATTGCCGAGAATTCTTTGCACTTCCTCAAGCGAGATAGTTGGGTCAGCCATCTTCTTTAAGTCAGGCCCAAGCTCGCTCAGAAGTCCGGCGGCGGCTAAGATATTTCTCAGTTTTTCGCGGTCTGCCAGTCTTTGGCTTTGGGATGGTGGGTTTTCCACCCGACCGGTCAGCCATTCCTGAGCCAATTTTTCGGGCGATTTACCACTGTTTTCAGCTTCCTGCTTTAGCTTTTGATAGATTTCGGCGGGAAGCTCAATCATTAATTCGGTCATAAGTTTATCCTTGTGCTTTGAAAGTGATTTGAAATAATTAGGGCTTTGGTTTAAAGCTTGGAGCAAGTCCAGAAAAGTTATATCTGAAAAATTTACTGCGTAAACTTTTCAGATATAACCAAACCCGTTTTGGGGTGCGACAAGCAGCTATCCAAACCAGAAAAAATGTCCTAAGCCAAACTCCTACTAAGGTTATTTAGCATATTTAATTGGCCCAGCCAAGATGGTCTACTGCGAAGGCGCGGGCCAGCATCTCCGATTTCTGGGTCGGGCCTTGCGAATTCACCAGATAAATCGTGTTGTTCTGGTAATAGGCTACTGCCTTGCCGTCCTGTTGCCAGGCATAAAAGCGAGCTTTGAAGGCATAATAAGGGGTATATTCCAGGCTGACCGGGCGCAAGAGGCCATTACTAAAGTTTACAATTACCAGCCGGTTTTGAGCCTCGACCCCAAACGAACCATCCGGGCGACCATCCCCGGTGCGAGTATAAAAAGCTACTGCCGAAGCATCTGGAGCGGCTACCGGGCCAGAGCCTCGGTCATAGGAGCGCCAGCCCCGTGCTGCTACTCCATTGGAAGTCGGCATTACAAAGGTTTGAACGGTGCTGCTCTGGTTAGATGAGGCGGTCATCACCAGCAACCGGGAACTATCGGAGGTAAAGCCGACCAAACGGCCTATAAAGTAGCCGGAATGTTCTTCGGCCTTGCCCTGGGGTGTGACCAGCCACAATTGCCAGTAAGCTCCATAGCCGGAAGTTCCCGCCCCGCTCATTGCTAGATAGCGACCATCCGGCGACCAGACCAACCCCCGTCCCAGCGAACTGTAGCGCATATCAAAGCGGCCCAGCGAAGCGATTTGCTTGCCGGGGCTAGTGCCATCCGCCAGGGAAAGATAAAGTTCGTAGGTTTGGGTATTGACCTTGTAGGCGATTTGCTGACCATCGGGCGACCAGGCGAAAGATGCCACATCTTTGTCAGTAATCAGGCGCGGGGCGCTCAGAGCGTTGTCCGGGCCATCTACCCGGATAGTATAAAGCCCGGATTTAAGGTTTGGGTCATTCGCCAGGGCTTGAAACGCCAATTGTTGTCCGTCCGAAGACCACGCCGCCAGATATGATAGCTCATCCGGGTTGCCGCCACCCTCGGTAATCTTGCGCTTTTGCTTGCCATCCAGTCCGGCAACATACAGGGCGGCGTTAAAGCGGTCTCCTACCTCGACATAGGCCAGCCTGTCGCCTTTAGGGGCAATATTGAAATCTACCAGCTTGAACTGCCCGGCGGTAATCGTGGTACGTTGTCCGTTCTTGAGGTCGTGGACGATTAGCTGGCGCTGCCCGATGCCACTGACATAAACTAGCTTGCCGCTTGCCCCCGCGATGGTCGCCCCGTTTGCGGTTGCCGAAGGGCTGGCGGCTTTGGCACTGGTCGCGGTTGCGCCGGGAATGGACGGGCTACCTGCTCCCAGCAAATCCATGCCGCAGCAAGTCGGCAAGAAGGCCGACCCAAGTCCGCTCCACAAGGTCAGAGTATTTTTGTTGACGGTATCAAGGGTTTCGAGGGTTTCATCAAAAAAGTCGTAGATAAAGCTTCCGGCCTGGGATTGCAAAGTATTGCGGCCCGCCGCCGCCCGGTCATAGAGCAACCGCCGACTATCGGGCAGCCATTTCAGGCTCAAAACCGAATCTTTGTCCTGACCAAGCGCCGCAGACCCTACCGGGAAATAGCGAACATTGGCATTGCTGGCATCCACCACCGACAAGCGGGCCGAGCCATCGCTAAAGGCCAGGGAGCGGCTGTTGGGCGACCAGACCGGGCCAAGATACAGACGGGCGGCTGGATTATAGAAATCGGCATAGGCCCAAATCAGGCTCATAATTTCGCGGGCGCTGCCATCGTAATCGGTCAGGCGACGCGAGGCCGTCCCGTCCGGGCTGAGGCGATAGAGCGCGGTTTTGCCGCGCTGGGTATCCGTCGCGGTAAAGGCCAGGGCCGCGCCGTCCGGCGACCAGGCGATATACACCACATCCAGGTCAGTCAATTTGGCCCGCTCGGTCAGTGAAATCGCCTCTTTGCCATCGGCATTAATAACATT
>JBBRSG010000124.1:0-18237 GCA_038245615.1 Chloroflexia bacterium | reverse complement strand
TTCAGGAAGGACATTTCGTGGCTGCCAAACAGAATAAAGAAGCCAATCCCCGAAAGCGCCATCCAGCGCACCGGGTGGCCCGTATTCTGGCGAGTCTGGGCGAATCGAAATAGCCCGATTACAAACAGCATCATGCCGAAAGTAGCAAAAATATCGTGGCGCAACGAGCGGGAATAGTACATAATCGAAGGCGAAACCAGAAGCAGCACCGCGAAAATTATCGCGCCGAGTCTGCCGATGAGCGGACGCAAATAGTAAGATAAAGCGATTAAGCCGATGCCGAACACGGCGGGCGCAAAGCGGGCGCTGAACTCGCTTGCCCCGCCAAAGAGAAAATAGGCCAGCGTGACCATGTAATACAAAACCGGGCCGTGCCAGGTCGGGTCGTAGCGATAGATATTCTTGCCGGTAAACATCTCATAGCTGAATACCCCGTGAATACTTTCGTCGTGATGAAAGGCGCGGGGCGCTAAATCCCACAAGCGGGTAAAGACCGCCAAGCCGATAATCGCCAGCCAGATTAGCTTTTCCCGGTTGGCCCAACCCCACTGAAACAGGTCGGCTAATAAGGTCGGTGGCGCTCCCCGGCGTGGGGTCGCTTCACCCCAACCTGATTGTGGCCCAGCCCGAACTACCGGACGCTCCGGCGCTTCCACCTCGGTGGGCGGCGCACCCAGCACCTCCACCCGATTCTGAATATTCTTAAATGGTCGAGCCTGTTCAGTCATCTTAATTTGCGATTTACGATTGAAAGTGGTCAGTAAGCTAGTTTTGAGTTAAAATGCCTACCAATCACCAAATTTTCTTCCATCTTCCATCTTCCATCTTCCGTCTTCAGATTTCAGATTTCAGATTTTAGATTTTAGATTTTAGACTTCCCCCTATTGTGGTCGGCTAATCGGGAAATCCACCAAATCGGCATATTGCCGCCAGAGCGGAGCAAGGTCTTTCTTGATATAAAGCGAGAACTCGCGGCGACCTAACGGGCGGGGCTGTTCGCGGTAGATTACATAGCGCCACAGCCGCGCAAAATCCGCCGGACGGCTCAACTGAAAGAGCGACTTCCCAGCCCATTGCAGATGTAGCAGGCTCGAATTGCCGCCGTTGAGGTTGTAAACCTTATCCAGCACGCCCGGCAAGGCCGCCAGTTGTTGCAGCTTTTCGGTAGTCATTATCTCATCTTTGTTCAGCACCAGCTTATTAGTGGCATCTTTGACCGCCACTTTTGAGCTTTTGCCTTGCAGATAAGCAATCTGGTCACCCGCCGCCCGGTCAAAATCGCGGTACTGACCTTCCTCGAACCAGTAATGAAAAGTGTAGTTGCGCCGGATAAAGTTATCTGCCAAAATTTTCTTTTGGCTATCGTCGAGGGTCGCGGCCTTGCTATCCGAAATCAGAATTATCGGGAAATCGGTCAGGCCCAGGGCGCTACCGTTGTCCTTGCTCAAAGTTTTGAAGTCCGACACCCGCTTCTTGTAATCGTAGTGACGCAAGTAAAAATCGAGCGGAGTCCGCAAATCATCATCGTACAAAACCGGAGTGTTTTTCACTTCCGGCAGAACCGTCGTCACGGTGTCCAGTTCTTTGACCACCCGATAGAGGTCGGGGGTAGTCTGAGTGTAAACTCCCATTTCGAGGGCCACATCGCCATGGTCAAAGGCGTAGGTAAAGCCAGTGTGCAGCAGGTAAATGGTCAATAGCCCGAAAGCTACTGCTAGAGTAGTCTTGAGGGCCAGCTTGAAGCCGATAAAACTGAAAAAGGCTGTGAATAATAGCAGTACGATTATCGGCGGTATCCAGACCAATAACCAGTCGAGCCGCCCGGCAAAAGTAAAGGTCACTTTAAGTTCGCTGGCCGACAAATTCAGCATAATCATATAGAACAGCAGAGCCGACCCCGCCGCGCCCCCCAGATAGAGCCAAAAGAAAGTCGAGCCGCGCAACCGCCACAACAATTCCTCGCGGGGTTGCGGGCTGCGGAAATATTCCTCGATGCCGCTCCAAACCCCATCCATTAGGTAAGCCGCCAGCAGAATAAAGGGCAAGGCCAGTTGGACCGTCAGCCAGGGCATTTTTTCGCTGGCCCAGGTATAGAGCGCCACCGACCCAAAGGCCCATGTTACCAATAATAAAAGCCCAAAATAAGGGTGGCGCTCCCGCCGCTTGCGGCCCGGCCACAGCGCGTTCCCCGCTGGACGCAAGGCGACCTCGACTTCAATCAGTTGATGGGGGTCGGGGAGGGAGGGTTGAGGGCTGAGGACTGAGGACTGAGTTAATCCGACGGATTGTTGGCGGTTGGCGGGTTCTTTCTGACCACTACCCCCCGGCTCGTCCAACTCATCGTCAAAATCGTCTTCGTCCTCATTGGCTTCGGGTAAGGGCGCACTGAGGGATAATTTGTTTTTAGTTTGGAGGGCTTCGTATTCCGAGACTGGCATTAGCACCGTCCGATATTGCCGTCGGAAACTGTAGCGAAAAGCCTTAATGAGGATGAACCCGCCGCCCAGCGTGCCAAAGGCCAAAGCCAGCGGCTCGTACAAGGGCAGCATAAAGAAGTAGTAGTACCAGGGCTGACTGCCCCGCGCTACTCCCTGTTGGGCCATCCAGTACCATAATCCGGTCACAAGCCCTAGCGAACCCTGCGGAATATCGCTAAAAAAGCCAGTAAAAAACACAAAATAAAACGCGAAGGCCAGCCCCAACCCAATCAGGGTGGTTTTCCAGTGAAGTCCTAGCCAGGCGACAGCGTAGGCCACCGTTCCTTCTTCCCGATAAGGGGCGAAAAGAGCCGAACCCAGTCCGGTGCGCTCCTCGGCCCAGCCCCGGCTTTGCATAAAACGAAGGCGCTGAATAGCAACCTCCCGGAAAGCCGCCCAAGTTACAATAATACCGACTACCAGCAAAATAATAAAAGCCCAAAAAACCGGGTGAACCAGCAGTAGACCAATATATTGCCGGATAGCCTCGCCATTCAGGGCTTCAAAGGGAATCGGCGGAGGCGGGTAAAGCACCATTACAAAGAAGAATATTGCCAGGGCCAATATTGTATAGCCCCCTAAAATCAGCAATAAACGCGGAGCAAGTTGCCAACTTAACCAGACCCCTAAAAAGCCGCCGAACAAGGCCAGATAGAAAAAACTGACCTCTTTGGTACAAAACAAAAGGGCCAACGCCAGCATACTAATATACCACCAGCGGGCGCAAGGCCGGTCTACCAACCGGACTAAGCCGATAAACAGCAGCAGGGTGGCAACCGCCGTGAAAATATCCTCGCGCAAAAAGCGGCTGAAATATAAAAACATGGGCGAAACCAGGAGCAAAAAGGAAGCGGTCAACGCGCCCCAACGCCCTAACTCTTTGCGTAACAGGGCTGGAAGCGGAATAATCAGCACTCCAAAAAGGGCCGTCGAAACGCGGGCAGTCTGGTCGCTGTCGCCGAACAACCAAAAAACCAGGGCTTGCACATGATACAAAAACGGGCCGTGTTTCCAGGGTTCTTGATTATAGCCTTGTCCATCGTAAAATTTCCAGGAATAATAGGCGTGAACCCCTTCATCGTGGTGCAAGGCCCGATAGCTCAATTCATAAAAGCGGGTGAAGAAAGCCAGCCCGATAAGCAGGCCGTAAAGCGCGACTTCCAGGGTCAGAAAATATTGAAACCCACGAAAGCGAGGCAAATGAACCATCGCCCGGCGCGGGTGGGGGGTTAGAGCCTGGGCATCGGGGTCTACCGCCGAGTCCCACTCCTCATCCAGGTCAGCTTCGTCTAGTTCGGCTTGGTCTAGTATCGCCGGGTCAAGGGTGACAGTCGGGGCGGTACGCCAAACCTCCGGGCGAGATTCAGCCGACAGCCCTGACGGTTCGGCCTCAAGATTTGTACCTGCGTCCGCGCCACTCTCGGTAGCTTTAGTGGTTAAATTAGGTTGGCGTTCTTTGTCTACTGCCATTAGTCCTGAATATTAAGAAAATGAGTGATTTTAATCTCGCTTTTCGAGCGCCCGATAAAAGATATGACGCAAGCTAAAGCCTTAAAGTTACCAGAAGTCGGCCCGATTGTACTACAAAAGGCGGTTTGCGTCTATGATTGCTGACCAAAATATCCAAAACTACTGGACATAATATAATTTTTAGGCTAAAATACATGATATGTTAAGTTGATTACCCAGATTTAGCGGGAAGCAGGCCATATCCAGGCTGGCAGGAAAGTCCTGGGTCTAGCCAACAGGAGTGCAAAATGAGCATGGGAAACCCTGGCAGTACTACCGGTGCAGGTGGCGATGTAAATAACTTGCTGGTGCAGGGCTTTAAGGCCGCCAAAGAGAACCGACGCGACGAAGCTTATAGCCTTTTTTGCGAAGTGGTCAAGCGGGATGCCAGCAACGAATTGGGCTGGCTCTACCGGGCCGCAACTACCGACGACCTCTCGGAGGCCTATGTCTGTCTGCAAAAAGTTTTGAGTATTAATCCCGGCAACGACAAGGCCCAGCGCGGCATCGAGCGGATTCAAGCCCGCTTGAATAGCGAAGAAGAAAATGCCACTATCCCCGGCATCTCGGATATTCCCACTAGCGGCAGTAGCCCGATGATGGGGGCTACCCCGCAAAGTCGGGTGGGCAACGAGGAAGTCATTTCCGGCTTTAATCCTGGAATCCGCCCCGCCATGCCAAATAATCCCGAAGACCTGCGGCCCGCCGCGCCCTACTCGTTGGAGAACCAACCCGACCCTTATAATTTCCCGCAGCCCGGATTTCCGCCCCAAGGCGAACCGATGCCAAACTATCCCGGTAATCCACCGCCCGCCTTTGGTAGTGATTATGGCAATGATATGGACATGCCCGGTTTTAATTCACCGCCCCCGGCCTATCCACGTACCCAGCAAATGCCCGATATGGGAGGTGGTTATAACGAACCGCAATTCAATGCTCCCCAACCCTATTCCGGCTACAACCAACCCGAAGACGATATGCTGGAAGAGCCGTTTCAGGATGCGGTTACTTCCGGGCCGGGTCAATCGCGCCGCCAGACTACCAGCACTGGTCGTCGCAAACCAGGCGCGGGGCTATCGCCCGTGTTTGCAGGTATGGCCGGAGCGCGACAACGCGGGCGGGCCGCTTTTGGGAGCGAAGGGAATACTAATCTTGATGCCACCGGACAAGACCGCTCCCGAAATCTACAGCGCAATCTCATGTTGATTGGGGTAATTTTGTTACTGGCGGCTCTCGCCATTTTGTTTATTATTTTAACTCGCCAACCCACCCCCACTACCGATGGCGGCGAACAGGCTGCCGCCGCTGCGACGGCTACGGCTGCCGCTGGGAGCGGTAGCATTACCGCCGGTGGTGTGGGCATAAGTACCCCGATAGTGAATGTCACCCCCGGCACAAGCCCCAACGTGACCAGCGGCCCGGCGATTTCGGTGCCGGTAGTCGGTGGAACAACCGTGACCAATAACCCGGCGACGGCGGCCCCATCCCAGACTACCGCCGCCCCGCCGCCCCAGGTGACAACGGCGGCGGCACCCCCGCCCCCGGCAGGTGGCCCGCCCCGTCCGATTGTCTATACTATTAAATCTGGCGATACCCTCGACGGGATTGCCCGGCAATATAGTACCAGCTATACTATCTTGCAAAGTGTGAACGGCATCGCCAATGCCCGTCAGATATTCAATGGGCAAAAGATTGTTGTCCCGGTTGGAAGGCCCGATTTTACGGGTAAAGGGGTTATCTTGAAGGATGGCGAAACCTTACAGACTATCGCTGACCGCTATAAACTGGGTCTGGATGGCTTGCTCAAGCTCAATAGTCTGGCAAATCCCAACGATGTCAAAGCCGGGGATGCCGTTCTGATACCCTAACTTAGGAGCAAAAGGCTGACTGGGCGGGATACAAGCAAAAGTGTGGTAATCACCGGCAGCACTCGCGGCATCGGCTACGGGTTGGCCCTGGAATTCGCCCGGCTCGGTCATCAAGTGACCGTTTCCGGGCGCACTCCCCAAGCCGTCAGCACAGCGGTTTCGAGTTTGAGCGCCCTCTACCCTAGCGCCAATCTTCAGGGCGAAGCTTGCGATATGACTCGCATCGAAGAAGTTCAGAAGTTGTGGCAGACCGCCGCTACCCGCTTTGGCAAGGTGGATATTTGGATAAATAACGCCGGACAGGGCAATCCACGCCAGCCTTTCCAGCACTTAGCCCCCGAACAGGTGCAACAGGTCGTCCAGACTAATCTTTTGGGGATGATGTACGGCTCGCAAGTGGCCTTACAAGGCATGGAAAAACAGGGTTTTGGGCAGATATATAATATGGAAGGTCAGGGCAGTAACGGCAATATCCGGCCCGGTCTGATTCTATATGGTACGACCAAAATCGCCCTGACCTGTTTCACCAGAGGGTTGATTAAAGAAAATGTCACCGGGCCGGTACAAATCAACTATCTCAGTCCCGGCATGGTGATAAGCGATTTGTTGCTGCAAAACCTCAAAAGCGCCGAAAACCCGGAGCGGGTGCGCCGTTTTTTCAATCATTTTGCCGACCCGGTAGAAACCGTGACCCCTTATCTGGTCGAGCAAATCCTGGCTAATAAAAAACACGGTAGGCGAATAGCCTGGCTCACTCCCACCAAAATTCTTTGGCGTTTCGCCACCCTGCCTTTCAGCCACCGCGAACTGATTGCCTCCGACCCGACTTTAGCGAGGGAAATCTGAAATCTAAGGTCGAGGGTCAGAGGATTTACGATTGGGGAACTTGTCCTCAATCCTCAGCTCTGAATTTCTTCCGCCTTTCATCCTCCGTCTTGCATTTCCCCCGACCCCTACTTATCCTTCAACTCCCGCTTGAGGATTTTGCCGGTGGCGTTCTTGGGCAAATCTTCGACGATGACGCAGGAGCGGGGATATTTGTAGGCCGCGACTTTGCTTTTGACAAATTCGACCAATTCTTCCCCGGTGGCAGTCGCGCCCTGCTTGAGAGCTACAAAGGCTTTGATCTCCTCGCCCATCTTGGGGTCAGGGACACCGACTACCGCCGCTTCCCGCACAGCAGGATGCTGGTACAAGACTTCTTCCAACTCGCGGGGATAGACGTTAAAGCCGCCTCGGATAATCATATCCTTAACCCGATCTACAATATAGAGAAAGCCATCCTCGTCGGCACGGGCGATGTCGCCGGTATGAAACCAGTCGTTGCGGAAAGCTTCTTCGGTAGCAATCGGATTGTTATAATAGCCCTTCATGACGTTATGACCGCGCACCACGATTTCGCCGATTTCGCCGGACGGTACTTCGGCATCGTTGGTATCCACCAAGCGGACATCCACTCCCCAAATTGGCACGCCAATCGAACCGACTTTACTTTTGCCCGGCAGATTAAAGGTAACTGTCGGCGAGGTTTCCGATAAACCGTAGCCTTCCAGAATCTCGACCCCAAACTCACGCTTGAAAGCGTTCAGAATCTCGACTGGAATCGCTGCCCCACCCGACACTGCGTATTGCAGGCTGCTAGTATCATATTTTTGATGGTCAGGGACGTTGAGCAAGGCGAAAAACATGGTCGGCACGCCCCCGAAATGGGTGATTTTGTCGCGCTGCATAATTTCGAGGGTCTTAACCGGGTCAAACCGAGGTACTAGCGACATCGCTGCCCCGCATAAGACCGCTACATTCATCAGGCTGACCTGCCCGAAAGAGTGGAAGAGCGGCAACACAATCAGGAAAACATCGCCCGGTTTGGAAGGCAACAGTCGGATACCGGAATTTTGAGCGTTATAGAACACATTGAAATTAGTTAGCTCCGCCCCTTTAGGTTTGCCAGTTGTGCCGCTGGTGTAAAGAATTACGGCGGTGTCGTCCGGCATGGTTGGGGTCAGGTCGAATTTTGGGGAAACATCCTTGACAAATTCGGTGGCGCTGTAGATATTTTCGCCTTGCGGCATCGCGGCAGTGCTACCGGGCATCTGCACCACGATTAAATGCTGGCAACTCGCCACCCGCTCAAAAGCGGGATAGGCTTCCGGCATAAAGCCTTCAAAGGCGATGAGGGTAGTCGCCTCCGAATCCTTGAGCAGATATTCAATCTCCTCATTCTTCAGCATCACATTCATCGGCACAACGACGGTCCCTAATTTTAGCGCCCCGTAATAGGCAATCGGAAACTGCGGGATATTGGGCAACAGCAGGGCTACTTTGTCGCGCCGCTTGACCCCGATGCGGCTCAGGGCATTAGCGAACTGATTGCTAAGGCCGTTAAGCTGGGCGTAATTTAGCTTGAAAGCATCGAAAATAACCGCCGTTTCGTTGGGATACTTCTTGGCGGTCTCGGTTAGCAACGTCGCTAAGTTCAAACTCATGGAGTTTCTCCTCCCTGGAATTGGTTAAATTAGGATATTTGGACAACTGGATTGAGTTAGGTAAATAGTTATTAGCTTCTACCTAAAAATACTTTGGAACGTTGAATGGTTTTATCTTAACAGAGGAATTCGGTAATGTCTACTCTTTTAAAATGGCAGCCAAATGAGTGTAAAAATAAGAGTAAACGAGGGCTAGACTCCAGTTTGTAACCACAAAACCTGGTAGGGCTTTAGTTCCCACGAAAGCAGTTCGCGGTCTATATCAATCGCTACCGACTGACCGCTCACCAGGTCGGTCAGCGAAAGCGGCAAATCAAGGCCGGTCAGGGCCAGTTCCAGTTTCTGAACATTCCCCGAAACATTGTGGATGGCCCAAACTCGCTCCTGATTAGTATGGGCGGTACGCTGGATGGCGAAAAGTGCCGGGTTGCTCGTGTCCAAAATCTGTTGGGCCGCGTTAGGATGAAAAGCTGGATGCGCGATACGCTGACTAATCAGCTGAATATAAGGTTGAAAAACCCGCGCCGCGTGGCTGTTCGGGTCGGACAAAGCTGCTTCCAGATTGGCAAGCAAGAGTTTCTCGCGGTTGAGAGTACGATTGCGCCCGGTCTGGCCCAGACCGTCTTGCCAGCTATGCGAACCGAGCAAGCTGTGAAAATATATGCCTGGCACGCCCTGTAACGCCAGCATAATCGCTTGCGAAACGATAAAGCGATTGAGGCGGGTTTCTTCCGGTTCGGAGCTATTTGGGTCGTTCAGGGCATCAAAGAAAGTGATATTCAGCTCATAGGGACTCTGACTACCATCGGGATTATTTTTATAAGAAACCTGCCCGCCGTGTTTCAAGGCTCGCTCCACCAAGCCGCTTATCTCGGCTTCACTCAACAGATTGCGGGCCGGGACCACCCCAATGCCATCGTGCGAGGCTAGAAAATTAAAGAAGGTGGCGGTATCCGAGACCTTTTCCAGCCCGGCGGCCCATTCTCGCAAGGGATTGGCATTGCCAGTCTGGACAGCGTGCAACACCAGCGGCACGAGCGGAAACTGATAGACCATCTGGGCCTCGTTGCGACCATCCCCAAAATAGCTGATATTATCGCGGTGCGGGACATTGGTTTCAGTAATCAGCAGTAGATTTGGGTCGCACTCGTCCAGCAAGGCCCGATAAATCTGGACTATCGCGTGAGTTTGGGGCAGATGAATACAGCTTGTCCCGACCTCTTTCCAGAGATAACCAATTGCATCCAACCGAATAAGGTCCGCCCCCTGGCTGGCATAAAACAGGAGCAAGTCGGCGATGTTCAAAAAGACTTCCGGGTTCTGGAAATTCAAGTCCAGTTGGTCGGGGCTAAAAGTTGTCCAAAGATATTTTTGGCCCTCGGCGGTTTCAAAAGGGGTCAAGAGCGGCAGAGTGCGCGGGCGGGTCACGCCCGAAAGGTCGGTGGTGGGGTCTTCAGTGATAAAATAATCCCGGTAGGGTTCTTCCCCCTTCAAAAAGCTCTGAAACCAGGCGCTGCTGGCTGAAATATGATTGATTACGCCATCGAACATCAGCCGAAAATCATTTCGCAAGGCCCGAATATCGGCCCAATCGCCCAACGCCGGGTCTACCTGCCGATAATCTACTACCGAAAAGCCGTCATCCGAGGTATAGGGGTAAAACGGCAGAATATGCACCGTGTTAATTACCCCCGCCAGTCGGGTTTTCAGCCAGGTATGCAAAGTCTGAAGATGTGAATTGCCGTCGCTTTGCACCTGGTCGCCGTAGGTAATCAGGACTACATCGCGCTCCGAAAGGCGTTGGTCGGCAGGCAACACCGCCGCTCGCGTCTTGAGATAAGCGTACTTCTCGATAAGCTGGTTTAGCCGCTCAAAAGTGGCTTGCCCCACTTCCGGCCCATACACAAATTCCAGTTTCTCGCGCAACATAGCGAACTCCTTTCGGGGGTCAGGGGTCGGAGGCCGGGGTAAATGCGATTTGCGATTTGCGACTTGCGATTGGGGAACTCAGTCCTCAGTCCTGAATTTCCCCAGACCTCGTACCCCATCCCCTCACCCCGGACGGCTAAAAGCATAAACCAACGGTTTTCCGGCGGGGTCAAGTGCGGTCAGATAGATTTGGGTAGTGCCGAAAAAAGGGTCGTTGACCGCTAATTCAGTTTTCGAGGCGAACCGCACTTCGCCCTTGGCGCTCCCCAGCATATAAAACAGACCGCCACCTTTGTCATTTCGAGCGGTCAGATAAATCCCTTCCGGTTGCTCGGTGTCGGTCAATAGTTCCAGACCTCCGGCGGCCCATCTGACCGGAGAGGGATTTTCACGGTCAAAAGTCACCAGCCCGGCTACTTTCCCATAATTCCGCAACCGTACCCCATTATTAAGGGCGGTCAGACTGTAAGCGCCGTAGGTATTGGTGGTATAGCGCCATAACACTTGATTACTTTCCAGGTCTACCGCAAAAAGATACGACTCGCCCGCCTTGACCAGAACCGTGACATAGGCCGACTTTTCGTCGGGCGAAATTACGATAGGCGGGTCATTGATTACTCGCACCGGCAGAACTTTTTCCCACATCAACTTGCCGGTTTCAGGGTCGGTGCTACGTAGCCGGGGACTATGGATTGCCCCTGCCTCCGGGACGACACTGTACAGCAAATCAAGGTTATCGGTTCGCAGCAGAAAAAGCGTGACTACCCGCCAGCGCCGGGTACCATCCTTGCCATCAAGCGCCCCAACCGTCAGGTCGGGGCTTTCGATAATCACCAACTTGCTGCCAAAGATTACATTTCCGACCCGACCACCGTTTTGTGGGTCGTAGGGGTCGGTAGCGGCGCTCCAGGCTTCTTTGCCGGTAGCAACTTGAATCCCGACCACCAACAGATATTCAGGATTCTTGGTCTGGGTCTGAGTGTTGAAGGGGTCTTGTTTGCTGCTGACCGCCACCACCAGGGTATTTTCATAAAACTTGCCGCCCAAAAAGCGCGTACCTTTATCCCGGTTGGGGGCATCAAATTTCAGGTTGTAGTCCCACTTTTTCTGCCCGCTTTTAGCGTCGTAAGCTGTCACTTTTTCGGCGGCAACATCCCCGATTGCCACCATACCTGAGCCGACCACCGCTATCGGCGCGAGTAGGGCCGCCGGGCCAGTTGAACTGGTCGGCGATTGTTTCCAGATTACTACCCCGGTTTTGGCATCCAGAGCGTATAGCCCACCCTGGCGGGTTTTGACATAAATTAGCCCTTCCGCTTCCCCGACGACCTGCGGCAGATTACCTTCGTCTAGCTCGACCTTCCAGACCTGGCTAAAGGGCTTGGAGGCTTCCTGACCTACCCCGATTACCGGGATTTCATCTTTATTTGGCGGACTTGAGGCTGGCGGGCTACTGGCAGGACTGGTACTAGCCGCCGACACCGAAGCCGCCGGACTGCCAGGGCTGGCTGCCGTCGTAGAAACGGGCGGACTTGCCGGAGTGGTCGCCGGTTTGGGAGTAGCTGTATCCCCACAGGCCGTAAATACAAAGAAGGCCAGAAGTAAACTCAGGCTGATTAGCGAAATTATTTTGAGGCCGGGCCGGGCCGGATAGACGTACTTTGTCATTAACAACCATATTCTTAGAAATTAGTGGGCTAAACCCCCAAATTGACAGGTGCATTTTGATTTTAGCAGAAATTCAGGCGTAAGCCTATGGCCTGTCGTTCTCATTTAAGGCCAAAGCGTCAGCCGCTTCATTTTGCAAGTTTAGCCCACTAATTTAGTCAATCTGTTATACTCAATCATTAAGTAACACCTTTTAGGATTATAGTGAAATAGGAAGGAAGCGGCTGACAGTGAGCAAGCCTAATTTTGTAATAATCTATGCCGATGACCTGGGCTATGGCGATTTGGGTTGCTATGGCTCAGATTTGATGAAAACCCCACATTTAGATGGGCTGGCCGCCGAAGGAATCCGCTTCACCCAATGGTATTCCAGTTCGCCGGTTTGCTCGCCATCGCGAGCGGCCTTGCTGACCGGACGCTATCCCACCCGGTCAGGTATCACTCAGATTTTGGGGGGCGAAAGAAATATTCCCGGTCTGCCTGAGACTGAAATAACCATCGCCACTTTGCTCAAAGGGTTAGGTTATAAGACCGGCATGTTTGGGAAATGGCATCTCGGCACTAAATTTGAACATCACCCCAACGCGCATGGTTTTGACGAGTTTTTTGGCTTTATGGCGGGGGCAGTTGATTATTATTCTCACATTTATTACTACGGACAGGAACGCGGGATATTACCGCTTCACGATTTGCTGCACAATCGCCAGGAAGTCTGGCAAAATGGACGCTACCTGACCGAGCTTTTGACCGAAAAAGCGGTTGAGTTTATCGAAAGCAACGCCGATAACCCGTTCTTGGTATACCTGCCCTATAATGCTCCCCACTGGCCCATGCATGCTCCCCAAAAATATGTAGACCGCTTCCCCGGCGTAGCACCTGACCGCCGAATTATGGCGGCGATGATTGCAGCGATGGACGATGGCATTGGAGCGGTAATTGAGGCTATTAAGCGGATGGGGATATACGAAGATACCCTTATCTTTTTCTCCAGCGACAACGGCCCTTCCACCGAGCAACGCAATTGGCTGGACGGCAACCCGGATTTTTATTATGGCGGGAGTGCCGGGATTTTTAAGGGCTACAAATATAGCCTGTTTGAGGGCGGCATTCACGAACCGGCAATCTTGTCTTATCCCAAAATGGTCAAGGCGGGACAGGTCAGCCCCGAAGTCGGGGTGATGGTGGATGTTTTTCCGACTTTGCTAAAGTTGGCGGGCGGGGAAATTCCAGAAAACCTGACCCTCGATGGTTGCGATATGTTGCCGACCCTGACGAACAATGCCCCGAATCCCCATTCTGAAATATTTTGGGAATATAACGGGCAACTGGCCGTCCGCCAGGGTAAATGGAAGTTGGTGCTAAATGGCAAGCTCGATTTTATCCGTCCAGGGGAAAACGAAATCTTTCTGGCGGACATCGAGGCCGACCCCGGCGAGCGCCTTAACCTCAAAGATGCTTACCCCGAACTGACTCAACAGCTCAAAGCCTTGCTGGAAAACTGGTATAGCAATATTACAGGTTAGATTTAGTCCTGATAACCAAAAAAGGCCCGATTGGGCCTTTTTTGGTTTTTTAGCTACAGGTTACTTTTGGGTTGGTAGAGCAGGAGCGCCTGCAACCTCGATGCGCTGGGCCTGGGCCTGGGGTACTTGCGGTACAACCAGTTTCAGAATACCATTCTCGAAAGAGGCCGTCACTTCCGCCGCATTGATTTCGGTGGGCAATTGCAGTTCACGATGGAATTTGGCAGTGGTCGCCGGTAACTCCCGATGCAGCCACTTGAAGCCGGGTTGGGCCGGTTTGTCGCCCTCGGCTTGGTCAGCTTGAGACGCAGGACTGTAAGCCCCCGTTTCAATTTCCCCAGCGATGGTCAGTCGGTTCTTCAAGGCACTGATTTCGAGCTTGTCGGCGGTAGCACCGGGCAGCACGGCATAAACATAATAGTTCTTAGCGTCCTGAGCCACGTTCAGCCGGAAACCAATCGTTGAATCAACCGGCTGACGACTGCCGCCATTGGCGAAGTTGGTCGGCCCAAACGCCCATTCCAACGTACCGTTAAAGAAGGGGTCATTAAAGGCTTTGTTGTTCCACAACAACCCAGTTGGTCGCAGGGAACTGCCGGGGCGCACATTATACCAGGTAGTCATAATCTAAATTTCCTCCATAATCGTTATAGCCACTTGGCTAAACTTACTTTCACTAATTGCTTTCTTTTCTTTCAGGTCTTATTAACCTTACAGAGGCTATTATAGCCCCGAAAAGTTAGAAACAAGCTAGTGAAGTATTAGAGGAAAGTTATTTATCCG
This sequence comes from Chloroflexia bacterium, assembly GCA_038245615.1. Taxonomy (GTDB): domain Bacteria; phylum Chloroflexota; class Chloroflexia; order Chloroheliales; family Chloroheliaceae; genus 54-19. Next base: position 3,994 of record JBBRSG010000124.1, on the reverse strand, counting down.
TAAGAATAATGTTAGCAAGCATAGTAAACATTACCCCGCCTGTGCTTCACCTCCGACGCTACCCGTCGAGCTAGTAGCCGGAATAAAATTATTCTTTTTGAGGATGGCCTGACCTTTTTCACCCAAAACATACTCCAGAAAAACTTTAGCTCCGGCAGCATTACTTGCGCCTTTCAAAGTCGTAATGGGATAAGTCGCTAGAGTATTGAACTGGTCGGGAATTTCAAGGGTAATCAGGTCAGGGCTAATTTTAGCCGAAATATCGCTGATATAGGCAATCCCGGCATCAGCCTCGCCTAATTGCACTTTGGTCACGACCTGTTTGACATTCGGCTCTTGCGAGACGAAATTAGCCGTTACCTTAGCGGCGAAATCACTCCCAAAGGCCGGGTCTTTGCTCATCTTATCCAGAGCTTGCAGGGTATAGCCGCCCACCGGCACATCCTTTTGAGCGGTCACAAACTTTACTCCGGTTTTAGCCAGGTCTTGTAATTTCTCGATTTTGGCGGGATTGTTCTTGGGCAAAAGCACTACCAACCGATTGCGGACGAAAGTCTGGCCTTTATCCGCCACCAAATTGGATTTGAGAGCATTATCCATTTCGGTTTGGTTAGCGGAAGCAAAGACATCAGCTTTCGCGCCTTGTTCCAATTGCGCCCGCAAGGTATTCGAGCCACCAAAGTTATAGGTGATTTTCAGACCAGGGTTGGCTTTTTCTATTTCGGTCTTAACCTCGTTAAGCGGGTCGGTTAAGCTCGAAGCCGCAAAAACAATCACCTCTCCACTGGCGGTGATACTAGACCCAGAACCCGCCGTAATAGTAGCCGCACTGGTAGTTGTCGTAGCAGTAGTTGCGGCGACAGTGTTCGCGGCAGCATTGGTAATTGGAGCAGCAGTAGTTGCCGTAGTTGCGGATGCGGTAGTCGCCGGAACGGGGGTTGCGGTGCTGTCGCCGCAAGCTGCCAGCAATAGACTAACCAGTCCTAAAACAGCTATCAAGCTGCTAGGCCAGGCTCTTCTCCTCGATTGACTCGACATTGTGGTCTCTCCTTCGTCTTAATGAAGCTAAATTTTGTTATCAGGGACCTGCCAGGGTAACACTGCTATACTCAATAATTGAGTATTACTCAATTATTGAGTATAGCGATTGAAATAAACCGTGTCAAATCCAGCCCGCGAGAAAAGTAGTTTTGAGTTTTGAATTAAATATAAAGCATTAGCCGGATTTCTTCCGCCTTCTGCCTTCCGTTTTCCGCCTTACATTTCACTGACCCTTGACCTTTGATCAGTAAATAATATTAAGTCAAAGCTTAATATTATTGATTTATTACTTAAAATCTATTGACAAACCCGGTAAGTTGGGTATAATCATCTTGGGAGTAAAAATATTAAGAGAACTATCAAACCGATTTAGCAGATTAGAACTTTTACTTGACAATCTTAATCAATTCTTGAGGAATGTTATATGCCACCAAATGTTTATCGCGTGAGTGGGCGTTGCCCGGTATGTAGTGACCGAATGGACGTGACCCGACTGGAATGTAGCCAGTGCGGAAGCGCCCTGGAAGGCCGCTTCGAGACCGGCCCATTCCAGAACCTGAACCCCGAACAATTGCAGTTTTTAGAGGTTTTTATTCGCTGTCGCGGTCAGAATAAGGCCATTCAGGAACTGCTCAATATTTCGTACCCTACCGTTATCAAAAAGCTGGACGAAGTAATTGTGGCACTGGGCTATGAGCCTGACTCCATCGAGCAACGGCGACGCGAAGTGCTGGAAATGCTCAGTCAGAACCAGATTTCCGCGCTCCAGGCCCAGCAAATGCTGGCGGCGCTCAAGCCAACCGAAGCGAGCGCCGGGCGCAATAATTCTACCACTACAGGAGAATAATTATGGATGAACGAGAACCACAGGCCGACTCTAAGGCCAAATGGCCCGATCCCGGTCAAGAGAGCAGCGCCGGGGATAGCGAGGCTAATTCGGGCGGTTTTAGTCAGGGCGCAGAAGGCGGAGTGAAGGTCATCAGCATTGACCCTCAACGTCTGCGCCACATCAAGATTAACAATGTGAGTGGACACCTGAAAATAGTCGGGACTAATCGGCCTGAAATCGTCATTCGAGCCAATTCCAACCCCGATTACGCGATGCTGCCCAAAGTTCAGGTTAAACAGGACAGCTCGGACATTGAGCTAAATCTTAACCCTGGTAAAGGCTGGCGCTTTAACTTTGACGACGATGAGCGCGAAAACTGGAAAGGGCCATCGGAATGGGATAAATTCGACCCGGATGCGGGCTACGACTTTGCGCCGCCTGGTCAGCCAAACTTTGACGAAGGGTTCGAGCGAGGGAACTGGGGCAGACCAGGCCGGGCCGAGGCCCGATCAGAAGGGGAGGAAAGAGGTCGTCCAAACCGCCGCGAGGCCCGTCGTTTCTGGCAATACTTCGACCCCGAAACTATTAGCAACCTAGCCGCCGGGCTGGGACGCGGCCTTAGCGAAATGCTAGGGGCGTATCTCACCGGATTTTATGTGGAAGTGCCAAACTGGGTTGAGCTGGAAGTCAAAAATATATCGGGTTCAATTGAGCTTTCCAATCTGAATAAATTTTGCAGGGTAAAGAATAGCAGCGGCGGGATTGCGATGCGGGCCTTAACCGGCGGAGCGCAAATTAATAGCATGAGCGGCAATCTGGATGGAGCAGAATTGGGGGGCAAAGTCAGTGCCAAAGTCGTTAGTGGCGGGGTGCGGTTGACAGCCTGCAAGATGAGTGAACTGGATTTGTCGGTGGCGAGCGGGAGTATCCAGGTAGAAACCGAAATGGCTGTTCCCGGCAAAGGCGAGTATAAAATTAACACCACTAACGGCAATGTCCAGATGTTAATACCCAGCCAGAGCCGAGCTTCGATTGAGTGTCGCAGCCTGAATGGGCGGATTTCGGTCAGCCCGGAGTTTGGGCCGATGGGTTTTCGTAATCGGCCTGGTCAAAATCAGTCCAGACTTGATCTAAACGGAGGAGGTTCAAAAGTGAGTATCAATGCTATGAACGGAAACATTCAACTGGGAGTATATGGCACGAGCGATAGTACAGGTTGGCCTGAAACCGCCGCCCCGCCGCCGCCCGCCCCGAATTGGCCTACTCCTCCGCCCGCGCCGCCCGCCCCACCATCGCCATTTGGCCCGAACATGTCCAGTGTGCCACCTGTGCCACCAGTAGCCGAGCGCCCCAAAACGGCTGGCCCGATAGTCACCCCCCCGCCAATGGGGTCAGTTGAGCCAATCCCGGATAATATCCCGGCGGCGGCAACTGCGGTCGAAGAAAATCCACCCAGCGGTGACAAAAAGGCCCGACAGCTGGAAATTCTGCGGGCCATCGAGCGGGGCGAACTCACGGTTGAGGACGGAATGCAGCAACTGGACGAGCTTAACGACTAATCCCTAATCAGACTGCCACCGGCTCGACCGGAGCAGGCGCGATTTTGGGCGACCAGACCTCCGGCACGGGCCAGAAACGATAAAGCTTGAAGGTCTGGGCCAGACCTTTGAGTTTGACCTCGAAATCCTCTTCGGGCAAACCGTTCAACATTTCGGCGACACCGGGGCTATCAAAAATATCCTCGGTAACAACCAAATCGCCACCGATACTAACCCCTTGCACGCGGGCCGCCGTATTGACCGTCGAGCCAAAATAATCCAAAATATTATTGGCGTTAATGGCAATGCACGGCCCGGCGTGCAACCCCAATTTCACAATCAAGGCTTCTCTTTCGGGCCGATTCTGATTCAGGAGCGCGATTTCTCGCTGAATCTGGAGCGAAGCGGTTACGGCCTGAGCGGTATTGGAAAAGACCGCCATCACCGCATCCCCAATAGTCTTGACGATAGCCCCCTGCTGGGCCAGAATCGCCTCACTCATCACCCCGAAATGGTCGCGGACGAGGGCGTAGGCCGGGGTATCGCCGGTGCGCTCGTACATGGCCGTCGAGTCTTTCAGGTCGCT
>JBBRSG010000123.1:0-18243 GCA_038245615.1 Chloroflexia bacterium | reverse complement strand
CGGTTTCGGCTACTCCCACTACCGCCTGACTATAGGCATCCAGAAAATCGGCGGCCTGTTGCGGACTTTCAAAGTGGTTGGTGGGTTGCCCGCCGACGCTGGCTGCCGCCGGGCCATTAATAAATTGATAATTGGCCTCATTCGAGGCTGAATTTGAGTCGTACATATATATTTGGCCTTTCCAAATAAAGGACAGAAAATTCTAAATAAGAAAGAGAAAAGGGTTATAACACCACGATGCCAGACCGGGCCGGTTATTTGCTATGAGGTTTGATTGACTGATTTCGGCTATTCTACCATACCCTACGTTAGAAAAACATTTCAATTTTGTAACTATTTAGCCTTGTCATTCTGAGCGAAGCGAAGAATCTTTATCTTTCGCTTCGCTCAGAATGACACATTTACGGCACGGATTTTGCTCATGTAACTAAAGAATCTGAAACGCATTCTAATATTGATATGAATTTTTACAGATAAAGACCTTTAGAAGGTCAAGGAATAGCTGAAATCGGTTTTATTCTAGCCAATTATAAAAAGGTTTTAATGATTTAACAATTTTGTAACAAAAACGTAACATTGGGATGCTATATTGTAGAAGTGAAGACTTATCGTTATAGCTTAGTTATACTTAATTTCAAACAGTGGGGTCGCTATGATTATCTTTAATACTACTTTTGCACCTTCCGACGGGGGGGTCGTTGGCTTCATAAAATACGCGCTCATCGTCCTGGTAATAACCTTGATGGTCATCGGTTTTCTGATATTGCTAGGCCCACAGCTTAGTTCGGCCTATAGTTCGGTCACAAAGGGTATCGGCAACCCTGATGGCTGGGAACGCTATCCGGCAATGGACTCGATGTGCGCTGCGCCCCAGGTTTACTTCCGCAAAGTAATCAACGCAACTTCTTATTACTATAGTTGCAAGTAGAAATTGGTCAGTAGACCTCGACCCCAAACCAGCCCATGACCGTTCGGAAAATAACCTGCATCAAAATGGTCAGCACTCCGAACGGCCCCCAGTTCCAGATGGCCTGTCCCCAAATAAGAATTAGAATAACCCCGATACACAGGGTCGTACCATAGGGGATGAAATCGCGGCGGCGTTTGCCACCAAACAAGTAAAAGCCGATAGCCACCAGTCCGCCTAACACCGCCCCTAAAAACAAGGCCGAAACCGCCCTGGGATAACCCAACGTGACCCCGATTAGAATTGCCAGTAAGACATCGCCCCAGCCCATCGCCCGACGACGATAGACCGCATACGCCACCCAGTAAATTATTAAGAAAATGCCGCCGTCTATTGCTGCGCCTATCGCTACGCTGCCCAGACCATCCGGCAATAGCTGAGGGTCGGGTTGCGGCCCGGCTACCAAAGCCAGGATTATCCCAAAGATACAGCCGCCATAAATCATCACCGGGAAAATCAGCCGATAGCGCCAGTCAATCAGGCCAATCACCGCCAACAGAAAAATATAGAAGCAATTTACCAGATATACATATAAAGGCTGGCTCGCGTAGAGGGGATAAGCCAGGGGAAAGGCTAAAGTTAGAGCCAACTCGACTATCGGAAAACGCCAGGGTAGGGCTTTGCTGCAATAGCGACATTTGCCCCTTTGCAGCAAAAACCCGACGATGGGTAGATGGTCGCGCCAGGCCAGTTTTTGATTGCAGCGCACACAGTGAAGCGACCCGAAAAGCGGGCGGTCTGCCAGCGGAAACCGCTCGGCAATAATATTGGTCAGCCAACCGGCGACCAGCCCGACCAGGGCCGCCAGAAGATAGGGTACAATTATCACCCGCTATGTTCCTGAGAACGCTCCGCTAGGGCCGCTTTAGCTGCCGCCATCATTGCGGAATGGGGGGCGGGCAGGCCCGTCCACCACTCAAAGGCTAGAGCCGCTTGATAGACCAGCATCGAGAGGCCGTCTACCAGATGGGCGGCTTTTGCACCTGCCGCCCGCAAAAAAGGAGTATCACCGTAGGTTAAATCAAAAAAAATCGTGCGGCGGTCAGCGTCCCGACCCGCCATGTGGTCGGGGTCAACTGGGAATTCCTCGTCCGGGGCGAGCAGACCCTGCGAGGTGGCATTGACTACCAAAGTGCGCGGGTTGCGATTAAAAGGCCAGGCCGAAGGGTCAATCGGGGTGGAATACATGTGGGTTTGCGGGAAAAGTGGCCCAAGCTGGCTGACCAGTTCGGTGGCCTTTTCCCAAGTCCGGTTGACCACCGCAATCTCGGAAGCCTCCGCTGCCGCCAGCGCAAATACTACCGCCCGCGCCGCGCCTCCCGCCCCGATGACCATGGTACGCTGTTTGGCGGGGTTGTAGCCTTGTTCTTCCAACGCGGTCAGAAAGCCCCCGACATCGGTATTATGGGCCAGCCAACCGCCTTGCTCGTTATCCAGCAGCAGAGTATTAGCCGCTCCAACTGCCTCGGCTTCCTCGCTGCGGGCTGCCGCCGCTTCCCAGACCGCCCGTTTGTGCGGCAAGGTCACATTCAAACCTAGAAAATCCTCACGGGCAGCTTTTTCCAAAAAGGCGGGCAGGTCGGCGGGCGCAACCTCCCATTTCTGGTATTGATGCGGCAAATTATGGCCCGCAAAAGCCGCCCCCTGAATACCGGGCGACAAAGTATGCTTTATCGGGAAACCTATTACCCCCACCGGACGAGGCGAACCATCGGCCCGGTACAAACGGGCCGCGCCCGCCTCACCATTCCCAGGACTTGTCAACTCTCACACTCCCCCCTAGTTAATCTAAAATCTGAAATCTGAAATCTGAAATCTAAAGTCAAAGGTCGAAGGTCGAAAATCCCCCGCTTCTGTATTTCTCTAACCGCTGACCTCTAACCGCTTTCAATCGTAAATCCCCAATCTTTGATGTAATCTGGATTTTAGATTTCAGATTTTAGATTTCAGATTTTAGATTTTAGACCCCCTCCCTCACTTCCCCAAATACTTCTTGACGTTAGCATTATGCTCATCCAGGGTTTTGGCGAAGGCGTGGCTGCCATCGCGGTCGCCGGTCGCTACAAAATACAGAAAATCGGTGGTAAATGGCTCAGTGGCGGCCTTGAGCGAGGCCAATCCCGGATTACAGATTGGGCCGGGCGGCAGACCCTTGACCTTGTAGCTATTATAAGGCGAGTCGAGGGTCAGGTCTTCTCTGGTCGGCGGAGTCCACCAGTTATCAAAGCCCTTCTCCTGGTTAAAGCGTAAGCTATCGCGCACCCATTGAGCGGTTGGGTCGGTTTGCAGCAGCATATCCAGCTTGAGCCGATTATAGAACACACTGGCAATTTTGGGGCGCTCCTCGGCTTTGGCAGCCTCCCGCTCGACAATCGAGGCCATTATCAACGTTTTATAGATGCCAGTCCCTTCGCGGGCCTTTTTGCGAAGACTTTCATCAAACTGCTCCCCAAAGCGCCGCAACATCATTTCGACAATTTGCAGCTCAGTGAAATTCGCCGGTATCTTATAAGTGTCGGGAAACAGAAAGCCTTCTACTGAAGCGGCTAGAGGTTTATCGTTCAGAAAGCCGAATTCCCAGCTTTCTTCGCGCACTGCCTTGATAAACTTGGTCTTGTCCCAACCTTTGTCCGCCAGAATCTGCGCGATTTGTTCCAGCCGCAACCCCTCGATAATCGTTACATCCCGGTCATTCAGCCGAGCCGAAGTCAGCGACTCCAGGACTTCATCCACCGTCATATTGCGGCGCAGCGCGACTGTCCCGGCCTGTACCTTGCTCTCCGCCCCCAGCAATCTGGCCCGAACCCGAAAGACAAAAGTATTACGAATCAGCTTCTTATCATAGAGCTGGTCAGTAATCTCGCCAAAAGTTTCGCCTTTAGTGATAGAAAAGGGGACAGCCTCATCTTTGACGCTGGGTTTCTGGCCCAGCTCGAAAAAGAAATAGATACCCAGCGCAAACACCACGACAATCCCGATCATTACAAAGCCAATTGTAATTTTGATGATTTTGCCGATGACATTGGCGGCTGCCTTGCTTAGTTCGGGGTCACGCACACGCATAATATTTAGATTTCCTTTACTACCTGCTATTACCTGTGGTTAGCCAATTGGTTGTCGTTTCAGCAAGTGAAAGCTTTCAGCTAAAAGCTTTTAATAAGCACCTTAATTATAAGCGCATTTTAACAAAGGGGTCGCAAAAGTACAAGCCCGTCCCAGGTCGGGTTTTGACATAATATTTTTGGCTTAAAAGCTGGGTCGGGCCATCTGCCGATAAAATCTGATATAATGAAAACCGCTGGTTGCCGCATGACCTTTAACCTCAAGAAATCAGCTAATACTATTAATAATAGGACTTTCGCTTACAAGTCGGTGACAAACCCGGAAAAGTGATATTTGAAAAATTTACGCCGTAAATTTTCAAATATCACCAAACCTTTTGGGGGTTTAGCACGATTTCCTCAAATCAGAAAATCGTTCTAAGCGAAAGTCCTAAATAAATATAAGTAGGTATCCATGACAAACCTGATGACCGCCCCGGCGACGGGCGAAGAACTCAAGCTGATGGTCGAAACGGTCTGCCAACAGGCGCGAGAAGCGGCCTATATTTTGGCGGCAGCCCCGGAAGCCCAACTCAACCGGGCGCTGGAAATTTTGGCGACCCGCCTTGAAAACTCCAGCTCTGCAATAATTAATGCTAATCTACCCGATATAGCTACGGCGGAGCGGGCGGGACAAAGCAAAGCCTTTATTGACCGCCTGACCCTCAATCCGGCCCGCGTTCAGGCCATGACCCAGGGAGTGCGCGAAATCGCGGCCTTGCACAGCCGCAACGGACGGATTTTAGAAGAGCGCAGCCTGCCTAATGGAGTGCTACTCCAAAAAATCGCCGTCCCTTTGGGAGTCATCGGGATAATCTACGAATCGCGGCCTAATGTGACGGTAGATGCCGCCGCTCTTTGCCTCAAATCGGGTAACGCCGTCGTCCTCAAGGGCGGCAGCGAGTCGATTAATTCCAATCGCTTTCTGGTGGAACTAATTCAGGCCGCCCTGACCGAAGCCGGGCTACCAGCCGGGGCAGTGGGCTTTGTCAATAGCCCTGACCGGGTCGCGACCATGCATCTTTTGAAACAGGACAAAACCCTGGACGTATTGATACCACGCGGCGGTTACGAACTAGTACGGGCGGTGGTCGAAAATAGCGCCATCCCGGTGCTGTATCACGCCGAGGGGGGCGCACGAATTTACGTTGACCCCAGCGCCGATTTGGGCATGGCGGCGGAAGTGGCCCTCAACTCCAAGATTAATCGCCCCTCGACCTGCAACACCCTGGATACCCTGGTACTGCACCGGACGATTGCCGCCGACTTCCTCAAGCTGGCCTTGCCCCAATTCCGGGCCGCCGGGGTGACAGTTCGAGCCGAGCAGCGGGCCTTTGCAATGGTCGGGCCAGAATTAGCCGCCCAGCTTGAGGCCGCCACCGAAGCCGATTGGAGCAGCGAATATTTGGACCTGATAGTTGGGGTCAAAATCGTGGATACTTTTGAGGAAGCCCTGAGCTTTATCCGCCTGTATAGCAAGCGCCACACCGAGGGCTTAGTTGCCAGCGACGAGCAAGTAATCAATACTTTCCTGACCTCGATTGATGCGGCGGCTCTGCACGTCAATTGCTCCACCCGCTTGCACGACGGCAACGTTTACGGGCTGGGGGCGGAGATGGGCATTGCTACCGGCAAACTGCACGCTCGTGGCCCGGTTGGGCTGGACGAACTGGCAACCTATAAATGGGTAGCGCGGGGCAATGGTCAACTTAGAAAATAATTAGCAAGTATCAATATACAGCATGAGTGAAATTATCGTAGTAAAGGTCGGGACCAGCACCCTGACCAGAGGCCAAAAACGAATAAACCGGGTAGTGGTCGGCGACCTGGCCCGCCAGATTGCGGCGATTCAGCGCGGCGAGATTCTGGAAGGGCTGGGCCAGCCGCATCGGGTCATTTTGGTCAGCTCGGCGGCGATGGCAATGGGCCGCGAGAAACTGGGCCGCTTTAAGACCGAAACCAGCACCGAAAGTATGATTACCAAGCAAATGCTGGCGGCGGTTGGGCAGCCCCAACTTATGCAACTGTATCAAGAGGTCTTTACCGCCCACCACGATATTCTGACCGCTCAGGCGCTCTTGACCTACTTCGATTTTTCGACCTCGCAGCGCCGCGAAAGCGCCCGTAACACCTTGCTGGGGCTTTTGGCTCAGGAGATAGTACCGATTATCAATGAAAATGACGTAGTTGCCACCGAGGAGATTGCTTTTGGCGACAATGACCGCCTGAGCGCGATGGTGGCGGAACTGGTCGGGGCAAGCCTGCTGGTCATCCTGAGCGATATTGACGGCCTATACACCGCCAATCCCCGGCTGCAACCGCACGCCCGATTGTTGGAAGAAGTGGCGCAGGTGGACGAAACTATTCTGGCAATGGCAGGCGGGAGCATTAGCGGGCAGGGGACGGGCGGGATGCTCTCGAAGGTGATGGCGGCAAAGCTGGCAACCGAAGCCGGTATTCCTACTATCGTGGTCAATGGCGAACTACCCAATGCCCTTTTACGGGCAGTAGCCGGAGAGCGGGTCGGGACCCACTTTCAGGCCCTCACTCCCACTCCCCAATAAGCTTGGGGCTTCTATTAGCTTTGGGCTATTTCCGCCAATGCCTCTAAAATCTTGTCTGGCTCTAACCGATTTCTGAAATCCGAATCAGCAAAAGCCAATCGGATTTTACTATCCTGCCCAATCACGAAGGTTCCCGGTATCGGCAGTTCCCACGACTCATCCCCGTTAAACTGGGCTACATCTGCCCCCAGGCTCTGCAAAACCGGACGCACCCAGCGCACCCACCTGAAATACCAGACCATAACTGCGGGCAACTTGATTCCCCTTATCGCTCAATACCTCGAAGCGGAGTTCGGCCTTTTCCGCCAGCGAAAGCGAATGGTCGGGAGTCTGGGGCGAAACCGCCACCAGGGTAGCGCCCAATTCCTGAATCTGAGACAAAATCGCCTGGTAATTCCGCAAGGCTACATTGCAATAGCGACACCACTCGCCGCGGTAAAAAACCAGGACGACCGGCCCTTTTGCCACCAGATTTGCCAGGGTTATATTCTGCCCCTTGATATTCGGCAAACTGAAATCAGGCGCAATTGCACCTTCGCCAAGCACTGACCGGGCGGCATCAGTCTGGGTTAGCCACTCAATGTCCTTTTCGATAACGTTCAAAGCTTCGGCGGGAGCGACAGAAGCCATATATGCGCGAGTAGCCAGTAGTTGTTGTTCCAGAGTTACCTTTACAGTAGCCTCAACTGTCATTGTAATTTCCTTTCAACAGTATCAGGACTTTCGCTTGAAGTCAGGTGGGAAGCCCGTTAAAATTATATCTTTGAAAAAATTATGGCGTAATTTTTCAAAGATATAAAACATGCTTTGGTGGTATCTCAAAAGTTTCGCCATCCCAAGAAAAATTGACCGAGCGAAAGTCTGATATTTAGTAAGCAATAGCTAATTCGGTTGTTAAGTCAGCAGGTTATATATGATTAAGATTAGCGAGAAAGTCATATACTCAGATAGTATAAGCAACAATCTTGGGTTTGTAAATAGGGATTGTCAACAAAAATTATACTAACTAAAGCTATAAGTGATATTGCCGATAAGGATAGTCAAGGCGCGGGTATCGGCGCTATTTTCGCGCTCGCTAGGACGGTCGGGCGCTTCGAGGGGACGAAAGGTAATGAGGTTATCGCCGGGCTTGAGGCGACTTTCGGGGATTTCCAGTTTGTAGCTCGCCAGGGCCGGGGATACTTTAAGCTGGGTTAATAGCTGCCCATTTACTAATACTTCAACCGTGCGCTCCCGGTAATAGGCCGCCGCCTGAAATTCCATTTTCAATGGGTCATTCCCGGCCTGGCCCGGCGGCAAAAAGAGCGGCAAAGTCGCCTGGGTTGCCGAAAGCCAGCGATAGTAAGTCCCATCAGCCCGCCGCTCCAGACCGCCCCAGCCTGCCCCGCGCAACAATAGTGGCTGGGCCTGGGCTAATCCAGCCGCCCGTTCCGGCAAATGATAGATGATGACCTGCTCATCTTCGTAGTAGGGCGGGCTATTCGGGCCAAACATTGTGCCAACCGTCTTGCGCCAGCGTTCTACTTCGGAAGCATCCAGCTTGAATTTATATATGGTGATAAAGCCAAAATCATCGTAGGCCAAAAGACCGGGCAGGGCGGTTGGGTCGAGCTTCAAAAAATCGGGTTGGTCAGGTCGGTAGCCGTCCACGAACCAGGCCAGCGGGGTATTATTATAATCGAAGTTATATATCCGCGAGATATAACCGCCCACAATCGGGCGCTCGTGGGCGGTCTGGTAATACATTTCGCTGGCTTTGGCGGTATATTTCTGGTAAAACGGAATTTCCAAAATCGCCCGTTTATCATCTTTGGGCAAAACCTGATTCTGGTAGGCCGTCGGCATTTTTGCCAAATCGCCGCTCAGGGCCACTGGCCAGGGTTCTACCTCCAGGCTGAAGATTGCCAGAGCCGCCAGCGCCAACCCCATCCGCTTCCAGACTAGACGGCTCGGCTTCATCCGCCCGAAGTGAAAGCGCAAAGCGTAGGCCGCCGCCATTGCAATCGCCAGACTCGCCGGGCCAATCCAGCGTTTGGAGTAGCGCATCACCTCAAAGACCGGCAATTCGTTCAGCCATTTGCCAGGCATCGGGATGCCTAACGACTGGTTATACCAGCGCACTTCAGCTCCGAGTGACAAAATAATACAAATCCCCAGCAAAAAGCCCCACCACCGCGCTTCCTTGCAGCGAATAATCCCATAGACCGCGATTGCCAGCCCGACTAGCCCAATCGAATAGGTGCGCGGTTCGGGCTGAATAAAGAAATTGCGTCCCCATTCGCTGCCCTGCGCTCCGATAAATATATTGCTGACCGGCGGCATAATCAGGGTAGATAAATCCATTGGGACGGCATCATTCGAGATTTTGGCCCACTGCCCACTATTAATCGTCCGCAAAGTCGCATACAAATAGGGTATCAGGGCCACTCCCGCCAATATCAGGGCCGGAAGCGTCCGGGCCAGCATCCCGTAAATAGCGGCCCATTGTCGCTGGAAGAGCATCGGCAGCCCACGCCATAGATAATACAGCCCCATAATTATCAGCCCATACAAGAGCAAATACTGGTCAGAAACCGTGTTCAGCACCAAAAAAAGCGCCGCCAGTAAAGTGTAACGCCACCAAGTCCACGTTTTGAAAAAGGACTGAGGACTGAGGACTGAGGACTGAGAAAACGGGTTTTTCTGACCACTGACCACTGACCACTGACCACTGCTCCCCAACTTGAGCATATACAGAATAAAGAGCGGGAAGAATTGGAGGGTGATAACGTTGAGTTGGGCGTGATGGAAATTGTAATAATGCTGAGGGGCGAGGGTGAAAAAGAAGCCTGCCACGAAAGCCGCCAGCTTATCTTTGACCAGATAATCCGCCAGTAGAAAGGCCGAGTGTCCACACCAGACGAAGATTAGCAGACAGACCAGGTTGTAGGCCCCCAGCCAGCCCCCTAGCCAGCCATAGAAAAACGTCCCCATGAAGCCATTGACCGGGGTCAGCGATTGCAGATACAGGTCTACCCCATAGGGATAGTAAAGAAAATTGGTATGATAAGGATTGATCTGAAAATCGAATAGCGCCTTTTTGACCCACCACATGTCCCAAATAAATTGGTCGCGGTCAAACGGCACGCCCTGTATTACATAATCATAACCACGTAAGCTTTGGTCGGTGAGGTGCAATGCCAAAGGCCAGGTGAAAGCGATTATCGCCACTCCATAGAGCGCGATCACCAGCAGATGCACCCGCGATTTAAACCATATCGCTCGAATTCGGCGCTCAAATCTGCTGCCAGAGGAGGCCGATTCAGCAAGCGGCCCGTCAGAAAGCGAGCCTTTAGCAAAGCTATCCGATTCAGAAGCAGAAGTTGGTGTACTCAACGCGGCGCTATTCCCATTTGCAATCTTGAGGTCATAGTGAATTAGAGTATAGCATAGGGTAAAGCTCGCTTCAAATAACCCTAATAACTCTAAAACTCGTAACTAGGCACCCCCTGTCATTCTGAGCGAAGCGAAGAATCTCTATCCTTCGCTTCGCTCACACCCCATAAAGGGTCGTGACAAATTCAAGGCGGGCTGACTGTTACAAAACCTCTAAATTTTTATATTCTCGATATATGAGAATAATGACATTTTTCCCAAAAGTGCTATAATAGTTTCAGGCTATTTTGAGCCGTTTCAAGCTATTTTTGGGCTTTTTTATGATTGCTGACAAGTTAAAATCAAGTGGAGCCAGTAGCATCAATCGGGTAAAACCCGAATAAACACTTCAGAGTGGAAGGAGTTTTCATGCAAACCGTTGAACTGGACACCCCCTACCAGATTCTCACCCCAGAGGGCGATTTGGTCGGCCCTATCCCGGACGGTCTAAGTGACCAGCAATTGGTCGAATGGTATCGCTGGATGTGGCAGATTCGATTTTTCTCCAATAAAACCGTCGCGCTCCAACGCCAGGGCAAGGCTACTACCTGGAGTCCGTTAGTCGGGCAGGAGGCCACCGCTATCGGGATGGCCGCCCCGCTTTTGCCGCAGGACTGGATTGCCGGGTCGTACCGCGACTCAGGAGCATACATGGTCAAGGGCTACCCCATGTCGGCCCTCTTTTATTACACCAGAGGCTACAATGCCCCCCCTTCGATTGTCGGACAAGACGTAAAATGTCTCCCCTATCAAATTGTAATCGGCACTCAGATGCTGCATTGCGTGGGACTAGCGATGGCCGCAAAAATCAAAGGCGATGATGCGGTAGTAGTCGCGGGATGTGGCGATGGTGCTACCAGTGAGGGCGATGTCAGCGAGGCCTTGAACTTTGCCGGGGTTTTTAAAGCGCCGGTGGTTTTGGTGGTCGTAAATAACGGCTGGGCTATCAGCGTGCCGCGCAGCAAACAAAGCGCCGCCCGCAATTTCGCCTTGCGCGGGCCGGGCTTCGGGATGCCAGGTCGTCTGGTAGATGGCAACGACCCTCTGGCGGTCTATGCCGTGATAAAAGATGCGGCAGACCAGGCCCGCTCCGGCGGCGGCCCAACCCTGGTTGAGTGTCTCACTTATCGTTTAGGCGCACATACCACCGCCGACGACCCGACCCGCTATCGTCCTCAAGCCGAAATGGACTATTGGCAGCCCCGCGACCCGGCTAAACGCTGGGGGATTTTCCTCAAAAAACGCGGCTTGATAGATGATGTCGCCGAAAAAGAGATGATTGAAGGCGCGGAAGCCTTTGTAAACGCCCAATGTGACATCGCCTATAACTGGCCTATTCCAGGGCCGGATGGCTTTTTTGACCACCTGTACGCCGAACTCTCGCCTCGCCTGCAACGGCAACGCGAGAGCTTTTTGCAAGAATATAGCGCAATGACGGAGGGTAAGTAGACCCCATGACTATGACTATTACCAAATTGACGATTATTGAAGCCCTCAATCAGGCCCTGGCTTCCGAGCTGGAACGCGACGAGCGGGTAATAATCTGCGGCGAAGATGTCGGGCATAACGGCGGAGTCTTCCGCGTAACCGACGGTCTGCAAGCCCGCTTTGGAGAAAAACGGGTCTTTGATACTCCTCTGGCTGAGTCAGGCATCATTGGAACTGCCATCGGCATGGCGGTCTATGGCTTGCGCCCGATTGCCGAAATTCAGTTCGGCGGTTTTTTGTTCGTAGCCATGAACCAGCTAGTGTCGCAGGCGGCTCGGATGCGTTTCCGTAGCGCCGGACGGCTGAGTTGCCCGTTGGTAGTTCGCGCCCCTTATGGCGGCGGAGTCCGCACCCCCGAACTCCACTCTGACAGTATGGAAGGGGTGTTTTTGCAGACTCCCGGTCTCAAGGTGGTCGTGCCATCCAACCCCTACGATGCCAAAGGCTTACTTTTGGCGGCCATCGAAGACCCCGACCCCGTTATCTTTTTGGAGAATATCAAGCTTTATCGCTCCTTCAAGCAGGAGGTTCCGAGCGAGCGTTATACCATTCCGCTCGGCAAAGCGGCCACGGTTCAGGAAGGAACTGACCTGACGATTTTCGCCTATGGCGCGATGGTTTCGCTGGCCCAGGAGACCGCCCGGCAAGTAACCGAGCAGAACGGGGCAAGCATCGAGATTGTAGACCTGCGGACTACCTTCCCTCTGGATGAAGAAGCTATCGTGGCTTCCGTCACCAAGACCGGGCGGGCTGTAATGCTCCACGAAGCCCCGTTAGCCGGGGGAGTTGGGGCGGAAGTAGTGGCGATTATCAACGAGAACTGTCTATATTCGCTACTCAAGCCAGTCGCCCGTGTCACCGGCTTTGATACGCCTTTCCCGCCTCCTGGTCTGGAAGACTTCTATATGCCAAATGTTGCCCGCCTGAAAAAAGCTATTTTACAGACTCTTGAGGATTAGTGATTAGCCCGGACAGGAGAAGTATAACGGCTATTATAAAGAAAAGTTTTTAGGAGAAAAAAATGGCTGAAGAGCTAAAATTAGCCGATGTGGGCGAAGGGATGCACGAAGCCGAAATCCTGCGCTGGCTGGTTAAAGCGGGCGACCCAGTGAAGGCCGACCAGACGGTTTTGGAAATCCAGACCGATAAAGCGGTGGTCGAGATACCCGCCCCGATAACCGGAATTGTCAGCGCCCTGATGGTACGGGAAGGCCAGATTTGTCACGTCGGCGAGGTACTGGCGACCTTTGAAAAAGTTGGGGCAACTACCGCTGCCCTCGCGCCAACCCAAGCGAAACCGGCGGCAACGCCTGTTCTTGCCACCACTGCTGCGCCGACAACGGTAGCGGCGGTTGGAGCGGGCGGAGTTGTAATTCGCAAACCGGGGGCAATCCTGGCAGCCCCGGCGGGTCGCAAACGAGCTTTGGAATTGAGCATTGACCTCAGTAGCGTAACCCCTAGCGGGCATAACGGACAGGTCACAATGCCCGATTTAGAAGCTTTTGCGGTAGCGGTAGCGTCCGGGACTGCCCCGGCGACCAAACCTAAAGCGAATGGCAACGGCAATGGGCATAGCCTGACCGAACTGCCGCCGATGACCGAAGATACCACCCCCAGCAACGGGCATGGTTCAACGGTCAGGGCCACCGCCCCGATACCTGCGGGGCCTGCCGTTCACCTTGCTGGAATAGTCGAGGAGCGCAAACCGTTGGTCGGTTTGCGCCGCCGTATCGCCGAGCGCATGGAAATGTCCTGGCGGACTATTCCGCATTGCACCAGCTTCGATGAAGTGGACGGGACCGAGTTAGTCGCCCTTCGCAAACGGTTGATGGCTTCCGCCGAAAAACGGGGGGTAAAAATGACCTATCTGCCCCTGATTATCAAGGCTGTAGTCCGCGCTCTCAAGCAGTACCCGGCTTTTAATTCCAGCCTTGACGAACAGACCCGCGAGGTTGTCTATAAATATTCGTATCATATCGGCATGGCGACAGCTACCCCCGATGGGCTGCTTGTGCCGGTCTTGCGGGATGCTGACAAAATGGATTTAATAACCCTGGCAACCGAAGTCAACCGCCTGGGCGAAGGCGGGCGCAATCGCAGCCTCAAACCCCAGGAGTTGAGCGGCAGCACCTTTACTATCACCAATGTGGGCAGCTATGGCGGGCTGATGGGGACGGCGATTATCAATCCGCCCGAAGCCGCGATTCTAGCGGTGGGCCGGTTGCAGGAGCGGGCGGTAGTCCAGAATGGGGCGGTGAGTATCCGCACAATGCTGCCTCTGTCACTATCGTTTGACCATCGCTTGATTGATGGGGCAGAGTCGGGGGCATTTATCAGCACCTTGCGCGAGCTTTTGGAAAACCCAAGTTTGCTTTTGCTGGATGCAATCTAAAATCAAAGATCTAAAATCCAAAATCCCTCTGACCTTAGATTTTAGATCTTTGATTTTATACAATCGTAAATCGTAAATCCAAAGAAGGTAATTATGGTTGTCGGTGATGTAACTACCGCCGTAAATGTGTTAATCGTCGGAGGCGGGCCGGGCGGCTATGTCGCCGCGATAAGGGCGGCCCAACTAGGCCAGTCGGTGACGCTGGTAGAAGAAAAAGTGGTGGGCGGAACTTGCCTGAATAGCGGCTGTATTCCCCTTAAAGCGATGGTTTCAGCGGCCCGGCGCTACCACCAGATAAACGATGAAGCTACCCTGGCGATGGGCATCCGGGTGGCGGAAGTCCCGGCCTTCGACTGGGGTAAAATGCAGAGCTGGAAACAGAGCGTGGTCGAGCGACTGAGCGGCGGAGTTGCCAAACTATTGGCAGGCAATAAAGTCGAGATAGTTCACGGCTTGGGCTGGTTCTTGAACGGCCACGAATTGCGGGTCGAAGGCGAATACGGCTCGCACCGCTTCTCTTTCGATAAATGTTTGCTGGCGACCGGAGCGGTGGCGATTCCGTTGCCCGATTTGCCGTTTGGCGAAGATGTCCTGACCCCTCAGCAAGCCCTGATGCTAACCAGTTTTCCGCGCACCCTGAGTGTCGTCGGCGACGATTATATCGCCATGGAACTGGCGACCCTGTTCCAAAGTCTGGGTTCAGAGGTTACGCTCTTGACCCCAGGCGAAAAGCTGCTGCCAGATTTCGAGGTGGCGGCGGTTCGGCAGGTGCAGGCCGGGTTGCGTAAATTGGGAGTCCAGGTCGTGACCGGAGCGCAAGATTTCCGGGCGGCGGATGGCAAGTTGCGCTATCGGGTCGGCGGTGCTGAAAAGGAAGCGCCCTTGCCGGTAATCGTATCCAACGGAGTCAAACCCAATACCGCCAAGCTAAATCTGGGTGAGGCCGGAGTCAAGACCGATGAAAATGGGGCGCTGACCGTCAATGCCCAGCAGCAGACCAATGTGCCGACTATTTTCGCGGTGGGCGATGTGACCGGGCAAATTGCGTTGGCGACTACCGCTATTAAGCAAGCCAAAATCGCCGCCGAGGTGATGGCGGGCCGCAAGGCGGCCTACGCACCCCAGGCTTTGCCGTTGGTAGTCCACACCACCCCGGAAATCGCCCAGGTCGGCCTGACGGCAGAAGCCGCAAAAGCCGCCGGGTATCAGGTGGTGAGCGGGCGCTTTCCGCTGGCGGCGAATGGGCGCGGCCTGACGCTGGCCCTGGAAGCGGGGGTGGCTCTGACCGTCGCCGAAGCCGAAAGCGGCCTGCTACTAGGCATGACGATAGTCGGACCACAGGCGGGTGATTTGATTATGGAAGCGACCCTGGCAATCGAGATGGGCGCGACCCTGACCGACCTGGCGGAAATCTTGCATCCCCATCCCGGTCTGCCCGAATTAGCTTTAGAGAGTGTCGAAAGCGCCCTCAAACAGGCCATTCATATTTTGCCGTAGTTGCTTATTTGGGGGCTTTTGCTCAGGCCTAGAAGGATACCCGGATTATTTACTTAAAATTCATTACCCAGTGCATTTGCGTTTTGAGTAGACGCTGTAAGTTCAGTCCGTGTGTAGTAGAACATTTGCAACGAGCGAGGCTTAAAACCAGGAAAATAGATTGACCGAAAAAACTATGCCCCACCCCTCACGAGCTACCCATCCCAACTCCCAATCTCTGAATATCCTGATGCTGACCTCATCTTACCCCAAATATCCGGGGGATGTAACCGCGCCGTTTATCGAGGCAATTGCCCAATTCAGCCAGGCGCGAGGGCATCAGGTAACGGTAGTCCTGCCCTATCACCCTGACTTAAAGCGCCCCTTAGATAAGGCGGATGAAAACGGGGTACGCTTTTTTCCATACAAATATGCCCTGCGGAAAAGCTGGAACATCTGGGGATATGCCGCCTCGCTCAAGGGCGATGTCCAAATTCGCAAGCTGATTTATCTGCTACTGCCCTTCGTGCTGGTCAGCAGCTTTTGGAAGTTGTGGCGGTTGACCGGACGGGAACGCTACGATTTGCTCCAGGCCCATTGGGTAATACCTAACGCCCCGGTTGCGGTGCTGGTCGGCACCTTGCGGCGGATTCCGGTAGTCATCAGCTTGCACGGCTCAGATGTGTATATAGCAGAAAAAGTGAAGCCGGTGGGCTGGGTGGCACGCTGGGCTTTCCGGCGGACGGCGGGTGTGACCGCTTCCAGCCCCGACTTAATGGAGCGGGCGCAACGCCTGGGCGCACCTCGCGGGCCGGGTCGGGCGGAAGTTATTCCCTACGGGGTAGACCCGACCGTTTTCAGGCAGCCCGACCGCCCTCGCGCTGAAATCCGACAAGAATTGGGCTTTGAGAAGGAAGATTTGGTATTGCTATGCGTTGGACGGTTGGTCTACAAAAAGGGCTTTGAGTACGCCATCCGCGCCTTGCCGCAAGTGCTGGAAAGTCAGCCCACCGCCCTTTTGGTTATCGGCGGGGCGGGCGACTTGCGGGAAGAACTGGAAAAGCTGGCCCGCGACCTGAATATTTCCGCGAAAGTACACTTTACCGGCCCTATCTCCCACCACCGCGTCCCCGACTATCTGGCGGCCTGCGAGGTCTTTCTCTTGCCCAGCATTGTGGACGATAGCGGCAACGTGGACGGCCTACCCAACACCCTTCTGGAAGCCTTAGCTGCCGGAAAAGCGGTAGTTGCTTCTAAAGTGGCAGGCGTACCCCTAGCCGTGACTGATGGCGAAACCGGGCGGCTGGTCCCTCAGCGCGACCCGGCGGCGCTGGCCTCAGCCATCACCGAATTACTGGCAAATCCTGCCTTGCGTCAAAAATTTGGCGAAAACGCCCGCCACAAAATCGAAATCGAACTCAACTGGCCCGCCATCGCCGCCCGCTATAGCGCAGTCTTTGAAATGGCGGTTCGGAAAAATTAACCGGGAAATTTCAAACAGGGATAGACAGGATTTACATGATAAAGCTATTTAGGACGGAAGGCGGAAGACTGAGGGAATTTACGATTTACGATTTACCCCTAAAGGGGGCGAGGTCGCGATTTACGATTGGGGAACTCAAAACTCAAAACTCATAATTCAAAATTATCTTGTCTATCCTGTCCATCCCTGTTAAAATGTATCTCAAAAGATTAAAAGGAGGGTTCAGCTTATGGTAATGCCCGCTAACAAATATTATTATACCCCCGAAGAATATCTGGCCCTGGAAAAAACCGCCGAGTATAAAAGTGAATATTACAAGGGAGAGATGTTTGCGATGGCCGATAGTACCGTCAATCATGACCGCATTTGCCGAAATTTGATTCAGGACGTGGGGCAAGCTCTCGAAAACAAACCCTGCGAAGTCTTTACCAGCAATATGCGGGTATTGGTGAGGCCGATTGATTTTTATACCTATCCCGATGTTAGTGTAATCTGCGGACAGCCCGAATTGGCGCAAGGCCGAAGAGATATTATCGTCAATCCGGTGGTTATTATTGAGGTTTTGTCTGATTCGACCAAAAATTATGACGCTAAACAAAAATTTAGCCTCTATCGCGGGATTACCACCTTACAGGATTATATCTTGATTGACCAATCCCAAGTCCAGTTGCACTATTACCACAAAATTGATGCCCGGCACTGGCTGTTGGAAGTATCCGAAGACCTCGACGATATTCTAAAACTACCCAGCATCGGGGTTGAAATCGCTCTCAACCGAATTTATAACAAGGTTAATTTTACATAACCTTAATTCTACTCATCTCGGTTAATCTTCTCTATCGCCCACTCGATATGCTCCTTAACCATCGGGTCGGTTTCGGTTTCGAGGGCGGTCTGTAAGTCGGGAAGGGCGCTGGGGTCGGCGCTATTGCCCAGGGCCACCGCAATATTGCGGCGCAAGCCGCTTCGTTTGGGGCGCAAAAGCGGCGTACCCCGAAATTTCGCTCGAAAAGCTTCTTCGGTGGCGGTCAGGCGCAGCCAGGCCAACAGGTCGGGGGCAGCGTCGCCCGGTTCGCGGGGCGCAAATTCGGGGTGCTGACCGGGCGTAGCCTTTTTGTTGTAGGGACAGACCTCCTGGCAAATATCGCAACCGAAAACCCACTGCCCCATGTCGAGCCGCAATTCTTCGGGGATAGCACCCTTTAGCTCAATCGTCAGATACGAGATACAACGGTCATTGTCCACTGCCCAGGGTTCGACAATCGCTCCGGTTGGGCAGGCATCCAGACAACGGGTGCAGCGTCCACACGTTCCCCAGGCGGGCGGGTCGTAGTTCAATTCCAGGTCGGTCAGGATTT
>JBBRSG010000122.1:0-18296 GCA_038245615.1 Chloroflexia bacterium | reverse complement strand
AGGGTTGTTGGGGGCATAAGTCAGGGCGCGGCGCTCGAAAAGCTGCACCAGCACCATCGTCGGCTTGCCGCTCAGATTGACCTGTACCCAATAAGCTTCGCTAATCGGGTAGCCCAGAGCATAGAGCCAGCCCTGATTTAGCCCAGAACGAGCCGGGTCGTTCATCCAGCCCCAAAACACATTCGGGATATTATGGCCTAATGTGTTCTCGTAGCTGGCGATTGTCACCCCATTCGGGCTGGTCTGACCCGTCTGCCCGTTCCGATTGAGGGTCGCTGTGACCGCCTGCCCGACCCTGTTAGAAGCCCGCCGCTCGGCCTGTTTGCCCTCAACCGAGGCTAAACCCCGAAAGGTGGCATAAGTCGGCGCAAGCGGACTATCGGCATCGCCCGCCACCGGGATTTGAGCCGGGTTCGTCGCCCGGAAACTGGTATCCCCCTGCTGAATTTGCCCGGTAACTAGCTCTACCGTCAAGAGGCCATTGGTGACAAACCACTGACTGCTCCGGTCTCCTTGCGGGCGGGTAATTTCCATGCGGCTTTTGTCGAAATACTGCACCAGCCGCATCCCGTTTGGCCCTTCGGTATAATTTTCCAGCCGGGCGGCGGTGCGCGGTTGAGGCCCCCAGAGCCAACCTCGCCCTGCCGAACCCGCCGCCACTGCCCGGTCAGCATTGGCCCAGATAGTTTCAATCGCCGCGTCGCCGAAAGCCCCTAACCGCTCGCTAATCGTAGCCGCCCAACTTGTACCGCGTTGGTTTGAGGGAATATTCCAGCCTTGCGGGTAAATGAGATAGGCCATGCCGCCGGAAGCCTCTAACCAGCGTTGCTCGAACTGAGCGCGATTATAGACCGTGCGGACGGGTTGGCCTTTGCGAGGGTCGGCGGCAGGGTCATTTGTGACCACGTTGCCCGCCCGGTCAAACCCGCGTATCAAGACCAGATGTCCGCCACTCTGGGGAATCGGGGTGCCATCCAGTTGGCCCGGCTGAAAGCTGATGCTGGTGATAACTGGCACGCCCTTCCCAATCCAGCTTTCCACCTGCGATAGCGACAGCAAGCGAGTCACATAGCTTTCCAGGGTGCCACCTCCGGCGGCAGCGACAAAGGCGGTATTAAAAGGCCAGTTGCCGTTACCTTTGTAAATCCAGTCATAAGTCCGAGTGGCGGCGGTTGGAACGGTCTGGTCGGTGGCGCTACGATTGGCGGTGGCGGCCCAATATGCCAACGCCATCGAGTCGGAAGTTGGGCTGCACCATTCATCCGCCCCCGCCGAGTAAAGCTGCTGAGAACGTTCCGGCACGTTCAGCTCCCGTCCCCAGGCCGATTTGTCGGGCGCAAGATAGGGATTAGCCCCATCATGCACTGCGCTGACCGCCACCAGCGAGAGATAAGGGGTGGCGGGGGGATTAGCCGAAAAAAGGAGCGCCCGTACCTGGAAAGCACTAGCCCGCTGCTTCAAAAGCAGGGTGTCAGTCAAAACCTGTCCATCGTTATCGGCCTGTCCGTCCCGGCTGTGGCGTTTGACCGTCCCATTGTCGCTAGTCCAGATACCCATGACGTATTCTCGCGTCCAGTGTTGCCCAACCAGCGCCCGGATACGCAACTCGACCCACGTTCCCGCCGGAGTCTGAGCGTTCCACGAAACCACTGCGCTATCAAAACCGTTGGCGGGGCTGTAATATGGCCCAACCGCCTCGCCATAGGAATACTGCCCGCCATTGTAATAATTCCCGCCCTGATAGCCGCCCGCCCCGTAGGGGTCGCGCCCGCTTTTGAGGTGGGCCGGGTCAAGTTGCAGTCCCTGATTGGCGATTTGCAGGCCGTCCAGTTGCCAACCCTTGAATTCTTCGGCACT
Source organism: Chloroflexia bacterium (assembly GCA_038245615.1). Classification (GTDB taxonomy): domain Bacteria; phylum Chloroflexota; class Chloroflexia; order Chloroheliales; family Chloroheliaceae; genus 54-19. Next base: position 16,439 of record JBBRSG010000122.1, on the reverse strand, counting down.
GGCGTTGAGCCATAAATAGCTTTGCCGCATATCCGCCGCTCGAATACTTTTTTCAGGTAATATCATAGTCGTAAAGAGCAGAGTCATCAGCCAGGCAGTAGCTCCCAGCCGAGAATAGAGGTTTACATAATTGTATTTGCGGGTCATGGGAAATAAGTCTCCGTTTATCCATATTATAGCAAGTGAAAACTCCTACTGGATAAAACGGCTGAAAGCGAAAACGGTTACTCCCTGCTTTATCTTGGAAGGGAGCAATCGGAGGGGGCGGCTAATCAATATGGCGGGCAATGTCCATCTGGTCGTACAATATTCTCGCCACGTAAATATTTTGTTTCTCGACCCGATAGGCAATGTAATGACGGCTTGCGTGGTAGAGCTTATACCCTTTCGGCAATCCCTGCCGACTACGGCCTCGGCGGGGGTCGTCCTCTAATTGCTCTAACGCCTTGTTCAAAAGGGCGGCGTACTTTTGCTGTTGTTCCTCACCCCATTGGATTTTTGTAAAGGCCAGGATGTCCTCGAAATCCTCCTGGGCCTCATCGGTAAGAATAAGGGTGTAGGTCATCCGCCAGTGGCCTCCCCGTTCAATTTCGCGCCCTCAGCCACTTTGAGGTCGGCGTTGCGCTGGATTTCCTCGAACAAAGCCGGAGTATAGGGTTTATACTGACCGTTGGCTATCTGCCGTTCGCCTTTCATAATAGCGTCGTGAAAGTTTCGGCTGCCGCTGCGTTCATCCATTTCCCGCATCCGGCGGATAGCGTCGCGGATGGCCTCAGCCATATTGATGTAATAACCTTCCTCTACTTTGTCTTTTAGATATGCTTCATCAATTGGGGCCAGGTTCAAATTCATATTATGCCTCTTTTCTGCTTCAAATATGCCCTGGAATTATACATCTTCCTAAAATCCTAAGCAATTATAATGCTGCATCGGAATAATTACTACTGAAATTAGGCTTTCGGGCGGTGCAGCAAAATAGTATCGCTGCGGCTGAAAAGATTGGGGACGGTGAGGCCTAGCCGGGCGTAAAGGTTAGCTGGTATCCCTACATCCGCCAGATATAGCAACCCGGTATACTGGGCGGCATGGGGCTGAATATGGGCTTGACGGGGTAGGCCCAGAGCTAATGTAGCCTGGGCTTTTATCACCAAATCGGGGTTTTCGGGAAGGTCGCCATCGGGCGATAGGCCGCTCGGCAGGTCGAGCGATAAGATTGTTACCGCGAACTGACCGGCGACCTGAATCAGGAAAGCTACCGGCCCAATCGGGGCAAGCTGCAACCCGCCGCCGGTCAAGGTATCCAGCACTAAACGGCTGTCCCGCAAAAGCGGAATGAGCTTGACCGACGATAGCATATTCTGGGTGAGCGGGGTGATACCGGCCCGGAGCAATATCTGGTACTGATGGGCCGCGATAGAGTTCAGGGCTTCGGGCGGTTTGGAGAGAATAACCGTGATTTCTGCGCCCGCTCCGTGCAGATACCGGGCCGCCACCAGCCCTGCCGCCCCGCAATCACCCGTTCCCGCCAGCACCGTGATAGGTTGCCCTGCCAGGCTACCGCCAACCTGCCGCCGCGACAGCGAGGCCAACGCCCGCCCGCTATTTTCAAGAATCACCAACCGGCCCAGGCGGTATTCTTCAAACAGCAACCGGCGCACCTCGTCCATCTGCGCCCGACTCAAAGCCGGTAGCGCCAACCGCCCGCCGCTTGGGTCGGCCCTTGATGGCGCTACTGAATCGGGCTGGGTTATTTCTTGGTGGTCAAACAGTTGCATAATTTTTAATCTAAAATCTAAAATCGAAGGTCAGGAGGATATTGTTGAGTATCTAAAATTGAAGGTCAGGAAGATATTTTTTGAGGTTTGAGTTAAAATACCAACCCTCGCTGGAGCTACTCGCTCCTCTGATTTTAGATTTTAGATTTCAGATTTCCGCCCTCCCGCCAGTGGCAGACCGAGGAGGCCGGACATATAGCGTAGTTGGGTTTGGCCTTCTGGCCCGATTTGGCCTTCCAAAATTGCGTCGGCTAGTTCCAGCAGACTGGCGATGGCGCGGGGCGTATCCAAATCGTCGTCCATCGCGGCATAAAAGCGCCCGACCCAGGAATCAGCCTGACCTGGGCCGGAAGCCGGGCTTTGCAGAGCGCGGCCCAGGACGGCGGCCTGTTGTTCGGCTCGGTCAAGTCCGGCAGTATCAAAATGCAAGGGAGTGCGATAATGAACCGCTCCTAGTAAATACAGCCGGAGCGCGTCTGCCGAATGGGTTTTCAGAACCTGATTTATCAAAATCAAATTCCCCAGCGACTTGCTCATTTTCTCGCCGCCCAGAAAAAGCATCGCCACGTGCATCCAGTAGCGCACGAGGGGCGATACTCCATTGGCGGTTTCGCCCTGGGCAATTTCGCTGCTGTGGTGCGGAAAAATCAGGTCTGCCCCGCCCCCATGAACCTCGAATTGCGACCCCAGATAGCTGGTGCTGATGGCGCTGCACTCGATATGCCAACCGGGGCGACCTGCCCCCCAGGAAGTTTCCCAGGAAGGTTCGTCGGCGCGGGCGGCTTGCCAGATAATGAAATCCATGTCGCTTTCTTTAGCCGGGTTGCCCGGTTCGTCCGCCAGACTATCGGCGGCAGCTGCTCTGGATTTTTCCAACAACTCCGCCGCGCTCAGATGCGAGAGCGTGCCATATTCCGGGAAACTGGCAGCCCGAAAGTAAACATTGCCATCGCCGGCCTTATATGCGGCGTTAACCGCCAGAAGTTTGCCCACAATCTCGATAATCGGCTCAACTATCGTGCTGGCGGGGACGTATTTATCGAATGGTAGACAGTTAATCGCCGCCAGCCCGTCCCGATAGATCTTATCCCAGCGTTGGGCCAGTTCGTCATAAGGGACGTTATCGCGCCGCGCCCGCTTGAAAATATCGTCGTCAATATCAGTCAGGTTTTGAAGATGCAACACCTCGTAGCCACTATGTTCCAGATAGCGATGCAGGACATCGAAGACCACCGCGACCAGGGCGTGTCCCATGTGGCTGGTATCGTAGGGCGTAACCCCGCAGACATAAATTCGGGCCAGTTTGCCACCGGGGTCGGCGGACTGAAAAACCTCTTTCTGCTGTGAAAGAGTATTATAGAGTTTTAGCATTTTGAATGATATGCTCCTGTAAATATAGGTTTATTTAAAATTATTACCGTCGCCTAAATGGTTTTTATATTCATTGCTTTGCTTTTGCCTACTAATTCGTAACTATTCAGCCGTGTCATTCTGAGCGAAGCGAAGAATCTTTATCCTTCGCTTCGCTCAGAATGACAAATTCAAGGCTGGCGGAACAGTTAAACTAATTCTATCTTATCTAGCCGCTTTGGTCGAGTCACATGTGAAAGCCCAGTTGTGAATTCAAGGTAAATATGCTATAGTTATGCAAAGTAAAGCCGATGAATGCCCTAATGACCGGGCGGCTTGAAAGATTTGCGCGGACAGGAGAATAAGTGATATAGCTTCAGGTGTAAGTATGCGCCCCGCCCTCATAAGGCCGGCCCGCCCGCTTACACCTGTTCGTTATAGTCAGCCAAAATTAAAAGAGGAGTGATTACCGATGGGTAAAGTAGTGCTGGCCTATTCCGGGGGATTAGATACCAGTGTAGCGATTCGCTGGATAAAAGAAAAATATGACCTGGAGGTCGTAACTCTGACGGTAGATGTCGGGGCGAATGACCGCGATTTGGAGTCCATCAGGTCGCGGGCGCTGGAAATCGGGGCGGTTAATGCCCTGGTGCGGGATGTCAAAGAGGAGTTTGTAAAATATTTTATCTGGCCGGCGCTCCAGGCTGGGGCGCTCTACGAAGGTGAATACCCCCTGGCGACGGCTCTGGCCCGCCCCCTGATTGCCTGGCATCTGGTTCAGGTGGCCCGCGAACAGGGTTGCACGGCGGTGGCGCACGGTTGTACCGGCAAGGGCAATGACCAGGTTCGCTTTGATGTGTCGGTCAATGTCCTCGCGCCCGACCTCAAAATAATAGCCCCGGTGCGAGAGTGGCGCATGACCCGTGATGAAGAAATCGAGTATGCCCGCGCCAATAATATTCGGCTGATGTCGGTCAGCGAAAAGCATTTCAGCGTAGACCAGAATTTGTGGGGTCGCTCGGTCGAGGCCGGGCCATTGGAAGACCCCTGGAACGAGCCACCCGAAGAGGCCTACGACTGGACTGGACACCCCGAAACCTGGCCGGATGCCCCCCAGGAACTGACGATTGACTTTGAACGCGGTCTGCCGGTGGCCCTCGACGGCGAGCAGATGGATGGGGTTAGCCTGATTACCAAGTTGAATGCCATCGCCGGACAACACGGAGTAGGCCGGATTGACCATCTGGAAAATCGGCTGGTCGGTATCAAAAGCCGCGAAGTCTACGAAGCGCCGGCTGGGGTGGTTTTGCACAAGGCCCATCGCTGGTTGGAAGATATGACCACGACCCGCGATGCCGCCCGCTTCAAAGATAAAGTCGCCGCCGAGTATGCCGATATGGTCTATAACGGGCAGTGGTTTAGCCCTTTGCACCAGGATTTGCAAGCTTATGTGACCAGCAGTCAGCGTTATGTGAGCGGCACAGTCCGGCTCAAGCTTTTCAAGGGGACAATTACCAAAGCCGGGACGAAATCGCCGCAATCACTCTATAATTTCGCACTAGCAACCTATGATAAAGGCGACCAGTATAACCACGATGCGGCTATCGGCTTTATCAACATCTATGGATTGTCGTTGCGTAACCAATCGCAAATTCAGCTTAAAGGCAGTTCGCCCGACGATATGCTATCGCTGGCCTCGCCGGACGAGCCGAGCAATTAACTGATTTACGATTTACGATTTACGATTATAAAAGGGGCATGTCGCGCTGTAATCACTAATCGCTTGTAGGGGCGGCCCTTGAACGTAGAGTACTCACTCTGGGGCCGAAATGTTCCAATCGTAAATTGTAAATCCTAAATCGTAAATTCTATTGGGGGTGACAGGGATGAGCCAGGAAACCACCAGAACGCCGGAAAATAAAGAGCCAGACCAGAGCCAGGCGAAGCCCGGAGCAGGGGCGGCGGATAGTGGGCAACCGCAAGCCGCCTCAGCCAAAAAGTCGGGTGCGCCGACCTCGACCAGCATCCGGCCTAGCTCGACCAATCGGCGGGTGACAGGGGCGACGGTAGTGCGGCCCGCCAAAAGTAAGAGCCAGCCACCGGGCAAACGCGGGGGCGGCCTCGAACTGGCGATGGTGCTGATTTTTGGGGCGCTGGTTCTGGCAATCGTGATTGTGCTGATTGCGACCTCGGCTTCCTCGACTACCAAGCAGGATGCGTTCAAGGCTGCGATTTCCGCCGCCCCTACTTCGGCCTTGCAAGGTCAGCTTACCCCCGGCAACGGGGCAACCGCCCAGGCGGTTATCAGTCAGGTAGCCGGGCAAGACCTCTCGACCAAAGTACCGCTACCTCCGACTCCGGTTGGCACGCCTATCAGCAGTAACTTCGACTCGCAAGGTACTAACTGGCCCGCCGCCGGAGGCAATCCGGCCCGCACCCGCTATAACAGCCAGAAAATCAATTTACCGCTCCAGAAATTGTGGGAGAATCTGGTAGGTGGCGAATTGCAATCTTCCCCGGCAATCGCCAACGGCATGGCCTTTTTTGGTAGTTCCAACGGCTATTTTTATGCGGTAGACCTTCAGTCCGGCAAAACCCGCTGGTCGCGCAAGTATGGCGCGATTGCCAGCAGCCCGGCCGTCGCCGCCAATCTGGTTTATTTTGGCACAATTAGTGGGTTTGTCTATGCCCTGGATATTACCACCGGGACCGAGCGTTGGAGTTTCCCGACCCTTGAGCGGGTGATAAGTTCGCCAGTAGTGGCTAACGGAGTGGTTTACATCGGGAGCGACCTGGGCTTTTTTTGGGCGATTGATGCCTATAGCGGCGAAAAACGCTGGTCAGCCTTAATCGGAACTCCCAATAATTCCGGTATCACAACTTCTCCGGCGGTGGCGGATGGACTGGTGTTCTTTGGGGCCAATGACGGCTATTTCTACGCCCTCGACCTTGCCAAAACCCAATCTGACCCGACTAACGCGACTCGTTGGAAAGTCCAAACCGCCGACAAAAAGGGTATTCTCTCCTCGCCTGCCGTCGCTAACGGTCTGGTTTACTTTGCCACCGAAAGCGGCAAGCTGTCGGCCTATAATACCAGCGATGGACAATTGAAATGGTCGGCAGACCTGGGCGGGCCAAGCCGTTCCTCGCCCGCCATCGCCGAAGGGGTGATTTACATCGGGAGCAGCAATCACAAGGTCTATGCCTTTGATGCCAAAGACGGTAGCCAAAAGTGGGAATTCACTACTGGCGATGCGATTGCATCTTCTCCGGCTATTGCGGGCGACACTCTGTTTATTGGCTCTAACGATACCAAATTCTACGCCCTTGACCGCAATAGCGGCGCGAAGCTTTGGGAGTTTGCGACTGGCGACATCATCGGGGCATCCCCGGCAGTAGCGGGCGGAAGGGTCTACATAACCTCGTTTGATGGACGGCTATACGCCTTCGGGGAGAAATAATCGTGTGAATGAGCCTTTAGAACCAAGTGAAGAGAAAGCTATCCTTATAAATCCTGACTGGGCCGCAAATGCGCTTACTCGTTCAAAGCGATTTGTGCTTCTTCCATATGAAGAACAACTTGTAAATATTCTTATTGAAGAAGCCCTCAAAAATGCCCGGATTACTCAAGCTGATAAAGGATTATCATTAGCTGCCGCCTTCGATTTACTGGTTGCAGTTGAATACTACAAAAGGATAACCAACCGAGGTTGGGTATATTGCCCAACTAACGGTCCATTACTTGTTTATCCTTATACCAACACCTGTACACGCTGCGCCCTATCCCACGAGTTTCATTTTAATCAAGCTAATAAACCTGAGTCGGGACAAATCGGACAAGCTACATCGCGGCTATTATGTGTGTTTCTTGACCGTTTGTTTGCTCTAAATCATAAAGAATTAGAAATATATCGCGGAAATGAACCTATTGACATAATAATCTATGATAAACAAAAAAATATTGTTTTGCTTGCAGAAGTAAAAGCGGCACCTCTGACCACACTTGCGGTAGCAGTTCCTAGCGAAACCTTAACAGAAACGGTTGACGGTATAATTGTAAATTTAGCACATTCACCCGTAGATAATTCTTTCCTATCTTCCTCTTTACTCCATTTGTTATTGCCAGTAGCAGAAGATAATAAATGGACATACCGTTTAATAAACCTCGGAGCAAAGGGAACTCAAGATTCTAAAGTTTGGTTTTATAACCAAATTGGAAAAGTTCTCAGCGAGGATAAAAATTTATTTGCCGACTACTTTCGGTTTTGGGTTAAGGCTTTTGAAGCTTATAAGTTGGGGACTCGTACCAATGCGGGTATTGGTTGACTAATGGCTGTGGACAACCTTCTCCAAGACCTTCACACTGGCCGAAACGAAAATCCGGGGATGGTTATGAGGCAATTTCTGATGCTAAAACAAGTGTTGGAATGGATCGCACTGATGATATTAAAAAGGGTATATATCAAGTATTAAAACTTGGAGCAGAAAGTAAACCGAACGCCAGCCAATTTGAAGTGAAAACAGCCTTGATTTCCAATGTCCATGCCGCCCGTCATTCTGATAACTATCTTTTGGCTCTTCAAGATATCGTATGGACGTTGGATAAGTCAGGTAATGCTAGAAAAGCAGCGGATTTACCACCTGAAACCCTGCTTTATAATCTTTTTGATGGAATAATTTCATTCACAGAAACCTATGCACGTGATGAATGGCTTAAAACTACCTTTGAGTTCTGAACCAGGAACTGAAATACTACCAAACCATATTGCACGTCAGGCCGGTGCCGAAGTGCAGCAACGTATTAATGCGCTGAAAATTGGTCAAAAAATGCAAGATTTACCAGAAGACTTATGGCATAAAAGTTTCCGATTCTATGTTAAAGAAGACCCTACTCGAAAAGGTGGCCCAAATCTAAGAATGATCAGGTTGCATCCTGCCCAACCGTCACTAACTGTAACCGGATATATCTTCAATAAATTTGTCCATCCTTTTGAAAATCGTTTTATCACTGTCAGAGAAGCCGCCCGCTTGCAAGGTTTCCCTGACAATCTTAAATTTGAAGGCACTTTGACAAGTACTCAACTTCAAGTAGGTAATGCTGTACCGATTCCTTTAGCAAAAGCTGTTTTTAATGCTCTTTTGCGTTCAGCTGTACAATCAGACGTTAACACCCAATCACTTACTGCATTTAGTTTATTTAGTGGTGCTGGTGGAATGGATATTGGAGCAGAGCAAGCGGATTACGAAGCACGAAAAATTCATACTAAACTAGCAATTGACTCTTGGGCAGATGCTTGCAAAACCTTGCGGGGTTTCTACGGACTGTCTTCAAAAGTACTTGAAACTGATATCACCAAGCTAAATAATCCGCTCCAGGTCTGGAATAGCTTATCTGGAGAATCTAAGCCGCCTGATTTGGTTTATGGGGGACCCCCTTGCCAGTCATTTAGTCAGGCCGGTAAGCAAAAAGGGTTTAACGATGACCGAGGAAAAATGATATTGGAGTTTTTACGATTTGTTGAAGCTTTGAAACCTTCTTACTTTGTCATAGAAAATGTCTTAAATTTGAAGGGGGTAGGTGGAGGGGCTTTTTATAACAAAATTATTGAAAAAATGAATAGTCTAGGATACCATATTTTAGTTGGCCCGCTGCTTGCCGCTAATTTTGGCGCTCCACAATTGCGCTACCGTCTTTTCTTCATAGCAAGCAGAAAAGATAAAGCCTTGCTATCCTGGCCTGAACCTACCCACTTCGCCCAAACCTCGCTTTTTAACTCATCTGTTTATACCACTGTAGGCCAGGCTTTTTCTGAATTACCTCAAGTACGATTTATTAATCAAAAATACTAATAAACCTGTTATTTATTAGTCGGCTGCCAGTAGGGTAGACCATCCAGACGGATAATCTCTTTGCCGGAGGTCGAGTCGCGCACGATATAATTTCCGGTATTGGCGGTACGCACCGTATAAATGATGTAACGAGTATCATAGGATGCCCCGGCAAAGACTTCGGCGGTCGGGTTGTTCAAGTCGTTATCCGCCAGTTTGGTACTGCGTCCAACTGTCACATCTACCCGAAAAACGCCGCCGACAATCTCGCGTCCATTGGCATCCTTATAACCGACAGCGGCATAAATCAAGGTGTTGCCGTCGGGCGCAATCGCCAGATAATAGGAAGGGACGCTGGTGGAGGGATAGTAGGTTTGGGCGTTGGTAAAAGCCCGGTTGTTGCTGGCATCGGTATTAACAATTGTCAGGGGATTCATCCAGAAAAGTCGCTTGCCAGTTATATCCCGCTTGAGTAGAACCAGACTTTGACTAGTATAGCGGGCCAGCACCCGTGCCTGGGCCGTCTTGAGTGAAATCGCCTTTATTGTACCGTCCTTTAGGTCAGGCGAAATAATTTCGCTATAATCGGCGTTCCAGACCGTCAGATTTTCCGAAAGATTTGCTCCCAACAGCCGGTCTTCATCTTTTACCAAATCGTGAATCCGATACTCCGCCAACCGCAAGCCCTGACCTGGATTTTCGGTAGGGCGGTTCGAGGGCGTGCGGGTCGGTTGGTTGGGCGGGCCGCTACCTTCCTGCGGCAAGCGATAATAAACCACGTTCTTGCCGTCCGGGGTCAGGTCAAAGACCGTTTCGCTGAATTCAGGGTTGTCGGGCAGTTCAAAGCCATCGGTCTGAGTGCCATCCACTTCCGAAATAATCGCATATTTGCGACTGGCAGCCGTCGCCGGACGCAGCAAAATCCCTTTGCCACCCGGCAGCCATTTGCCATAGCCTCCAATCGTGGTCAACTGGCGCGAATTCGAGCCGTCGTAGCTGGCGATATTGGTCAGATTTTCGCCCCGCTTGTAGAAAATAAACCGCGTTCCATCCGGCGACCATTCAATAGTTTGAACGTTCTCGGCGACTTTGGTCTTACGGCTGTTGTCCACCCGTGCGGTATACAGGGTGCCTTCGCGGGAAATGTAGGCCAGCCACCGCCCATCATTCGCCGGGGGCGCAGTCGGAGTCGGGGCGGGAGTCGGAGTAACGGTTGGGATTGGGGTTACTGTCGGGGGCGGAGTAGCCGTCGCGGTTGGGCTGAGGGTCGGCAGTATAGTCGGGACTGGTTCGGGGGTGGCGGTCGGCGCAACCGGAATAGACGGGGCCGGGGTCGCCGTCAGCGCGGGCGACTCACCACAAGCCGCCAGCAATAGCATCAAGGCCAGCCCTAGCCCCGTTCCCAACCATACTCTCTTCTTGGACAATAATCTCTCCTTTATAATAGTGGTCAGTGGTCAGTGGTCAGTAGTCAGTAGTCAGTGGTCAGAGAAATTGAGGACCGAGGATCGAGGACTGAGTAAATTCAGCTAGTGAGTAGGATTTTACCTCAAAACTCAAAACTAGCCTACTGACCACTGACCACTGACCACTGACCACTGACCACTGACCACTGACCACTGACCACTGACCACTGACTGCGCCTCAGTCGCGGAGACCGGCGAACAGGTCATATTCGGGGCGTTGAGCCGGGACTTTGGATTTGAACAAAATAAAATAGTCTTTTTGCATCATCGTATCGGCAAAGCGGGAACGCAGCTTCCAGAACGGGCTTTCCGGGTTAATCTGGGTGCGATGTACCATAAGGGCCTCGATTGCGGTGCGATAGTGGCCTTTCACGTCAATAATCGTGGTTATCTCGCTATCAGGAGTGCCAAATTCGGGCGGAAATTCCTTTTTGGGGGCAGCCTCGGTTTCCTCCTCACCCTCTTTTTTAGGTGGCTGGAACGGCCAATCTTCCCCATTCTGGCGGAGGCTGTGCCAGACGCTTTGCCAAGCCGCCCGACTGAAAGCGGCAGTGTAAAGTTTAAGCGGTTGCCAGGCTGGGCCGAATTCCTCCTCGGAGTAGCGGTCAAGGTCGGCGGCATATTCAAAGGCGGCGGAGGTAATCTTGTGGGCCTGAATATGGTCGGGATGCCCGTAACCGCCAAAGGAATTGTAGGTAATCAGCACCTGGGGACGATAGCGCCGCACCAGTCGTACCAATCGCCCGGTAGCCTCGTTAAAATCAGCCTTATGAAAGCTGGCGGGGTTTTCATTGGCGGGCGTGCCGACCATGCCGCTATCACGGTAGCCCAACCATTCGTGGGCGCTCAGGTTCAGGATACGGGCGGCATTCGCCATCTCTTCGTATCGAATTTCGGCAATCTTGGCGGCGGCTTCCACCGGGTCGCGGTCTGCGTCGTGCATTTCGCCTTCTGCCCCATCGGTGCAGGTCACGACGATGGTCTGAACCCCTTCCACCCCCCGATAATAGGCCAGGGATGCACCACCGCTGGTCGCTTCGTCATCCGGGTGGGCGTGTACCGCCATAATCGTGAGCGGGATTTCTTTTTCACTCATACTGAATAACTCGCTTTCTAAATCAGAGATAATTATAAATGGGAAGCTTTCTGCTATAGGCTAACCAAAGCCGCTATATTATACCAGCCTTACACAGTTTTTGGGTTACTTTAGGAGATAAAGATTGGGGTTGAGGCACGAGAAAATCAGGATAAATTAGCGCAATGGGCTTGACTTAGCAAATTCGGCGTTATATAATACCGCAGTCTGTATTATGGTGGGTCGCTAGCTCAATTGGCAGAGCAACTGACTCTTAATCAGTGGGTTCAGAGTTCAAGTCTCTGGCGACCCATTCCCACCCTTCCCTCTTACTACATTTATCAAAATTTAATCAGCTTTTTGAGAGAAACGGCTATTTCTCTTTTACATTGTTTGCATTAGCTTAAAATATCAGGGTTAAACTTGGACAGGTTAATAATTACTAGCTACTGCTAATCTTATGATTTTAGTATCGGTAGCTTAAAGCTTATCAGAATATCGGCTATTTCAATAACTATCTAACTATCATTACACTACATTATTAGGAGCAAACTTATGTCACAGCAACCGCCTTCAGGTCAATACCCGCAAGGCCAGCAGCCTTATTATCCGCCGCCCGGCTATTATCCACCCCAACCGCCGCCAAAGAAAAAAAGCGGCTTGCCTTGGTGGGGAGTGGTACTTGCAGTGCTAGGTGGTCTATTTGTGCTAGGCACGATTGCGACAGTCATCACCGGCGGTTCAAAAGTTACTCTAACCGCTACCTCGTCCCCGGCAGTCGCTATTGCGCTTCCTATAACTACACTGGTAGCTACAACTGCGCCAGCTACAACTGCGCCGTAGTTACTAGCACTCCAAAGCCAGAGCCAACCGCTTTACCTACTGCCACACCTCGTCCAACTGCTACTCTCGCGCCACCAACTGCTACGCCAGATGTATCAGCTACTCAAACTGCTCAATCTTTAGCTACCCAGGCTACTCAGGGAGTAGCTATGGTGGTAGCCGACTTTATAATGTTCCCTATTATCGGACTAATAGGCGTGGGAGTGATGGCACTGGTCCTGAGAAACGTAAAAGAAACCACTGTAGAGCCACCTCTGTCGGCCCTCCCGGCCTAATCTTAAGTGTTACAAAGGGAACCAGGAATAGTCGTATGGGCGGACAATCTCTAAAATTTGAAACCTTCAGGATTTGGACGCTGGAAAAAATCCAGTAGTTGAGTTAGCAAAAAGAGCATTTACAGGTACGAACTAAAGTGTTAAATGATGAGTTAGAGGCTAGTTTTCAAAGATGGTATCTAGGGATGAAACTTCAGGCTGAAACCGGCTCAGCAGAAGAAAAAAAGGCCGAGATAAACAAATTTTCTTAAAAATCTCCTCCGCTTTTGCTTGGTCTCCTAGTAAAGAGCTACAGGCCGGATTTGAATATAAAACCGAACTGGCACGTCAGGGTGCTTTGCCTGACAACTTGCCGCAAGCACTGGAACGGCTTAAACTATGGCTTCAGCATCACCGATTGATTATATTAATATAGAGGAAGACCGTCCCTCCTCTATTTTGGTTGATGAAATTATAGATGAATTTGTAGCTATCACTGATTATCCTTCGCACCGCCACAATTTTCAAGAGCTTATTTGGATTAAGTCGGGCTATGGCACACATATTATTGATGGTGTCCGATATAGTCTAACCCCTTTGGATTTGGCTTTAGTGGGGCGCGGTCAAGTACATAAGATGGAGGAAGCTTTTGGTACAAACGGTTATTACATCCGCTTTACCGATGATTTTCTAAAAGAAGAAACTCAAATTTTAACCCGCTTGTTTGACCCCGGTACTATTAATAACACTATTTCAGTGCCAGAATCAGAAGCACAAGATTTTGAACAGCTTCTTAAATTACTGGTCTCTGAATATCTAAAAGAAGCCAGTTTTGGTAAATTTACTGTTCTTCGTCATTTTCTGACCGCTTTATTGGTTAAGGCAGAACGGTACAGCCGCTTGACTAAGGCTCACAACACCCAGTTTGAGATGGCTAACTACCAAATTTACCGACAGTTTACTGTTCTGCTAGAGGAGCATTTCCGAATCCAACATGACGTGGGATTTTATGCCAAAGAAGTTAATTTAACCCCTGCTCAATTTTCTAAATTACTACACCAAATTGTCGGTAAAACCGCTAAAAGGCTGATTTTAGAACGTAATCTATTAGAAGCCAAACGCTATTTACAATTTACTGAAATGTCAGTCAAAGAGATAGCGACAACGCTCGGTTATGCCGACCCTTACCATTTTAGTAAGCTTTTCAAAAAGGCAGAACAGCTTGCCCCTCAAAGTTACCGTCAACAGTGGCTTAAAAAATGACATCCTTTTCCTAAATTTCTCCATTCTTCCTTCCCTCGTTCTAAGCTAAACTAATAATAGTGTTTGAACCTGACTGATTGTAAGACTTCATTTTACTCATCAAATTACTCATCAAAAAATCGGTGAACGCAACATTGCTATTTTGTCAATTTAGTAAAGGAAAATGACTTAAATATGCCAAATTTGAACCAGCAAATAGACCGTTATATAATGGATTTATTCTGTCCGAATGCGGTAGATTTGAACTTTGTGTTTGAGAATATGGCTCGTCACGGTTTACCAGATTGGAGCATTTCGCCCAACGAAGGCAAACTCTTATATTTGTTAGCTAAACTTTGCGGGGCAACCAAGATTTTAGAATTTGGGGCGTTAGGCGGCTACAGTACCATTTGGCTGGCGAAGGCTCTACCGGAAGGGGGCAAACTAATTTCTTTGGAATATAGTCCGAAACACGTCCAAGTTGCCCGTGAAAATGTGCGGTTAGCCGGATTAGGTGAAAAGGTAGAGATAAGACAAGGGGCGGCTTTAGATTTATTACCCCAAATTGAAGCGGGGGGCGAAGCCCCTTTTGATATGTTTTTTATTGATGCTGATAAACCGAATAACGCTAATTATGTAGAGTGGGCAATCAAACTTGCCCGTCCCGGTAGCCTTATTCTAACTGACAATGTTATTTGGAATGGCGCAGTCATAAATGCCAACTTGAAAGGCAGCGATGATTATGCTGCGACTGCCCGCTTTAACCAGAATTTAGCCGCTCACCCCCGCTTAGAGTCGCTTATTATGCCACTTATTCGGGGAAACGTGGACGGTTTAGCGGTTAGTCTGGTTAAGTAGCATGAAATACCCTTTTTTATTTAATTATTTGTCAATTTTGAGGGACGCGAAGGGAAGTTAAAAGCTGAAATTACTTATAGGACTATCTTCTCCATAAGAAGGAGGATTGTTTATGCAAGGGATACCAGAGGGTTTTCTTGACTTAATTATGGATAAAGGTCGCGCTTTCGGTGTGCTGGCTACTATCGCTAAAGGAGGCAACCCAGTGGTTACTCCGATTTGGTTTCTAAATGAAGGTGATTATATTTTATTTTCTAGCTCTGAAAACAATTTGAAAACCCGCAACATTGCGCTACATCCGCAAGTAGCTGTAGCGATTATGACTGAGAACAATCATTTGCGCTATCTTGAGGTAAGAGGCAAAGTAGTCGGACGGGTAGAAGACCCTAAACTAACTCTACGGCGCAGGCTTTGGCTTAAATATGTTGGTAGAGAACCTGAGCCGGTGAGTGAACCAGCGGCTAACCCTAATTTCTTTTTTCAGATTCAGCCGGAGAAAGTGCGAACACTTGACTACACCCACTTTATTAATCCTACAAATCACTAAGGTTGCCGTGAGCGGGGATTAATAGACAGATTAGCAAATTTTATTGTAAAGTTTTAGGAGTAAATTATGCCACTTTCAGGCGAAGGTAAAGTATTTTTGATAGTCGGAGCGTCTAGCGGCATCGGTGGGGCAGTCGCACGACAGGCGGCAAATACCGGGTTTCGGGTAGTGCTGGCGGCACGCTCGGTGGAAATTATTAATAAGCTTGCCAGTGAATTAGGTGGCTCTGAAAAAGCTTTAGCAGTACGCTGTGATACTACCAGTTGGCAAGCCCAACAGGTAATGGTAGAGGCTACCCTACAGCAGTTTGGTCGGATAGACGTGGTGTTGTCCAATGCCGCTATCTTAAAAGGTTCGTTTAGCTTTTTTAAGGAAGAAGCTACCCCCGACGAGTGGCGGGAAATGGTTTTGACCAATGTTTACGGTAACGCTTTAACGGCCCGGGCGGTTCTGCCGGAACTAATCAAAACTACGGGGCATTTATTGTTTACCGGCTCGGTAGTGGGGCGGGTGGCTTTGCCCGGTGAGCTTTATTCCGCCACAAAGCTGGCGGTGGACGGTTTGGGCGAAGCTATTCGCAAAGAACTAATCGGGACAGGGGTGCGGGTTACAGTAGTACAACCGGGGCGGGTCGCTACCAGGTTTGGTAATCCTGATGAACTGTCCGATATGCCTATGCTTAGTAGCGATGATGTCGCCCAGGCGATTTTGTATGCCGCTCTCCAACCACCCCATATTGACGTGAATGAAATCATCATTCGTCCCACCGGACAGACCATGTAGTAATAGTGGTTTTAGCCGGAAAAACGATTTTTAGAAATTGGTAGAAGGAGAAGATTTTGAGTAATACCGAATTTATAAAGAATATGTATGCTACCATCGGACAAGGCGATATGATAAGTTTGAAAAAAGATTTTCTGGCAGAAAATGTAGATTGGCTATCGGTGGGTACGTCCCCTGATAACCCCTTAGCTGGGGTTAAAAGCGGCAGTCAAGCGGTAGTGGCTTATTTTGTTTTAGCCGAAGAATTGGTGGAGGTGCTTGAATTCGGGCAACACGAGTTTGTTGAGATGGGTAACGCTTTAGTAGTGCTTGGTTTTGAGAAAGTGCGGGTCAAAGCTACCGGCAAACATTGGGAAACCGAATGGGTACATATTTACACCATTGAGAACGGTAAAATTATTCGGCAACGGGAGTTTT
>JBBRSG010000121.1:0-18802 GCA_038245615.1 Chloroflexia bacterium | reverse complement strand
TTACTCAACACTCAGGACTTTTCTGACCACTGACCACTGACCACTGCGAAAAGGAAACCATCCATGCCTGGTCCGATACTTGAAGTGAAAAAGTTGGTGACGGAGTTAGGTAGCCGTCGCGGGCCGATTCGGGTGGTGGACGAGGTTTCGCTGCATATAGCGCCGGGCGAAATCGTGGGACTGGTCGGCGAATCTGGGTCGGGCAAGTCTATGACCGCTTTTTCCTTGCTGCAACTTTTCCCGACGCGGGCGGCGCGAGTTACCGGCGGACAGATTCTATTTGAGGGCCGCGACCTGCGAACTCTCAAGCCAGAGGAATTACGCCGGATGCGCGGGGAGCGGCTTTCGATGATTTTCCAAGACCCGTCCAGCTTTCTTGACCCGCTAATGCCGATTGGCAAGCAGGTCGGTGAACCGTTGTTAGTCCATCAACGGCGGGCGGAGGTGGCCCGGCGCGTCCCGGAACTGCTTTCGGCCATGGGTTTGCCGGATGCCGACACTCTGACCCGGCGCTATCCTCACCAGCTTTCGGGTGGGCAGCGTCAGCGAGTGCTGATTGCCGGGGCGATTGCCTGTCAGCCCGGCTTGCTGATTGCCGACGAACCGACTACCGCTCTGGATGTAACGGTACAGGCTCAAATTCTGGCGCTGCTGGAACAGTTGCGACGGGATACGGGGTTGGCGATTTTGCTTATCACTCACGATTTAGGTATCGTGGCGGAAGTCTGTGACCGGGTTTATGTTATGTACGCCGGGCGTATCGTCGAATCGAACACCACTGATGCCCTTTTCAACCGCCCGCGCCATCCGTATACCCAGGGGCTTTTGCGTAGTACCCTCAGCGCCGAGGCCGCTATTCAGGAGCTTTTTTCGATACCGGGAACCGTCCCCAATCTGGCGGCTCTGCCCGAAGGCTGTGCCTTTCGGACGCGCTGTCCGTTGGCGAGTGAGATTTGCCTCAAGCGACCTGAACTAATTGAGGAAGACGGCGGCGAAGTAGCCTGCTGGAATAGCGCTAAAGCCGTTTCGTACCCAGTCTGGGAAAATCTGGGGGACTGAAAATGTTAATCGAGGGCCGCGAACTGGTCAAAGATTTTAGGGTCAAGGGCGGGCTGCTGACCGGTCGGGCGACTTTGCGGGCGGTAGACCGGGTTTCGCTAGGGGTTGCCGAAGGGGAAACGGTAGCGTTAGTCGGCGAGTCGGGGTCGGGCAAATCCACTTTGGGGCGCTTATTATTGGGGCTGGCGGGGCCTTCCGCCGGACAGATTTTGTATCAAGGCCAGGATATTGCCAATCTTACCGGAACAGCCAAAAAGCGTTTTCGGGCCGAGGTCCAGGTCGTTTTTCAGGATGGCGGTTCGTCGCTGAACCCGCGCCGGACAGTCGGGGCAAGTCTGGAAGTGCCGTTGCGCTATAATCGGCACTTTGAGCGCTATAAGGCTCAGGCGGAAGCCGCGATTTTGTTAGAGCGGGTCGGGCTGGACCCGGCGGTTTACTATCGGCGCTATCCCCACGAGTTGAGCGGCGGGCAGCGCCAGCGTATCGGGTTGGCGCGGGCGATTGCTTCCAAACCGCGTTTCGTGGTAGCCGATGAGCCGGTTTCGGCCCTGGATGTGTCAGTGCGGGCGCAAATTCTCAAGCTGATGCTGGGTTTGCAAAAAGATGAAGGGTTGGCCTATCTTTTTATCACCCACGACTTAGGGGTAGTCCGGGCGGTTGCCAGTCGGGTATTGGTGATGTATTTAGGAGCATTGGTCGAAGAAGGCCCGGTGGCGGCGGTCTTTGGGCAACCGGCCCACCCCTACACCCGCATCCTGTTGGCGGCAACTCCCCTGGCTGACCCGACCAAAGCTCGCCAGCATCCCCGCCAACCGCTCAAAGGCGATATACCTTCGCCCCTGAATGTACCGTCCGGCTGCCGCTTTCATACCCGTTGCCCCCTAGTCCAGGATATTTGCCGGGTGAAAGTCCCGCCCCTGGTCACTTTCCCGAATGGACAGCAAGCCGCCTGCCATTTCGCCATTCAGTCAGCAAGTTCTCCAAATGTAATTTAACAGGGATGTACAGGATAGACAGGATAGACAGGATAGATTTAGGGCTTTAGTTCAATCAAATTTTGTTGGGTTAGCAAATATTTAACTTTTCCGGGGTTGCACCAATTTGCCAGCGAAAGTCCTAAAATTATAAACTCCTGTAATTCCTGTCTATCCCTGTTAAATCGCATTTCTCAAAGTGCCACGTTTGAGAGTAACCGCCGGTTGGTTTATAATGGCGATTATGAAGAATATACAAGATATAAAGTCGCAAACCGAACAACTTTTGAACCAGGCCAAGACCCATCAGGCCAAAGGCGAAAGCGCCCTAGCGGTGGCCGCTTTTCAGGCGGCTGAGGTGCTTTTTGCTTCCGCCGCAGACGTGCGCGGTCAGGCCCGGTGCTGGATGGGTATCGCCAAAGCCTATGGCAAAGGCAAAGATTTGGAACGCTCGCTGGAAGCTTTTGGCGAAGCGGCCCGCTATTACCAGCTATCCGGCGTTCCCGATAAAGAACTTGAGGCTCTGTATAATCGAGGGCTAACCTTGCAACAGATTGGCCTCAAGAATGCCAATATTGCCCAGGTCGGGCTGGCGATAGAGGCTTTTGAACAGGCTCTAGTAGTAGCGCGGGCGATTAATGACCGCGAGAGTGCCGGAGTTTTACTACTTTCGCTGGGGTTTGCCTGTGCCTGGTCCAAGCGTGAGCCGGAAGCCGTAACTTATTTTGCCGAGGCCGCTCCTTTTGCCCTGGATACCGCCGACTTTGATACCGCGTTTTCGGCCTTGTCCACTCTGGGAGTATTGCTTTCAAATAATGGTCGGGCGGCTCAAGCCATTCCGCACTATCTTCGGGCGCTGGAACTTGCCAAAAGCGCCGGGGGCGATTTGGTGGCGGTGGCGGATACCTTTGCCAATTTGGGGGTCGCCTACGAGAAGACCGGGCAGATACCGGAGGCTATCGAAGCCCTGGACACCTACCGCGAAATTTTGCATACTGTCGGCGATGTCAAAGCTAATAACGCTGCCGCCATGGTCAAACGCCTCAAAGCTAAACTTTAATTAGAATGAGCGAACCCACCATTATTGATAAACCACTGGTAGTCGGGCCGGGCCGGGCCGGAAGGCTGCCCGGTTGGGCGCTCGACCTGGCAGCTCTGCTTTTTTTCGGGCTAATTTCGCTGGTCATGTTGTGGCCGCTTTCGGGGCATCTGGCGGTTTCCACCCCCAACGAAGGCGATGCCCTGCAACAAATTTGGTCTATCGGCTGGGCCAGCCACAGCCTGACCACTGACCCCGCCAATCTCTTTAACGGTAATATCTTCTATCCCTACCTCAATACTCTAGCCTATTCTGACCACCTTTTGGCCCAGACCTTGCAGGGCTTACCGATTTACCTTTTGACCGGCAATTTGGTGCTGGAATATGGTCTCTTGACCCTCTTTTCGTTTATTCTGAGCGGTTGGGGAACTTATTTACTGGTCAAGGAAATCACCGGCAGTCGCGCCGCCGGGCTTTTCGCCGGAATGATTTTCGCGTTTGCATCATATAAAGTCGGGCGAATTTCCCAGTTAAATATTCTCTCGACCCAGTGGATTCCTTTTTGTTTTTTGTTCCTGCGCCGAATGCTCAATCAGGACGAAGCGAGCCGCTTGGGTAGGCAACTAAAAGGCGGTTGGGGTAATACTCTGGCTTTTGCCGGGTTTTTTGTCCTGAACGCCCTGTCCAGTTTTTATTTCTTTTTCTATATTATCCCGGTGCTAGGCCTATATTTGCTGGGGTTTTATATTGCCCGCCGTCGGTTTCCGCGTCCGGCCCTATTGCTAAAGCTGCTGGCCTCGGCCCTGCTTGCGGCGATTTTCATTGTGCCGACCCTGCTGCCCTACCTGGCTCTGGTCAACGACCAACAGGTTGAGCGCACTCCACGTGAGGTCGAGCAGTTTTCGGCTAATTACCGCTTTTACCTGGGCGTAACCGAAAATAACCTCTTTTGGGGTAGCACTCTATCGCGTTTTTCGGGGTCGGGCGGCGAGCGGGCGCTATTCCCCGGCGCACTGGCTTATCTCTTTAGCGCCCTGGCGGTGCTTGGCCCGCTGGGGCTAAGGCTTTTGGGAAGGCGGAAGGTGGAGGGCGGAAGACGGAAGACAATTGGGGAAGGGGCTAATGAAAGCCGCCAATCTAAACATTTAGTTTTCCCAACCTGGGTTTTCTCGATAATTGTGGTCTTTTCGGTTCTGATGAGCCTGGGCTGGACTTTGCATCTGCGGGGGCTGGATATTCCCGGCCCTTATCGCTTCTTCTATCTTTACTTTCCGGGTTGGGTCGGGCTGCGGGCGGCGATGCGCTATGGGGCATTCGTTCTGTTCGGGCTGGCGATACTGGCCGGAATTGGGGCGGCCTGGCTCTTTGAAAAGACGGAAGACAGAAGACGGAAGACGGAAGACGGGGGGCAGAGGTCAAAAACGTCGGCTTCGGCTTTAATGTCGCTATTTTCGTCAACTCGATTGATGGCTGTTTCTTCCGTCTTCATCCTTACTCTTCTCCTGTTCGGGGCTTTTTGGGAATACCGGGCCGAGGTGACTTATATCAACCCCAACATTCTGCCCAACCCGCCCGAAGTCTATCGTTGGTTGGCTGAACCGGCTCAGGCGGGGGTCGCGCTGGAATTACCGCCGCCGCCCGATGTCAAGAACGGGCCGTCTATTCGGGATTACTACACCACTTTTCATTGGCAGCCGACGGTCAACGGGCTGTCGGGCTATCTGCCGCCGGTGATGCAGGATGTCGCCGACCTGTCGAAGCAATTTCCCTCTAAAGAAAGCCTTGCCGCCTTTCAGGGGATTGGGGTACGCTGGTTGGTTTATCATCTGGAGGACGAAAATACCCCACTTTCGCCTGCCGAGTGGCAAAAAATCGAAGCGCGTCTGGCTCAGACCCCAGAAGTAAAGCTGGTCAAGGATTTTCCGAAAGACCGCATCAAGGTCTACGAGTTGGCGGCTAATCCCTGGATTCGTCAGGCTTATGCTGGACTGGCAGCCGGGGCAGAGGTCATCGTGAGCGACTACCGCCGTACTCAACCGGCTTTAATCGAGCTTTTTCAGGCGATGTTGCGGCGTGATGGTCACGCCCTGTATGGGGCAGACCGGGCGGGCTATCGCTATCTGAATTCGCCCCCGACTGGCAAGCCGGTTTTCGCCGGGCTTTTCGCCGCCGATGAAGACCCCACTCTCTATGGGTTTAGTCCCGGTGAAGTGGTCTGGAGCGGCTATGGCCTCAAGTTCTACCGCCGGAATAGCAAACTGCTGGCGGTCTATGACCTGGCCCGTGACCCGGCGTTGGCGGCTTATAATCGCCTGACTGGTTCGCTTGACCTAAAAATTGAAAAAGATGGGCTAAAATTTAATGGTCAAAAAATTAGCTCCTATAGTAATGTAGCCGGAGATGTGCAGGTCAATCTATTGCTGGGTAGCTTCGAGGCCCAAACCGTCCGCTTGAACGGGATTACGGTCGAGTTACCGGGCGGTCTGTCGCGCTGGCGCAGTCCAAAATTGCCGTCAGACCAGCAAATCCGGCTCGAACTCGCCCCCGGTCAAAATGTCGTTTTGAACCGGCTGGAAGTGGTAGCCTATGACCCGACCCTAAGTCTTGGTCTCGCGCCGATGCCGGGGGCGGTGCTGCTCAAGGCCAGCAGCACTCGTAGCGATAATCGGCTCAACAGCAGTTTTACGGTATGGACTCCGCCCCTCAGCGATAAAGAAGGCGCGAGTTATATAATGACCCTCGATATTTATCGCCGTCCCTGGGGAACTCATCCCGGCGGTCACTTTGGGACTTACTCGATTGCTCTGGAAGGTCAATCCCGCGCCCGGACAGTGCAATTTGAGTTCGACCCGCTGGGCCGCAAATTGCTGGCGACGGTGGACGGGGCCGGGGTAGGTATCGGGGCGGAGACCTTTCCCGCCGCCGGGAATGGTGAGTGGGCCGCTTTTATCACCTTGCGGCGCAACAATCCGGCTAATCCCAAAGACTTCCCGTTGGTCGGCCTCTCGCGGCTCTACGAATTTAGTCTGGACGGCGATAAACTGAGCGAAGTAAATCTTTTCACTGAACGGCAATTGGTGTTGTTGCCGCCGGTACGGTAGGGGAATAGTTTTGAGTTTTGAATTATGGAGGCAGGAAATTTTTACAGGGAGAGACAGGATTTACAGGATGTAATGGCTTGGGGGAAATGCAGGACTGAAGAATGAGGGGGATAGACGATTTCAGATTTCAGATTTCAGGTTTCAGATTGAGATTAGCCGTGTGCTATAATTTAGCTGAGTTGGTCAGTAACATTCTATCTATTTTTGGTGAGATTGGGCTTTATGAATATATTAGCAATTGAAACTAGCTGTGATGAAACCAGCGCCGCGATTGTCCGGGATGGTCGGCACGTCTTGGCGAGCGTTATCGCTTCCCAGATTGATATTCACCAAAAATATGGCGGGGTTGTGCCGGAAATCGCCAGCCGTCAACATATTCTTTATATCGCGCCGGTATTGCAAGAGGTTCTGAAAACTGCTGGGCTGGATTGGGCGCAAATTGATGCCGTCGCCGTAACCAATGGGCCGGGACTGGCGGGAGCGCTGTTGGTCGGGGTGAACGCAGGCAAGGCGATTGCCTTTGCCCGCCAAAAACCGCTCCTGGGGGTCAACCACCTGGAGTCGCATATCTATGCCAACTGGCTGATACCCGCCGTCCTGGAAGGTGGGGTCGAGCCGCCCGCCCCGCAATTCCCGTTGGTGGCCCTGATTGTATCGGGGGGACACACCGAGATAGTGCTGATTGAGCAGCACGGGCAGTATCGTTTGTTGGGCAAGACCCAGGATGATGCCGCCGGAGAAGCCTATGACAAAGTGGCGCGGGTGCTGGGTCTGGGCTATCCGGGTGGGCCATTGGTCGAAAAAGCCGCTCTGGATGGCAACGCGGCGCTTTTCCCCTTTCCCCGCGCTACCCTCAAGGGCGCTTATGATTTCAGCTTTAGCGGCCTCAAAACCTCCGTCTTACGTAAAGTCGAGGAATATCGTCCTGCGCCCCCCAAACCCGCCCCTTTTTCGAGCGCAGCGGAACAGAAAAAAGCGAAGTCGGTCTCAATCCCCGACCCTCGACCTCCGGTCTCTGCCCTACGCCCCTTCCCCGTCGCCGACATCGCGGCAGGCTTCCAAAAAGCGGTAGTTGAGGTGCTGGCGGTCAAAACGGCTCAGGCCGCTCACGAATACAATGCCAGGCAGATAGTGATTGCAGGTGGGGTAGCGGCTAACCAGGCCCTGCGAACCGCCTTGAGTGAGCAAGCGGCGAAAGTCGGCCTTGTGGCTACCTTTCCACCGCCAGTTTTCTGTACCGACAATGCGGCAATGGTCGCCGCCGCAGCCTATTTCAAGTTTATTACCCAACCGACGGCCTCGGAAACCGCCGGAAATTGGGGGCTGGACATTCGGCCCAATTGGGAATTGGTTTAAGCAGTGGTCAGGGGTCAGTAGGAAAGTGGTCAGTGAATAGTTTTGAGCTTTGAGTTCTCTAATCGTAAATCGTAAATTTTATTACTTAACACTCAGCACTTTCTGACCACTGACCACTGCTAAAAGACAAAAGAGGAGCATATGGCGGAGATTAAAAATAAGCATCATCGGGGCGAAAAAGATAAAAAAGTGATCAGACAGGTCAGCGAAGAACCGCGCCCGAATATTCCTAAACGCCCCGCCGGGGCGTATTTTAACCGCGAAATAAACTGGCTGGAATTCAACTGGCGGGTGCTGGAAGAGGCCATGGACGAGCGGAATCCGCTTTTGGAGCGGGTCAAATTTCTCTCGATTTATAATTCCAATCAGGACGAGTTTTTTATGATTCGGGTATCGGGTCTGCGGGAGCAAGTAGATTCGGGCTTTACTGAACCAAGCGAGGACGGCCTGACCCCGGAAGAGCAACTGGAAATCATTCGGAGTAAGGTGCAGAGCCAGACCGAAATTGCCAACCGCGTCTGGAAAGAGGTCTTGTTGGGGCGACTAAAACAGGGCGGCATTCATGTTCATAATTATGCTGATTTAAGCGAAATCCAGAAAACCAAGCTCCGTCAGTATTTCGAGCGGGAGATTTTCCCGGTCTTAACTCCCCTGGCGGTTGACCCCGGTCATCCTTTTCCACATATCTCTAACTTGAGTCTTAACCTGGCGGTAGTGGTGCGTGGGGCAAAAGATGGCGACCATTTCGCCCGCCTCAAAATACCGGGAGTTTTGCCGCGCCTGATTTCGGTGGAAAGCCCGCCGGAAGAAGCTCTAAGCGGGCGGCAACGTCATTTTGTGTGGCTGGAACAGGTCATCGCCGCCAATCTTGGCCCGCTTTTCCCCGGCATGAAAGTGACCAAGAGCTATCCTTTTCGGGTCATTCGAGATGTGGATTTGGAAATCCGGGAGGACGAAGCGGGCGACCTGCTGCAAACCATTCAGGATAGCATCAACCGCCGTCGGTTTGGGTCGGTGGTTTGCTTGCAAGTAGGCAGCAAAATGCCGCAGCATCTGCGCGATTTGTTGGCGACTAATCTCGAAATTGAGGCCAGCGAGGTCTATCCGACTGACGGCACTCTGGGTTTATCCGATGTGATGCAGCTTTACGGCCTGGATGGGCCGCAACTCAAAGACCCCCCCTTCCGTCCCCGGATGCCAGGGGCTTTGCAAAACGCCACCAATATTTTCAAGGTTATCCGCGCCCACGATGTGCTACTCCATCATCCCTATGATACTTTTGCTCCGGTGGTCGAGTTCATTCAGGCGGCGGCTAATGACCCGGAAGTGCTGGCAATCAAGCAGACCATCTATCGGGTCGGCAGCAATTCGCCGATTGTCGAGGCATTGGCTCAAGCCGCTACTAACGGCAAGCAGGTTTCGGTGCTGGTCGAACTCAAGGCCCGTTTCGATGAGGAAAATAACATAGAGTGGGCCAGAGCGTTGGAAAAAGCCGGGGCGCACGTGGTCTATGGCAAAATCGAGCTAAAAACCCACTGTAAAATTGCCCTGGTCGTCCGCAAAGAGCCGGACGGTATTCGGCGCTATGTCCATCTGGGAACGGGCAACTATAACGCCAAAACTGCCTCGCTTTATACCGACCTGGGGTTATTCACCAGCCGGGCGGCACTGGGGGCGGATGCCACCATGCTTTTTAATACCCTGACTGGCTATGCGGTGCAAGCCCCTTACCGCAAATTGCTGGTTTCGCCGCTGGGCATCCGGCAGGGGATAATGGAGCGTATCGCCCGCGAAACTCAGCACGCCCGCGAAGGCCGGGAAGGTCGCCTGATATTCAAAGTTAATGCTTTAGTGGATTTCGATTGTATTGATGCGCTCTATCTGGCGGCCCAGGCCGGAGTAAAAATTGATTTGATTGTGCGGGGCAGTAGTAGCCTGGTGCCAGGGCTATCCGGCAAAAGTGAAAATATAAGGGTTATCAGCATTGTCGGGCGTTTTCTGGAACATAGCCGGGTCTATTACTTCCGCAATGGGGGCGAAAATGAGGAGGTCTATCTGGGTAGTGCCGACCTGATGCAGCGCAACCTGGATCGGCGAGTAGAAACTCTTTTCCCGATTGAGGATTTGCACCTCAAACGTTACGTGATTGATACGGTGCTGGCAACCTACCTGAAGGACACTGCCAAAGCTCGCCTGTTGCTGCCCGATGGGACTTATCAGCGCCTCGCGGCTGCCGAAGGCGAAGCGCCGTTCAACTCCCAGGAATATTTTATGCAGCATGGTCTGGATACCGACCTGGCCCCCATCGTCGAAGAACAAGCCGTGCCAGTAGAAGTTTGAGTGTACTTTATTACAATACAGTTCTCGATTGCAAGCGAGCTAAAGCCCGGAGAAATTATAGTTTGGAAAATTTACGACGTAAATTTTCCAAACTATAATAAACCTCGGTTTTGGTGCCTAGCAAAACTCTCCCTAAATCATAAAAAATCCTGCCAAGCGAAAATCCTGCTTAAAAATTACCAAAGATAGGTCTTTAGACCAATACCCCCTGAAACAAAAGCCGTATTGGGTTTGTCATACTAAGGCCGATTACAAAATCGGGCGGGGCGCATAGAATGAACCTACCAGACTCGCTGGGTTCGTCAGTCGCGGCGCTGAAGTTTCCCAGACCAGGTTAAAGTACAAGCAAAATTACCGCAGGCCACCTCGAAAGGGTTGCCATAGCTTTGGGCTGCCCGCGAGCAGTAGATAAAATCTTAATTGGTCGAAAACAATGCCGGACTTTGCAAAATTCCGCATTTCAAGAAAAGAAACAGGAGTAATCTAGTGATGCCGAAAACCCCTCTTGCTAAAAAACCGGCGACGGTCAAAATCGCCATGTGGAGCGCCCGCCATGGATGGCTGGTATTTGGCCTGTGGTTCGCCTTAATTGCGGGCCTGGTTTATGTTGGCCTTTTTCAACTTGGCACTAAAAAATACGAAGGTAATAATAGCTCTTCCGGTACTACCCTCGAAGCTATGAGCGCGGCAAATGCCTTTAAGGAGGCCGGATACGTCAGCCAGGATCAGCTTCTTTTGGTGATGAGCCATCCCAGCCTCAAAATCACCGACCCGGCTTATCAGGCCACTGTAACCGATATTACCGGGCAACTCAAAGCCATCACCTATAGCGAAAATGGCGGGTCGAAGCCGGTTTTTGGGATGGTCTACGACTATTATACTACCAAAAATCCGGCCCTGGCCTCGCCCGATGGCAGCGCCGCCCGCATTCTCGCCCCGGTCAACGGCGCTTACGAGGATGCCAAAGAGAAATTCAAACAAATCAAGCCGGTGCTGGATAAAGTAAAGACCCAGTACAAAGATTTTACGATTTTTGGTTATACCCAGAATTCTACCAATTCCGATTTTTGGGAAGTAGTCAATAGCGACCTGGAAGGTTCAGTGGTCATTACCTTGCCCGCTACCTTTGCAATTCTGTTGCTGGCTTTCGGGGCGCTGGTGGCGGCAGTCATTCCGCTTATCCTGGCGATTACCACCTTGCTGGCGACTTTCAGCTTGATGGCGATTTACAGCCAGGTAGTTACTCCGATTAATGGTTCGACCCCCCATGTTATCGTCCTGATTGGGCTGGCGGTAGGGGTAGATTATTCTCTGTTTGTCGTGACCCGCTATCGGGCAGAACGGCGCAAGGGCCGCTCGAAAATGGCGGCTTTGGAAGTTGCCAGCAGCACCGCCGGACGCGCCGTTTTCTTTAGCGGTCTGACCGTCATGATTTCGCTGGCGGGTCTCTTTTTCACCAACGACGATACCTTTACCTCGATTGCGATTGGAACGATTTGCGTCGTGGCGGTTTCGGTCATCGGCAGCCTGACTTTTCTGCCCGCGACCCTCTCGATTCTGGGCAAGGGAATTGATTTTGGGCGGATACCTTACTTTGGTCGGCCTCGGCCTGAAGGTAGCGGCATCTGGGGCAAGATAGTGAAAGTCGTGATGCACCGTCCGGCCCTGTTTGTGGCGGTTTCGGTCACAATGCTGGTGGCGCTGGCAGTTCCGGTATTGCATCTAAACCTGGGTGATACGACCAGCAGTCTGGAAAGTCTGCCCAAGCAGATTGAATACCGAAACGCGACGATTTTGATGGAGGAAAAATGGCCGCAGGGTTCGACTCTGACCATGAATGTGGTAGTCAAGGCTAATGAAGCTAACCGGGCTGATGTCAAGGCGGCATTAGAGCAGTTTAGCGCCGCCGCTTTGCAGGTCAAGGGTTTGTCCGGCCCGGTGGAAACCAGAGTCGCCCCCAATCAGAAAGTAGTCCAACTGCAATTCGTGATGGCGGGTGAGCCGGATAGCCAGGTCAACCGTGATTTGGTGACAAAAGTCCGCAGCGAGATTATCCCACCTTACTTCAAGAGCCTGAACGGGGTGGAAGTCTTTGTGGGCGGCTATACCGCTTTCTCGCTCGACCTGGTGAACCACTACGCTGCTGCCGCTCCGTTGGTCTTTGGGTTCGTGCTGGGCTTGAGCTTCCTGTTGTTGCTGGTAGCTTTCCACTCGATTATTATTCCAATTAAGGCCATTATCCTGAACCTGCTTTCGGCGGGAGCGGCATATGGGGCGGTAGTGCTGGTCTTCCAGGACGGTTGGTTTGCCAGCTTGATTGGCTTCGATAAAATCCCGGTTATCGAAAGCTGGTTGCCGCTGTTCCTGTTTACCATCTTGTTTGGGCTTTCGATGGACTACCATCTGTTCGTCTTGACCCGCATCAAGGAGGAAAAAGACCGGGGCGTAACTTCGAGTGAAGCGGTAGAACGCGGTATCAGTGTCACCAGTGGCACGATTACCAGCGCCGCGTTGATTATGGTAGTGGTCTTCGGAGTTTTCGTCAGTCTGCGGCTGATGATGATTCGGCAACTGGGTCTGGGATTGGCGGTAGCGGTCTTTATGGACGCAACTGTTATTCGCTGCATCCTGTTGCCCGCGACCATGCGTTTATTAGGTGACTGGAATTGGTGGATGCCCAAATTCCTCGACTGGATACCGCGAGTGACTCTCGAAGGCGAACCCCAAGAGGAAGCCATCGAGGCGGCAGATGAGCTTGCAACAGCCAAAGAAAAGGAGGCAGTCGCGGCCTGAGCTTGAGTACTCTATAATAGTGAAAGCATTAAACTAATGGTAATGAACTTTCACTAAATAAGTAGGGTAGCACACTGTAAAAGGAGACACGATGCGGATAGCGATAGGCGGACTTTTGCACGAAACCAGCACTTTTTCGATTGTGCCGACCACCCTGGGCGACTTTATGCGAACTCACATCGAGGGTGATGAGATTCTAAACCGGTTGACCGGCACGAAATCGGCACTTGGAGGTTATATTGATGCGGCCCGCGATTTCGCCTTTGAAGCCGTCCCGACCTTTTGGGCGGCTACCGCACCGGGTGGGGTTGTCACCGCCGAGGCTCTGATTACCCTGACCGAAAAGCTGGTAGCCGGGATAAAGCAGGCTCAGGCTAATGGCGGAATAGACGGGATATTGCTGGATTTGCACGGGGCGATGGTCGCCGAGAACGACGACGATGCCGAAAGCTATACCCTGCGGGCGGTGCGCCAACTGGTCGGGCCGGAGATGCCAATTATCGTTGAGCTGGATTTGCACGGTAATATAACTCCGGCCATGGTCGGGCTGGCGACTATCTGCGTAGCCTACGATGAGTATCCCCACGTTGACCCCTACGAGCGAGGCTACGAGTGCGGAAAGCTGATGATGCAGATATTACGGGGTGGCGCAAAACCGACCCCGGCGATAGTCAATATTCCACTGCTTTCCGATATGACCCGACAGTACACTTATGGCGAACCAATGCTAAGTTTCAAGCATCTGGTTCACGAGGTGGAGGCCGAGCGGGGGGTGCTGAACGTCAGCTATCTGCCCGGCTTTCCTTTCGCCGATATTCCTCATACCACTTTCACCATTATTGTAACCACCGATAACCACCCGACCCAGGCTCAGGCTGCCGCCGCAAAGTTGGCACAATATATCTGGGAGCGGCGCAGCCAGTTTGTAGCCAAACATATCCCGGTAGATGAAGCTATTCAAATGGCGATGTCCGAGCCACGGGGCATCAACCGGTTGCCGGTGGTTCTGGCTGACCTGGGCGATAATCCGGGGGCTGGTACGCCCGCCGATGGCACGGTAATGTTGGAAGCCCTGTTGCGTTTGGGGGCGAGAAAGGCGGTAGTTGCCCCGATTAACGACCCGGAAGCGGTTCAAATCGCCCACAAAGCCGGGGTCGGGGCAACTATCAGCCTGGAATTGGGCGGCAAAACCGACCCGTTTCACGGCCCGCCTCTAGCCGTTACCGCGAGGGTGGTCAATCTGACCGAGGGTAATTATATCCATACCGGGCCAATGGGGACCGGGGTTTTGAGCAAAATGGGGCAATGCGCCGTCCTCGAAATTGCCGGGCAGTCGGGCGGGTCGGTGCAGGTGCTGGTTACAACCTACAAACATCAGCCGCTCGACCTGAATATGCTGCAAAGTCAAGGTATCGAGCCAACCGAACAGCAGATTATCGTGGTCAAGTCGCTGGTACATTACCGGGCGGCTTTTATGCCTATCGCCAGTCGGGTTATCGAAGTAGATAGTCCCGGTCTGTCTAATCCCGATGTTTTGCGACTGGAATTCAAGCAGGTGCAGCGCCCGATTTATCCCCTGGATTTAGACATGGATTGGACCCCTTAATTAGCAATTGACCCGATTTGCCGCATAATCTACCTCATGCTATACTCGGCCCAGTTATCAAGCTAGAAATATCAACAGGGAGTGAACTAAATTGACTAGACGAGTGGTAATAACCGGCATGGGAATAATAAGTCCGGTCGGAAACGATGTGGCGACCAGCTGGGAAAGTCTGCTGGCGGGTAAAAGCGGGGTGGATTACATAACCCACTTTGATACCACTGGCTTTGACACGACCTTTGCCGCTGAGGTCAAAAACTTTAAGCCGGACGATTACGAGATTGACCGCAAGGATGCCCGACGCATGGACCGCTATACCCTGTTCGCTTTGGCGGCGGCGCGGGAAGCCATCCAGGATAGCCATCTGGTGATTGACGACCAGAACCGCAACCGGGTGGGGGTGATTATCGGCAGCGGCATCGGTGGATTGGGTATCATCTACGAAAACTTCAAGATTCTCTATGAAAAAGGGCCGAGCCGGGTCAGCCCGTTCTTTGTGCCGATGATGATGGCGAACTCCGCCAGTGGGCATATTGCGATTTATCACGGGGCGCGGGGTACAAATTTTTGTGTGGTATCGGCCTGCTCGACCGGGGCGCACGCGATTGGCGAAGGTTCGGAGATTATCAAGCGAGGTGAGGCCGATGTAATGATTGTCGGCGGCAGCGAGGCGACGGTTTTGCCGATTTGCGTGGCGGGCTTCAACTCCATGAAAGCGATGTCCACCCGCAACGATGCCCCCCAAAAGGCCAGCCGACCTTTTGATGCCCACCGCGATGGCTTTGTACTAGGCGAAGGAGCGGGAGTACTGATTATCGAGGAACTGGAATACGCCCGCGCTCGTGGGGCGCACATTTATGCCGAATTGACCGGCTATGGCAGCACCGATGATGCCTCCCATATCGTTCAGCCCGAAGAAACCGGCGAAGGCGCTTCCCGCGCTATGACCCTGGCCATGGAAGACGCTGGACTGACGGCTTCCGACCTGGACTATATCAACGCGCACGGCACTAGCTCCGGCCTCAATGAACAGGCTGAAACCGCCGCCATCAAAAAGGCGTTAGGCAAACAGGCTTACGAGGTCAGCATCAGCTCTACCAAGTCCATGACCGGGCATTTGCTGGGGGCGGCAGGGGCAGTTGAAGCGGTTTTCTGCATCAAAGCGATTCAGGATAGCATTATTCCCCCCACGATTAACTATGAATTTCCCGACCCGGCCTGTGACCTGGATGTGACCCCCAATGTCGCCAAAAAGAAGCCGGTGCGCCACGCTATGTCCAATTCTTTTGGGTTTGGCGGACATAATGTTTCGCTCATTTTCAGTCGGGTCGAGTAATAGCGCACCGCAGTGGAGCAGGTTGGTTTGAAAAATAGCTCGCAGGCTCTTACTACCTCGACCAAACCGGGCCGGTCTGACCCGGAGCAGGTCGAGGTAATTTCTTTGTCCAAAAAACCGACCAGACTAAAAATCCCCGACTACGACTGGCGCAGCCTTTCGCAATGGGACTGGCTGAGACTATTTTTCTGGGCGATAATGGCAGTGGCGCTCTTGCCCGGTTTGCTGGCCTTTTTGGGCCACTCCTTCGAGGTAATAGGCTGGCAATATCAGGTAGACTACGATGAAGGCTTGAACCTGAGTTCCGCCTTGAATCTTTCGCAAGGCCGCAATATCTACGCCAATAAAATCCCGGAACGCTTTATTGCTGCGCACTATCCGACGCTTTATTTTGGGCTGAACGCTTTGGGTATCAAAATCTGGGGGATTCAGTTTGGCTTTGGGCGGGCGCTTTCTTTTGTGGCTTCCCTGGCGATAGCCGGGCTGGTCGGTTATGCCGTCTGGCTCTGGGCGCGACGCAGCGCCGTCCAGCGACTAGATGCGGTGGGAGCGGGACTGGTAGTGGCCCTTTTATGGTTCAATCTGCCGCCGGTATATATCTGGAGTACTTTTTACAAACAGGATATGGTCGCCATTGCGATTGCACTTTTGGCGATTGTCTTGGTCTATCGCTGGCAGGATAGCAAGTGGCTCTATCTGACCGCGCCGCTCATGGCCCTGGCCTTTTTCGCCAAGCAAAACGAGTTGCTGGCGAGTGCCGTCGGTTGCGGCTATATTTTGTTACGCGATTGGCGGCGCGGCTGGAAACTGGCCTTGCTGACCGGAGTCTGTCTGCTTGTTCCCTTCGCCCTGCTGAACCTAATCACTAAACTAGGCTATTATAATCATATCATCGGTTATCAGCTAGTCCCGTGGAATTTTGAGGATATGGCCCGCCGATTGGGGCGAGTGGCGGGCGACCACCCGATATTAATCCTAATCACCGCCGCGTCGTTACTATGGTGCGGCTATGAGCTACTGCGAGCGGCGCTTTCTAATAAAAGCCGGGCGCGATTTGCCGCGATGCATCGGGTTATTGCCGGTTGGATGTTTCCGCTTTATCTAGGAGTAGCCGTTGTCAGCCTGTTTACGATTGGAGCATATCAGGGGAATTATAATCTGGTACTGGATGTTTTTCCGCCTTTACTGATAGTAAGCGGGTTTGGGTTGGCGCGATTGGTTGGGGCGCTGGGTCAAGTTGAAAAAGTCCACTTTCGTCCGGCTTTGGTCGCCCTGAGTCTGCTGACCGGGGGAATGGTTATCTGGCAGATTGTTAATCTTGCTGCGCCGGGGACTTATTTTAGTCTGGGTAGTATGCCGGGCAATGTCCGGCGCGAAATGCTGCAAGGGCTGGAAAAGCAACTTGCCGCCGCTCCCGGCGACCTTTTAACCGACGAAATGTATCTGGCCCTCAAGGCAGGTCGAGCTGTCCCCTACGATAACTTGTACCACATGCGGCTGGAAAGTCAGAATGGAAAGTGGGATGACCGCCAGTTTTTGCAGGATTTGCGGGACCGCCGCTTTGGGATTATTCTATTGGAACACGATGCCCGGCGCTGGACTGAGCGCGGCTGGCAAACCCTTAACGAAAATTATGAGCTGGTTTTCCCGGATGGCATAGACCTGTGGCGACCTCGCCCGCGTCCGACTGCCCCGCAGCACGCCCTGACTGGCTGCAATCTTGCCGCCCCGGACGGCAAAGGACAGGCCGGGTTGTTGGGATGGAGCATCAAACCGGCGAATCTGCCACTCCGGGCCGGGCAGAATCTGGTACTGACCACTTACTGGCAAGGTGGAACAGCTTTCGCCCGTGATTATGTGTTGTTCGCCCATTTGCGGGATAGCACTGGCAAAGTAATCGCCCAGCGCGATAGTTCACCCGCTCTGCCCTCCGGCTCGCCTCGCCCATTTACCGGCTGGCAAAGCGGCGAACTGCTTCAAATTGACCAATCATTTGAATTGCCCGCCAATCTAGCGTCGGGTGATTATAATCTGGTGGTTGGGGCTTATCGCTCGGAAGGTTCAGGGTTGCAAGCTCTAGTCCCAACCTGCCCCGCCGCCATTGGCAACGATATTCAGTTGGGCAAGCTTGGGATAGCTAAAGTCTGAAATCGAAAATCTGAAATCGAAAGTCTCAGGTTTAGAACTTTTCTGGGGTTAAGGTAAGGCGATTTACCCGCAAAAGGCCTGACTTTGAAACCATAGTGGTGAGAGCTGAAAAGGAGTTTGGGTGAACGAGCGCAAACCGAGAATTGTGATAACAATGCCGGCATATCGGGCCGAAGTGACCTTAGCTAAAACCCTGTATGATATTCCCGCCGGGTTCGCTGACGAAGTGATTGTGGTAGACGATGCCAGCCCTGACCGGACGGTGGAAGTAGCCCGGCAACTGGGGCTACGGGTCGAAGTCCACACCGCCAATCGGGGTTATGGCGGCAATCAGAAGACCTGCTACGATTTGGCGCTGGCGGATGGCGCAGATATTGTCGTGCTGCTCCATCCTGATTATCAGTACGACCCGAAAGTGTTGCCCGATTTGGTCAGGCCGCTTTTAGAAGGTCGGGCCGACTTTACTTTTGGTTCTCGCTTTGCCGGGGGCGGCAAGCCATTACAGGGCGGGATGCCGCTCTTTCGCTATGTCGGCAATATTTTTACCACCCGAATTGAGAATCTGGTGCTAAAGACCGATTTTAGCGAGTTGCATAGCGGCCTGAAAGCTTATACGCGGCGCTTTCTGGAAGAACTGGATTACCATCGCTATGATGACAAGTTTGTTTTCGACAGCCAGATGGTAATTGACGCGGTAGTTCTGGGCTATCGGCTGGAAGAAGTGCCGATTCCGACCCGCTATACCGAGGAATCCAGCTCGGTCAGCATCAAAAATTCGCTGGTTTATATCGCCCGGACTTTCGAGTGTCTGTTCAAAGGCAAGCTGAACGCCAAAAAGACCCGCACTCGCCATGCCGCACGGTTGAAAGCCGCGATGGACCGAGTATTCGGAGCCGTCGCGGACTGGTGCCACGTTTTCGCCGAGCTCATCGTCAGAAATGTCGCGACACGCCTCGGCGGCCATCTAATTCTCGATGATGATGAGGAGGCGATTCGGAAGTGGGCGACCATAGAGGGAATCTCTGAGCGAGATTTTGGCGAGCGGCTTGCTTC